>NZ_CP048833.1:4345061-4655422 GCF_012971725.1 Pseudomonas multiresinivorans
TGCGGTCGCGGAATCTTTGTGTGATTCTCATCCTAAGCATTTTAGTTGCGATGTCAACCAATTCGACCGCCGAGCAGGAACCGTTCGTCATGCGAGACACCCCTTTGAACCTGGATCGGTACGTACCAGCGCTACTCACGTTCCTGACCAACAAGATGTCCAGCGGCGCATCAGCGTGCTACCGCAAGCACTTCAGCATCGGGATTGTGGAATGGCGCCTGTTGGCTTTGCTTGCCGTTGAAAACCACATCAGCGCCAATCGAATGGTGCAGGTTATTGGCCTAGACAAGAGTGCTGTCAGCCGAGCGCTGCAGGTTCTCGAACGTGATGGGCATGTAGTGACCGAGGTCGATGCAAAAGACGCGCGTCGTTATACCGTCGCCCTTACGACGTCGGGACGAAAGCTACATGACCGTGTGCTGGTGACTGCGCTGGAACGCGAACGGCTTCTTCTGGCAGCACTTGACGATGATGAGGTCGATACGCTGATCGACTTCCTACATCGTATGAGCGGGCAGCTAGACGCGATGAATGCGGTGGAGCCAGAAGAGTAAAGGCTGCGGTCAGTTTGGTCTGTCCCGGGCTGAGTGGACACTGACTTAAGGTGGATAATGTCCACCGCAAGGAGTGTTCATGACCCAGACCAGACGACGTTTTCCCGAATCCTTCAAACGCGAGGCGGTAGACCAGGTACTTGCCGGCACGCCGCTTCGTCATGTGGCCGAGACGCTCGGCATCGCTGAAAGCCTGCTGGGCAAATGGAAGCGCCAGTACGAGCAGCAAGGTGACGATGCCTTTCCGGGCAACGGCAAGCAGCGTGGTGAGAGCGCGGAGTTGCGTCGTCTACGCCAGCAACTGGCTCAGGTCACCATGGAGCGCGATGTTTTAAAAAAGGCGCTCGCCATCTTCTCGCAGCCCACGAAGTGAAGTTCCGCGCCATCGAGGCGTTGGCTGGTCGCTATCCCGTAGCGCCAATGTGCCGGCTGCTGCGGGTATCCCGCAGCGGCTTCTATGCCTGGCAGCAGCGGCCACCTTCGGCGAGAGAGATGGCGAATCGGCGTCTGAGCAAGGAGATCCGCACCATTCACCACGAGGTGAATGGGATCTATGGCCATCGCCGAATCAAGGCCGAGTTGGCGGCTATGGGGCATGCTTGTGGTCGACACCGGGTTGCTCGACTGATGCGCGAAGCCGGTCTGCGCGTTCGCTCGCGCAAGCGCTGGCGGCTGGTTTCCAGCAGTCGTCATGCTCTGCCGATTGCCCCGAACCACCTGGATCGCCAGTTCGCCTCGGATCGCGCCAATCGACACTGGGTCTCGGACATGACCTACGTGCGGACGGCCCAAGGTTGGCTGTATCTGGCAGTCGTGCTCGATCTCTATTCACGAGCAGTCGTCGGTTGGGCGATGCACCACCGCATGCAGCAGGCCTTGGTACACGCCGCCCTGGAGATGGCCATTGCACGCCGACAGCCGAAAGAAGAAGTGCTGCTGCACTCGGATCGAGGCAGCCAATACTGCGCGTACGACTACCAGGCCTTACTTCGACGACATCGAATCGTGCCCAGCCATTCACGTCCCGGGAACTGCTGGGACAACGCCGCGATGGAGAGTTTCTTCCGTTCGCTGAAGGCTGAGCGGGTGTACCTGACGCGCTATGCCAGCTACCACGAGGCGAAAACTGACCTGTTCGACTACATCCGCTTTTACAATCACCGTCGCCGCCACTCGACGCTGGGCTATCTCAGCCCGATGGAGTTTGAGCGGCGCTATGCGAGCAGTAACTCTTAACTACCTGTCCACCAGCTCCGGGACAGACCAACGTCGCCCTCTGCCGACAAACCTCGTCCATCCAACCCCTCTGAAGGAGTAGCGCTGTGAGCGGATTAGCCAATCGTATTGAAGCCGCCTATCAAGAGGCCAAGAGCGGCCGCTGGAAGGACGTCATGGCCCTTTGGGCAGATGCCCCGGCAGTTGCTCGGCGCTGCAGTCGCTTTCAGAAAGAAACATCCGGCTGGACGTTCCTACATCAGGCTGCCTACTTCGGGCACGAGAAGGCGTGCCTAGAGTTGATTCGCCTTGGGGCAGCCGTGTCAGCACTTTCTGTAACCAGAGAGAGCCCTGCCGAGGTTGCAGCAAAACACGGCCATTCGAATATCGTGGCCCTACTCCGCAGAGCACATGTCGACGAAGAATCACTATGGTCAGCCCCGAGCGATCCGGACGTGCTCCCGAGTAGCCATGCGTGGAATGATGCGACTGAGCGTCGAGCTGCCGAAAATCTCTACGTTGCATATGCCGGCGGGACGCTCGAGATCCTCAGAGGATCAAGGTATTACGTTGACGCATTCGAGCGCGTACTGGTGGGCTGGCACGGCACATACGACCCACCGTATGGGATGGATGACATGCCACTTATTTGAGCAGCACCTGTTCAACCCATCACGTTTGCCCAGATGCTCGCTCAGCGCAATTCGCTTTCTCTGAGTTATTCCTCTATTTCCGATTTACCTAACTAGATCGCCTTAGCAATACAGCTCGTCAACTCGACACATTGGCCACTCGCCATCATAAGTGTCAGCCGATAGGATGACGCGATGCATGGAAGCGCGCGCCGGGGACTATCCGGCTCGAGAGTCTTCCGACACCTAGCCGTTTGGCTAGGTTTGGACAAGGAGATCGGCATGAATGACGACGTTATCGAGCAGCCGGATAGTGCGCTGCCTCAAGACTCACAGGCCACCGTCCAGGCAGTTGAGTCTGCCCCAATAAAGACAGTTCGCATTCAGGCCACGCTGGTCGGAAAGCTGAACCTGGCCGACTTCCAGAACTCGGTACCGGTGATCCGAGAGCTGCGCCTGGTCAACGATACTGATCAGAAATACAGCGGCCTTGAACTCAAGCTTCTCTCCGACCCGATCGTCTTCAAGACCAAGACTTGGCATATCGATTCGCTAGCCCCAGGTACATTTCTCCCCATACCCGGGCTCGACCTGCAAATCGACGGCGCAATGCTCGCAAAGCTGACAGAAGCTGAGAGTGCATCCGTCACCTTTCTCCTGACAGCAAAGGGCAACGGCGATGATTCCCTGCAAGAGGTTTCCCGCCTTGAGCTTGATCTAGAACTCCTACCGCGCAATCAATGGGGCGGCCTTTCGCATATCCCCGACATGACGGCGGCATTTGTGCAGCCCAATGAGATGGCGGTAGAGCGCTTGTTGAAGAAAGCCGCTGAATTGCTGCGATCGCAGGACAAGAACCCTGCACTCAATGGATACGCCGGAGGGTCAGCACACGCGTGGGAAATCGCCTCTGCAATCTGGGCTGCTGTCGCCGCTCTTAAGCTTGACTACGCACTCCCCCCCTCCAGCTTTGAGCAGTTTGGCCAGAAGGTACGTAGCCCTAGCCATATCCTGGAGAGTGGGTTGGCGACGTGCTTTGATCTGTCATTGCTGTTCTGCGCAGCGCTGGAGCAAGCAGGCCTTAACCCTCTTCTGATTTTCACACGTGGGCACGCGTTTGCAGGCTTCTGGCTCAAGGCCGAGGAGTTCTCAAACAGCACCGTCGATGACATTACCGCTCTACGCAAACGCATCAAGCTCAATGAGCTGAAACTGTTTGAGACCACGCTGATTACTCAGCCAAGCGTCCCGCCGCTTTCTTACGCAATAGAACGTGGCACCCAGCATCTGGCTGAAGGCCAGGAACGAGACTTCGAGCTTGCCCTAGACATCCGACGTGCACGCCTGCAACGGATCAAGCCCCTGGCTAGCGCGGAGGCAACTCCTGCACTCGCCAGCCAAGCACAGGAGCAGAGCCTGGTCGAGCCGGAGCTTCTCATCGACTTGCCTCCTGACCTACCTGATGAGGCTCCGGTCGAAGTCGATATCGCCTCGCTGGATCCGAAAGATCGCCTCGCACGTTGGCAGAGAAAGCTCCTCGATCTGTCGCTGCGTAACAACCTTCTCAACTTCAAAGCAGGGAAGAAAGCAGTTCGGCTAGAAGCCCCAGATGCAGCAGCTCTGGAGGACATCCTCGCCAGCGGGAAGCAGTTGAAGCTACACACGCGTCCAGACCTGATGGATGGTGCTGATCCGCGTGACCAAGCTTTGCATGAAGAGCGTGAACGCGAAGACCTCCGGCGTCAGCATGCTCTGGATGCGCTCAAGCGTAATGAAGTGTTCGTAGGACTACCTGTTACGGAGCTCGACGCACGCCTCACCGAACTCTATCGAGGAGCGCGAACAAATCTGCAGGAAGGCGGTTCCAATACTCTCTTCCTGGCACTGGGCTTCCTGACTTGGACACGAGAGGACAAGGAGAGCCAGCGCTACCGAGCTCCATTGATTCTTGTACCGGTAACGCTTGAGCGAAAGAGCGCTCGTGCGGGCTTCACGCTGGTTATCCATGACGACGAACCGCGCTTTAACCCAACTCTGCAGGAGATGCTCCGCCAAGACTTCGAGCTAAATCTTGGCATAGGTGAAGGCGAGCTCCCGAAAGACGAGTCCGGTCTCGATGTCGCACTCATATGGAAAACGGTTCGCCAAGCAGTTAAGGACATCAAGGGCTGGGAAGTCAGCGAGGACGTCGTGCTTTCGATGTTCTCGTTTGCGAAGTACCTGATGTGGAAAGATCTCTCGGAGCGCTCTGAGGCCCTCCGCCAGAGCCCAGTGGTCAAGCACCTGCTGGATACCCCCCGCGACGCATTCGAGGGCGGTAGTAGCGGCACGTTCCCGGAAGAGCGAAAGCTCGACTCTCAGTACAGCCCGCAACAAGTTTTCTGCCCGCTCCCTTCCGACTCTTCGCAGCTGTCTGCAGTACTGTCGGCGGCGCAAGGTCGAGACTTCGTGCTGATCGGGCCGCCAGGTACCGGTAAAAGCCAGACGATCGTGAACATGATTGCCCAGTTCATTGCGCAACAGAAACGCGTGCTGTTCGTCTCGGAAAAGATCGCAGCCCTGGACGTTGTGTATCGGCGCCTACGGGAAGTGGGCCTGGGTGAGTTTTGCCTTGAAGTCCACTCGAACAAGTCAAAGAAAACCGAAGTCCTTTCGCAATTGCACTCCGCGTGGGAAGCCCGCGGCACAGCGGATGCAACGACCTGGCAGGTTGAGGCCCAACGCCTGCAGGGGCATCGCGAAGTTCTGAATCGCTACGTAGAGCGGCTCCACGAGCGGTACCCCAATGGGTACACGATCTATAACGCTATCGGCGTGGTGAGCACGAATCAGGATATAGCCCCGATCAACCTTGCCTGGACATCGCATACACAGCACCAAACCGCTGATTTGCTCGAAATGCGGGAGATCGCTGACCGTTTGGAAGTGAACGCCCAGGCGGTAGGTTTTAACTCCCTAAGCCAACACCCTCTCCAACTTATTGGAAACAACGACTGGTCGCCCACCTGGCAGCACCAAGTCGTAGACGCAGCCCGCGAGCTGGGGCCTGCCATTCGCGTAGCGCAAAACGCCGCTGAACGCTATTCAACAGCGTCCGGCCTACCGACGTTGTCGGTCAATGCAAGAACGCTAAAAGGGCTTGCCGGCCTGGCAAAGATCCTTCCCTTCGCCGCAGGGCAAAACTGGAGCTTCGTCCTGCGTCCGGATGCACGGGCAATTGGTCAGCGACTGGAGGCCGGTCTCAAACTTGTTGAACAGCACCGTGCTCTCAATCAGGCACTACCTGCGTGCTGGACGGCTAGCACAATCGAAGATTGCCAACGGGGGCTCAGCCTGCTCGCACGGCATCTGGAGCTTAAATCTAGGCTTCCACAGCCTTGGCCGATAGCGACAATGATTCAGCTGAACCAAGGTCTAGAGGTGTTCAGCGAGCTCGATCGTGTCACTCAAGCTCTTTCGGTCGGCTACTCCGAAGCAATTGAGGCCCTGGATGTGCGAGCTTTGCTGAGTGAATGGGAGCAAGCCGGCAAATCATTCTGGCCGAAGTCCTGGCTCACCCAACGCAGAATTCGAGCACAAGTCGCAAGCACCCAAACATCGCCTTCTACCGCAGCTGTTACCGATGAGCTTCAGCGCTGGATAGAGATACGTGAGCTTCGGGCTCGTCTGGACGCACTTGAGCCGGGCCAGCACTCCAGCGCCATTTGGAAGGGTTCGAAGACCGATCCCGCACTTCTCGCCGTGGTCATGCGCCTGCAGGCAGCACTTGCAGGCTCAGTCGAAGGCCGCCCATGGTCTGACCAGGGTTTTGAACTCATCACCCAAGGCCATGCTGGAGTAGCCCTGAAAGAAGCTCTAGAGCAGATGCGAGAAGTGCGTACTGTTGAAGCCGACATCTCCGGCTTAGGACAGCTCAGCACTGCCACGGGAACACTTTGGGACGGCCTGGAGACACAGTCCAAGACACTAGCAGCGGCCTTGACGTTCCAGCGCGCACGACGAGCCGTCCCGCAGGAAGGAAGTCTGGAGGACGAACATGAGCTCGTCGCTAATGGATCTTGCGGAGAGTCACTTCTCGGCGAGCTGAAGACACTCCGCCAGCGCGAAGCAGTTGAGCGGGAGTTGAGCGATCTGGTGGATTTGCGCGAGCAGACTGCCGGCCTTTGGCTGGGATTACATACGAAGGAAGAGGCTGTTTCTCGTGTGCTCAAATTCCACGCCCACTTGGCTGGAGCTATTTCGGCCCTTGTCCAAACACCAGAGCATGTTGAAGGGGTTAAATCAGCACTCAGCCGCCTGCTTGGCGACGCTAATGCCCTGCTAGAACCAGAAGGACAGCTGGCTCGAGCAGGAACAGAGCTGCTGGAATCGTTAAGTAAGTACAGCACCCAGGTGCAGAAGCTCGTCGACGCTGGGCAGTTCCTCGACGCTGACGCAGCAAGTTTTGCGGAGCAAGAGCTCAACCAACAACACCTGCAGTGTGAGCAGCTGGTGCAATCCGCCAACGGCCTGCATGCTTGGTGCGCATGGAAAAAAGCATGCGATGAAGCAACTGCACTGGGCTTGCTTCCTCTAGTCGAAGCCCTGAGAGCCGGTCACGTATTGCAAGGATCGGTACGCAAGACCTTTGAGACGAACTATGCCCACTGGTGGTTGAATACGGCCGTTGATAATGAGGCGGTCATACGCACGTTCGTTAGCGTCGAGCACGAGCAGCGGATCCGTGACTTCCGCGAGCTCGACGATCGTTTCAACTCCCTCACTCGAGACCTGCTACGTGCCCGCCTTTGCGCCGAATTGCCCACTCAAGACTCGGTAAGCAAGAGCTCGGAATGGGGCGTATTGCGACATGAGATCACGAAGAAAACGCGCCACCTTCCTCTACGTGAGTTGATGTCGAAAATCCCCGACGCTCTGACCAAGCTAACCCCATGCTTGTTGATGAGCCCGCTCTCCATTGCCCAGTACTTGGCTGCAAACTCGAGCGTCTTCGACGTAGTGATCTTCGATGAGGCTTCGCAGATTCCGGTATGGGATGCGATTGGCGCAATCGCCCGCGGCAAGCAGGTGGTGATGGTTGGCGACCCCAAACAACTTCCGCCAACTTCTTTCTTCGACCGAGCGGAGTCTACTCAGGATGATGCTGATGTCGAGGCTGACCTCGAGAGCATTTTGGATGAGTGCATCAGCGCC
The DNA here is from genome assembly GCF_012971725.1 of Pseudomonas multiresinivorans. Taxonomy (NCBI): domain Bacteria; kingdom Pseudomonadati; phylum Pseudomonadota; class Gammaproteobacteria; order Pseudomonadales; family Pseudomonadaceae; genus Pseudomonas; species Pseudomonas multiresinivorans. The sequence continues at coordinate 4,352,656 of NZ_CP048833.1, forward strand.
AATTTACCGATTAGAAATTTGAACTGGCACTACCGTAGCCGGCACGAGAGCCTGATCGCGTTCTCGAACCAGAGGTACTACGACTCCAAGCTGGTGACGTTCCCCTCCCCTGTTACCAACGATCGTGCTGTCAGCCTTCACGTCGTCAATGGGGTGTACGAGAAAGGCTCCGCGCGTACTAACCCGGCAGAAGCTAAAGCGCTAGTCAACGACTTGCTGGGCCGACTGCGCAGCCCTGGATTCCGCGAGAGCAAGCTGACGATTGGCGTTGTGACTTTCAACGGCGAGCAACAGAAGCTGATCGAGGATCTGCTCGACACTGAGCGTAGAAAAGATCCCACACTCGAAAGCTACTTCTCGGAGAGCGAGCTAGAGCCCGTCTTCGTGAAGAATCTGGAAAGCGTTCAGGGTGACGAACGGGACATCATGTACTTCTCGATCACCTATGGCCCTGACGCCGCAGGAAACGTCGCAATGAACTTCGGCCCGCTCAATCGAACTGGCGGAGAGCGCAGGCTCAACGTTGCTGTCACACGGGCCCGTCATGAACTGCGAGTATTCAGTACTCTCCGTGCTGAGAAAATCGATCTCGCCCGTACTCAGGCGCTCGGCGTTCGCGACCTCAAACACTTCCTTGAATTTGCCGACCGCGGCGCCCGGGCACTCGCAGAGATCGATACTGGAAGCTTGGGTGGTCACGACAGCCCGTTCGAGGAGGCCGTTGCAAACTCCTTGCGCCTCAAAGGGTGGCAAGTTGTCACTCAGGTCGGCGTGTCCTCGTTCCGAATTGACCTGGCCGTCGTCGATCCCGACGCTCCTGGTAGATACCTCGCTGGCGTGGAGTGCGATGGAGCTACCTACCACCGCAGCGCTACAGCTCGTGATCGGGACAAGCTGCGTGAGCAGGTACTCAGAGGACTGGGGTGGGAGATTCTTCGCATCTGGTCGACAGACTGGTGGATTGACGCTCTAGGGACGGCTCAGAAAATCCACGAGCGTCTTGAGGCACTCTTAGTCGACAGCAGGCAGCAACGTGCAGCACGTGAAGTTCAAGAGCAGCTCGCTGCCATCGCCGCAGCAAGTGAGATTTCGAGCAACGACAACGTCATTGAGCTCCACAGTGGAAAGCCTGAACCTGAGGAGTTGGAGTCCTCTCCCACAGCCCACTCCGATTCTTCTCAAGAAGAAGATGAACTTCCAAGCTTGCGCTATGCACGCTCGGATAATGACTCGACTCGCTCATCGACAGCCTTCGCCTCCTATCGTGAAAGCGACCCGCTAAGCGCAGTTGAGGGTGTCGATCCTGACGCCTTCCTCGAAACAAGCTACGACGCTGTCCTGGGCATGATGATCAGGCACGTGATCGAAGAAGAGGGCCCGATCCTCGACTCCACGCTCGCGCGCCGGATAGCCCGCGTGCATGGGTGGACTCGGACGGGTTCTCGCATTCGCGATCGAATCGTGAGCGTCGCAGATCGCGAATACAGCAAGGTTGAAGAGGACGCAGGGCAATTCTATTGGCCCCGCCGCTTACCGAACCGCGAAGCCATCGCGTATCGGCAGCCGGCAGACGCAGACAACATCCGCCCAATCGATGAGATCTGTAGCCTCGAGCTCCTCGCACTGGCGCGCTCGTTCGCAGATCAAAGCCTCGTGGGTGATGACTTGGTTTACGCCATGGCCCGCGAGCTAGGAGTGAGCAAAGTATCTGCATCAACCAGAGCGCGGATCCAAAGCGAGATCGACAAGCTGTTCACCTAAGCAACCTCTCGATCGGATGAGGCACTGCGTTGCCTCCCTAATGAAGACCATGCGGTGGAGGGAGGCTTCACCGCAAGCAACCAGTCGCCAGGCCCGGAGGGAACATGGGTTTGTATGTTCGAAAGTCAGTACGAGTTGGCCCGTTCAAATTCAACCTGTCGAAATCCGGAATCGGCGTCTCTGCCGGCATCAAAGGACTTCGAGTTGGCACAGGCCCGAGGGGCAACTACATCCATATGGGCCGCGGAGGGCTTTACTACCGACAGACCCTGTCCCCCTCAGCACCCGCTGCTACGCGGACAAAACCAACGCGCCTTCCAGCACCAGAACTCATAGAGCCCAGATCAACCACACATGCGCCACTACAGGAAATTGAAAGTGGCGAAATCGGGCTAATGGTGGACTCCTCGTCTCAAGCGCTCGTCGACGAGCTCAATGCCAAGCGCAAACGCTTTCGCCTCTGGCCCCTCGCTGCCGCGCTGACGGTTGGCGTGTACATCCTCCTAGCCAATAAGCAGCTCCCGCCCTGGGCTGGCCTCACCGCTCTAATCGTTGGAGGACTGCTAACAGTAGCGACCTATTACTGGGATCTACTGCGAAAGACGACAGTGATGCTCTATGACATTGAGTCGGAATACGCCAACTTCGTCGAGCAACTACACGCTGCTTTTGACGGGGTACGAAGCTGTCGGGCCACCTGGCATCTACAGGCCAAAGGGAAGGTACTGGACAGCAAGTATCACGCCGGCGCCAGTCACTTGGTAACCAGGGGCTCCATAGCTCTGACACTTAAGAACCCACCTTTTGTGAAGACAAACGTCGCCACGCCAAGCATTCCTGTAGGTCGCCAGACGCTCTACTTCTTCCCCGATAAGGTGCTTGTTTTCGAACCCAATGGCGTGGGCGCCGTGTCCTATGAAAACCTGCGAGTGGACATCTCAACTACCAATTTCATCGAGGACGGGGCCGTTCCAAAGGACTCCGAGATCGTCAGCACTACCTGGAAATTTGTGAACAAGAAAGGTGGGCCAGACAAACGCTTCAAGAACAACCGCAAACTGCCAGTAGTCCGCTACGAGGAGGTTCAGTTCTCCAGCGATACGGGTCTGTTTGAGCGCATCCAGATCTCCTGCGTAGGACGCGCCTTGGGACTGGCACAAGCCATCCGAACCATTGGAAATGTAAAGGCAGTGCGCTAGCGGGCGCCCAGTCCTGAAAAATCCTACCGACAGAGGCTTCGGACGGCGCTACCTACAACCCAATGCCGATCGCCTCTGCCTTCCCCAACGCTTACGAAAGGATTCGCGATGCGCGCACTACTACTGGTGGTTGGACTAGCTGCGTCTCTTCCCTCGCTTGCTACAGAGTTGACTTGGTCGGTAGAGAACGGCTTTCCCCTCTTTAGAGGAACGGAGGCATTCAAAAAAATCAAAGCCGCGTGGTCGCCAGGCATGTCGGCCGCTCAATTTCTCGCATCACAGGACGCAACAAGCCTTAGGGCATTGCTGCCAAAGACCTCCGAGACCCTGTGGAACCCTGCTACCGGGTTATACGAGAAGGCAGCTCTATTCAGGCGAAAGCACACGATCATCCCCGTAGTAAGCGGGGTGCCGCTCGGTGCTAAATGCACCTGGTTCGTCGACGGAAAGCAGTACGGAAAATCTGCCCCATGTGAAGACGAATTCAAGATCGACCTGCCCGAATCAGTGAAGATCAAGCTTACGGTTGTGCCCTCTGAGGGGGACGAAGGAAAAGCCGATGTTTTCATCAGAACCCGTACCATCCTTGCGTTCGGGGACTCTTTCGCTAGTGGCGAGGGTAACCCCGATAGAGCAGCGGTCGGCACAGATGCTTCAACTCAAGGACTTGAGAAAGGCAGCGAGATCCTGAGCTCTCGCAACATGGCTGGTTGGCGTTTCTCGAGCGGAGCAGACTGGTGGGACACTACCTGTCACCGCTCACTTCTCTCCTGGCAGTCTCTGTATGCGATGAAGATCGCGGTTTCTGAGCCGCACATGGTTGTCAGATTCGCGTCCTTCAGCTGTTCGGGTGCAGAGGCCTACGACGGCTTCTTCCGCGCTCAAATCAACCCTCCTGCAGATGACATTTCCAAGCGCGTGCGGATCTGGGACAGTCGCGATGGAGGTAACTATCTGGAGCTCACCCCAAGAGTCGCGGGCCAACCGCCTGAAGAGGCCGAACTCGACAAAAAAGCCCTCAACAAGTCACAGCTGAACGCTGCCATCCACCTTTTGTGTCCCGAGACACCTCATCGTGGTGGGACAGTGAAGTACCGAAACGAGGTCACAGCGCTCGGTAGCCGCAAATACTACGGAGCTGTAAAGGTCGACGCTTGCAGCAAAGCCCTACAGCCTGTCGACGAGGTTTTGATGGCTTTCGGTGGCAATGATGTTGGTTTCGCCGGGGTAGTGACTTGGGGACTGGTACCTAAGTCGATCTACCGAAGTGATTGGTCAGATTCGAGCAACGTGCTCTTGAAGGTCGCAGGAGAATCCAACGATGCCGCCAAGCTCGGGTGGCTAACGATCTTGCGAGGAGTTCTAAACGTCATTAACCCAAAGGACGGAGCCAGAGCCTCTCAGGAAAACATGTCGAATCTCTACTCTGATATTGGCCAAACCCTAGAAAAGAACCTCGGCATCTCAAGCTCAAAAGTCAAAGTCATGCTCTATCCCAATCCCCTTCAGTCACCGCTGCCAAAGCTCTGCGGAAAACGCTTGGACATGGGGAATGTTGCCATGACAGAGCGAGTGGTGAAGCAGTCAGGCTTCTCCAGGGCGTTCCATGCTCGCGCCAAGTACTTCATGTTCCTGATTGATCCGGAGGACGCGCGATACATTGAGAATAGCTTCATAGCCCCGTTGAGAGCCGACCAACAGCGAGCGATCAATGCACTGCAATGGGGAACGATTGACTCTCAGCCTGCCTTCGCAGGGCGATCACTCTGCTCTGTTAGCCCCGAGTGCGAGACGCTAGGGAACTGCTCGGTTGACGACAGGTTTGCGTGGACAAGTAACTCCCCCCTCGCCTCCCCGTCGATGACTCCACTGGGTAGCTTTGCAGAATGGAACGCTCACTCGAGTACCCGAGTTCGCTCACTGAGAACGGGCAACGACGCATTCATGACACAGGTGCGATTCAACCCCAAAAACAGAGCAATTTTGCCGGACTGGTTTAATGGATCAGTGCATCCAACCTCCAGCGTTCATGCAGCAATCGCTGACCTGATTGAATACCCAAAACCCGAGTGATTCGAGCCGCGCACCATTTGATCGGCATTGTGCGAGCAGATCTTGGCTCCTCACATCGCTACTGCCCGTACCCTCTGCCCCCGCAGAGGGTATAGAGCCAAGTGAGCGCATCGGGGGTGAGCACTTTTGCCGATTTCAGCTATCAGGGTCACGAGCGCATCTGCTTAGCTAAGGGACGCTAAGCAATCCGCCGAGCTCCACTCTGCCTCAGAGGCCTCAATGAAGTACGCCAATGTCAATGGTGTCCGCACACCTCCCAACCCTAAGCTACGCGGTATCTGCCAACTCTGCGGCTCGGAGGTAATTGCAAAGTGTGGCAAGTATGTTTCTTGGCATTGGTCGCACCGGTCAAAGGCTAATTGCGATCCCTGGTGGGAAACAGAAACCGCTTGGCATCGCGAATGGAAAGAACGCTTTCCTGAAAGCTGGCAAGAAGTCTCCCTAAAAGACGCCCTCACCGGCGAACGACACATAGCCGATGTACGTACCAAGCACGGCGTGGTGGTGGAGTTTCAGCATTCGAGTATCCATCCAGAGGAAGTCCAATCCAGAGAGTCGTTCTATAAACGGATTGTCTGGGTGGTGGATGGAGCAAGAAGCGAGTCAGACAGAACCTTCTTCTTTATGGGACTCAACAAACCCAGTATTGACGGTTACGCATCATTCGAGTGGATCGGACGAGGAAAGCTTTTCAATCGTTGGCATACCACGAAGCCAGTCTTCATTGATTTTGGTAATGAGCATGGCTTTTGGCGGGTATTGAAGTTCAATCCGTCAACCAAGCGCGGGGTAGTGAAGATCGTTGACAGATCAGTCTTTTGTGCGGAGCTAAGCAACGGAGTCACCGACTTTAGCAATGGCGGTGGGCCTGCAAGCCATCCGTCATAGCACACTCGCTAAAAATGAGACTATGATTGACCGACAATATGGCATGGATAACACTCCTAAAGATTCGGAATAGTTACCTCGCCCTCTCTATCATTAACTTACATGAACTGATAACACATGACAGCTCCTCACTCGACGTCCAAGCGCCCAATTCCATTCGAGCTGGAGGAGGACTATCTGGATCCACCGCCTGAAGGATTCAATCAAGCGGATATCGAGCACATCTGGTGGACTGTATCGTCTCGGATGAGCAAGAAGCAGATTAGGGCTTGGCTGGTTCAAACGATGGACGCTAAGTCCAACGGCCATAGATTCAAGGGATTCCTCTATTCATCCATTGCCGATGAGAAAGGCCGAGGGCGATATCCGCGAGGCATCGTGACTGTGTTGAGGCAGGTACTGCGCCACCGTCGCTTAATGCCTGCTGATCACCGCCGAGAAGCGAGCCTCATCGAGATGGAGGTATGGCATTTCTTATCTACTGCTGCACTGGCACTCTGCCCTAATGAGGCATTGCCAGCGCATCTGCGCACCTGACTAGAAAACGCCTACACATTCTGCTGAAACGAAAAGCTCGCTGGAACGCAGTGCTTCAAGGCTTCACGACGTAGACGAGTATCAGCGAGGCAGCCAGGCTGCCGCGCATTCGGAGTAGATGAGCAGTGGCAATGGACGACACGCCGCATCGGGATGCTCTCTATTTCATGTCCTTTTCCACCTTAAAGCCGTCACGCATCCAGACAAACAGCCGGTAAAGCAACGCGGGTAGGCAGGATAGAACCGCAGAACCCACGACAAAGAAGAGCCAGCCTTGCACTGAAAGGTTTGCATATCCGTGTGAGGAAACCGCCGCAAAAATCACCCAGCCGGCGATCAATAGGACTTCCAGCACAAGGCAGACTCTCCGAACTCCCTCTGGCAATTTTTTCACTTGCTATCCTCGTCTTTGGCTTCAAGATTGGTCGCTAACGCAGCGGTCGGTGAGATCCGGAAATTTCAGCAATCTATGAAAGCAGCGAGTTTTTTAGCCAGGTTTAGATGATCTCTGGAGCTGCATGGAATACTCTCCCCCTCGCAACCAACTTCGAAGCTGTGAATTGAACGATGAGTTTTGAGCAACTAGCTGGGCTACGCGACCGCCTTCGGGCTGAAAAAGAGCAAGCAAAGACTGAAAGCACAATGCCTCTCAAACGGAGGCCATTCCCACAGGCAAAGTCTCGAGGCAAGGATCCCGCAGTTGAGGCAATATGGCGATTGCAGAAGCAGTTTCCATTAGCCTTCCCTGCCAACCCCAACCCGAAGGTTCCACTTAAAGAAGGCATTCTTAAAGATGCTGAGCAACACCTGAAGGAGCTCAGAATCACTGCCGACCAACTCAAGCTGGGCATTGCTGCCTGGTGCCGGGGGACGAGGTATTGGGCCAGCATGGTGGAAAATGCCCCGCGGCTCGACTTGAATGGTCAACCCGCCGGCACAGTGACCGCGGCTCAAGCACAGTACGCAAAGCAGCAGGCTTTGCGGCAACGCAGCGAAGAACGTCGAAAACGTGCGCAGTCGAAAGCCCAGGCGTCCGCTCCCTCCGTCGAAACCACAGCATGATGCGATGGAACCTAGTTATCGCCCCTCTTCAGCAGAGGCGATAACGTTCCCCTAATCTCCGCTAGACCGCGGTCAGCATCGAAGTCACTGGCACTGCGTCCCGGGGGAATGGGTGATACTGCAATTCCCCTTCAAATTGGACTTCGAAATGGGCGTCAACGCTCACCTGGCAGCAGAGCAGAACAGCCAGAACCCGGAAGCAAAGGTGCTTTTTCATGCAGAACTCCTGATGGTTGGTGTACATCCAGTACACCCGATCGCGAATCTACTGTGCCCCCCAATCCGCCCCTCTGAAGGGTACAGATAGACGCTAGTTTGCCGCGCACAGGCAGCCAAAGGATCTTCGGTTGCCTCATGTGACGCCCGAGAAAAGCCATCAGAACCTTGTTGCCTGAGGTACCGAGCACGGCATAATCCAAGCTCGTTTGGATCAGGAAATCCGTGCTGATGTCGATTAAAACGCCTATCACACGTGCCTACTGTGTACAGCTGGACGAGGTGCTTTCCATCTCCGAAGCTCGAAGGGCCTTTTTCTCAACTCCAGAACCTCGGCGGCGCTTCGACTTCCTTTGCTCGAGTGAGGCCTGCAGGCGACCTGGTATCGAGGCGAAGATCACAGCTGTCAATTACGACAGAAAGCCAAGCGACACCTACAAGGCGGCTCACTTTCGGGAGAACCCTAGCTACAGGCACGCGGCTGAATGCGATTGGATCTTCGATGATGAGGACGAAGGGCCAGATGGCAGGTTGCCCGGTGAATCAGAAATCGAAGCCGATCGACGTCATGCGAAGCGAAAGTTGCATGATTACATCGACACCTTTGATCCGACTGTAGAGCAGACAGCTTCTCGCAAATCACCAGCCGAACTTGGTGGAGAAGCCAGAGACGGTACCGAAAAGAACCTTCGCACAAGCGCCGGTCAGGCGACGAAGCAATCTAGGAACCATCGCACCAGCAGCCTAGAACGCCTAGTGGAATGCTACAGACATGCCCGGCAAGAGCTCTCAGAGGACGAGTTCAAGGCCATGAGACTGTGCGTGGTCGGTGAGGGTGAAATGCCGCTTTCGCAGTTCTTCAGGAAAGTCTCTTTCGCGAAGCTCGGCGCCCACAATCGAGTTCTCCACGGCGGAGCTCGCTTTGATCGCTGGTTCGGAGCTGGCTTCCGACTACGGTTCATCGACTGGTTGGATAAGAAGCCGGTTTTTCTCTACGTATCCAAAGAGCAAATGAACGAGTACCGCTTCAGAAACTACCTGGACGGGATTTTGCGAGATGAGGAAGCTGACTACTTCCGTGTTTTCGCCATTGGGGAGCTTGCTCTGTCGACTAGCGGGAAAAGCATTGACCTGAAGGTCACCGACCTCCGGCGGTTGGTTGTGATTCCAGGCCAAAAGGCTTCCGCCCCCGAGAAACAGACTCAATCAGATCAAAGGGAATAAGCTGCCAGTCCAAAAGCTCGCACTGTTCCGGCGTAGCCGGGCTAACCGCAACGCTAAAGCTCACAGATCAGAGAAACTATCGGGGCCTATCAGGGGTAAATTTATAGGGACTAACTTCCGTTTCTATCCGGATAAGGTGTACGACCTGTTCGGAGTCTAGTCACCAACGATCAGGCATTTTTCCTTCTCTCACGAGCACATCCCAAACCTCTTCCAATGTGGCATCGATCCGCTCATCGAGTAACCAACCACCATCTGCTGTGTGCCTTACCCAAGTTGTGCCCACCCCCCAAAGGATGCCGTGCTCCTCGTCGCCACTCAGAATGATGTCTGCAACGATCGCGGCCCAAGCGGAGGCTGCAGGCGAAAACGGGTTGAAGCGAGGCTGATCTAGTGAGTCCACGCAGCTACTCCTATCGGTTCCAAATCAACGTAGAGAACGCCGGAGCTTGCGCTGCGAAATGGGCTGCCATCCTCGACACGCCGGATGCTTCTCGCAAGCCATGAAGGGGCGTCGAGGCTTGCCAGTAAGTGTCTTGTCATGGACTTTCATCGGCCCGCCGCAAGTCAGACAAACATCCGCAGCATAACGCGCAACTTGACGAGATTGCTGCTGGGGCAGGCGAGGGGGTAGCGCCTTGGAAGATGCCGTTGGAGCGACGGGTTTCCGGCGAAGCTTTCCTACGAGCCAGAAGAGCCCAATGGCGCCAAGAACGAACAAAATAACAAAGCCGCCGCTCCCGGAGCGCCCCCTGCCCCCCCGGCGTGAACGCCAGCCTCGACCTCCCCTGCCGCCCCTTGCGAGTGCAGTGTCTGTGACAACACATGCGCAGGCGATGAATAGCGCGCGGCGAGTGAACTTTCTTTTTTCCATATCCCTTCCTTGGAGCCGCAAGCCAACGGAGCAATCAAATGCTAAACCACGTGAATGCTATTCACCGATTGCTCTCGCCGCAGGGCCTTTGAGAGCAGAAGCAAACATCGAAACTAGGACTCAATCGCCCGTGAGGGCCAGTGCCAGAAATCCGTGCTGCGATGGCTAATAACAGAGCCATGGGGGTGCTTCCTAACCTCATAGGTCTTCGGAATCTCCGCCCCGTTCCCTCCGTTCTTGAAGTAGTCGCGAACAGAGAAAAGGGCCGATCTCCTAAGGAAATTCCATTCACTCTGCAGAGCCACTTGGCGCTCGCGCTTTGCCCTGGCCATGCCCTTTTTCTGCCCGGCAGCTAGTGCCTCAGCACTTGGCACCCTATCGCACTCGTAGATGAAGTCGATGCTTCCAATCATCCACTTCGCTTCCCTTTCGGCACGCCAGCTGTAGCTCACACGTACGGTCAGCTTTTGGCTGAAGAAAGTGGGTTTGTCGACCATATCGTCCACAGTGAAGAGCATTGAGTCGTGCTCTTCCTCTTCCACAACTCTCCTCCTCTCCTCAACGGCATGGATGAGGTTCCTTCCCGCGCGAAGGAGGGAATCCATAGTCCGGTCACGCTTCGTGGGTGACTTCGCCTGTCTGTGCTCAAGCAGAGCTCGTTCGAATGCATGAAGATTTGTACCGACAAACTGGCCGCACTCAGTTAGCCCCAAACCATGCAGCTGGCCTGACTGCCCTGAGTGAACGAGATTGTCGACTTGCTTGCGAAGCTCCGTCATATTCAGCGCTTTAAGCGCCTCTCGCTCGAAGCGAGAAGTATTGATCTCTCCCATCCACTGTCTTCCTTGCGTTCCCTGGTAATGGTTGCAAGACCGCGCACGTGACGCCTCAAGCGAGAGCACTCCACAGGCTGTATCCAACCTTAGGATTATGCGGCGCTGGCGAGACGCTGTCGCTTCCACCCGATCACCTTACCGATCGCTCCCATACTTCTCCTTCTAAAGCGGAAAGCAACTTTCGCCTCCCTCCACTTCCTGGCTGTTATGCGCTTTGAGTCGGCGATGAGTTCGAACGTGAGCAGCTCTAACTCGCCAATGACGGGGAACAGGGCCTTGCGACCTCAGAGTCAGAGATGCTGAGCATGCATGCAGGTCGCCATTCGTAAATCCCCCCGTTCGGCCATAGCACTAACTCGCGCCATACCGCAAAAGGCTGACGCGACTGATGCCATCACCGTTAGAATTCGAAAGTGCATTGGGTTACAAAGGCTCTGGGGCGGACTTTTTACCTGCTCCAAATCGACCAGGCGTAAGGTCGATGACGACCCATGGAGACCGGTTTGGAAACGGAATGCAGCTGGACACCCACGAGATTTGGCAGGCTTTTTACAAACTCTCCCAAGTGGGAAATTCGCCTGATCGGCGAGCGTTTGGAGCTTCTGATCTCAGGAAGGACTATCTCCCTTCAGATCGATGGCGCCGCTCCTGTCAAGATCAAACGAGGGTGGCTCTGGGCCTCCATAAGCTACGCAGACGGCCGAGTCAGTGGGCTGCCAAAATCAGCAGTGAAGCAGTTAAACCAAGTCATTTCAGGCGTGGTTGATGCTCAGAAAGAGCGGGCACAGCAGGACAGAGCCGCAATCTTCACCAATACCTTCACGTTGATTCGAGGTTGGCTTGTCTCGGTCTCGAAGCAGATTGTGCAGGCCAAAGCAGAGAAGCGCTGGATCACGTCCGAGCAGCAGGATCAACTGACGCAACTGCGCCCCCTTGTCCCAATGACGAGTCCGCAACTGGACAAGCTGCTGCTGGATGTTGACCTGCAGCAGCGCACGAACACCAAGCCAGAAGAGGTTCAGCAGGCACTGCAGTATTGGCGTGCCAACTGGCAAAAGACTTGGGCAACGATCAACGAGAAGCACACTGTCCAGGAGCTGGCTGACAATCAGTTCTTGCTTGGAAACGTTGAGCGGAAACCGCTAACCGAAGAGCAGGCTCGCGCAGTCATATGCTTCGACAACCGCGTTCAGGTCGTCGCCTCCGCCGGCTCAGGAAAAACATCCGTGATGGTGGCCAAAGCTGCATACGCCATTCAACGAGGCTTCGCGCGCCCTGAAGAGATTGTGATGCTGGCCTTCAACAAGGATGCAGCAGAAGAACTTGCCGAACGAGCAAAGCGATCATTCGAGCGAGTTGGGATGGCAGGCGCTGCAGTGAGTGCGCAGACCTTCCACAAGCTCGGCCTGGACATTATCGGTGCGGTCACTAAGAAGAAGCCCAGCGTTCCCGATTGGGCCATCGAACAGAAGCAATCAATCGAAGTGCTATCCGACATCGTCGATAGGTTGAAGGACTCCTCGCCGGAATTTCGAATCCGCTGGGACTTGTTCCGATTAGTCTTCGGCCGTGACCTGCCATCGTTCCGGAATCGAAAAGACCAATCCTCTCCAGGCTCAGACACCAGCGATCGCACCTATACACTCCGTGGCGAATATGTCCGTAGCGTCGAGGAATGCATGATCGCCAATTGGCTCTTCTACAACGGGGTCAACTACGTCTATGAACCTCGCTACGAGCACGATACTGCGACCGAAACGCACCGTCAGTACCACCCAGATTTCTACTACCCCGAATTAGCCCTATACCACGAGCACTTTGCCCTGGACGGGAACGGGCAACCGCCTTCGGATTTCAAAAACTACCTTGAAGGCGTTAGGTGGAAGAGAGAGCAGCATGCAGTGCGCGGCACCAGCATGATCGAGACAACGTCCTTCCAGCTGCAGCAAAACACCTGGATCGAGCACCTGACGACGGAGTTAACGAAACGCGGAGTAGTTCTGGATCCAAACCCCGACCGCCCGATTCCTGCCAACGGCCAAGCGCCGATTGCCCATCAAACCCTTCTTCAACTGCTCCGCACCTTCATCACTCACACGAAGAGCAATTGCCTGACGGCAACAGACCTCTCAAAACGAATTGATCTTCTAGATAGAGACGCCTTCAAGCACCGCTATAGGATGTTCCTCGACATCCTCCTCCCGGTACTCGCAGCGTGGAACAAGAAGCTCTCTGACGACAAAGGTATCGACTTTGAGGACATGCTGAATCTGGCAGCCCAATACATTGAAGAGGGACGCTATCGCCCGCCCTATCGCCTAGTAATGGCAGATGAGTTTCAGGACGCTTCACGGGCTCGCGCCCGCCTCTGTCAGGCCCTAGTCAAAGCACCTGGCCGCTTCTTCTTTGCGGTGGGAGACGATTGGCAATCGATCAACCGCTTCGCCGGCGCCGATGTTTCGGTTATGACGAGCTTCAAGGAGCGATTTGGCTCTGGGCAGATACTGAGGCTCGAAAAGACGTTCCGCTGCCCTCAAGGTATTTGCGATGTCTCGAGTCAGTTCGTGAGCAAGAACCCGGCACAGCTGAAAAAACAGGTTCAGTCAGTCACTCCAGCTGTAGGCCCTACGCTGCAGGCTTATCAGGTTAAGACGCGCGACGAGACGAAAGAAGCAATCGCTACCTATCTCGCGTCGCTAGTTAAAGGGCTTCAGGATGGGTCGGTTCCTTCCAAGCCAGACGAGAAGATCAAGGTCTACGTACTGGGTCGATACAACCAAGACAGAAGGTATATTCCAGACAACTGGGCAACAGAATTTGGCCGGTACATAGATCTGTCCTTCCTCAGCATCCACCGATCAAAGGGGGCAGAGGCTGACTATGTAATTCTGCCGGCCATGGTTAGCACCAAGCGAAGCTATAGCTTCCCTAGCACCATTGCGGACGATCCAATTATGTCCTTAGCCATGCCAGGCGGAGAGACCTACCCCTTTGGAGAAGAACGGCGGCTGTTCTACGTCGCCCTTACCCGAGCGAAGCGATCAGTCGCCATGTTCACAGTGAAGAACCAGGTCTCTGTCTTCTTGAAGGAGCTTGTGAAAGACGGCGCAGTGAAGGTGATAGACCCTGAGGAGGGGCAGCCACAGCGACAGGCCTGTCCCGCTTGCAAGGTCGGCGAGATCGTAAAAAAGACCAGCAAATACGGGGACTTCTTAGCTTGCTCGAACTATCCAGCCTGCGAGTACAAGCCACCCAAGCGCGCCTCCGCGCCGAGGAAGACGACCTATAGGCGGTATCCGAAGCGAACCTTCTAGCCCAATTCGACCGCTTGCCGTGGGCTCCCTGCAGACATCCCCAAAAGGCTAGCTAGTTGTCGCCTCGGGCTCTTCGCTTAAGGGCTCGGACTTGGGTGCAAGCATCACCGAGTAGTGACCGCCTGGTTCCTGGATCGAGACCAACAGATCGTAGGTCTTGATCATGTCCAAGAGACCAGAGTGGCCATATGTTTTGGGCGAGAAAGCGGAGTCAGTTCGCTTCAAGTAATTGCCCAGAGAGCCCATCGACACCTTCCCATCGCTCGTATTGCTGGCCATCAGAGACACAGCTTCGACGACGAAGCGAGGCCTGAGCTTCACAGGAGATTTTGGCGGTTCGGCCTTCTTCGGCGCAGAGACGGCCACAGCATCGTTTGACGCATCCTGAGCTAGCTCCGGGCGGCTCCACTCGGAAAAGTGATCACTCGCGTTCCGGAGCGCAGCCGGAGTCTTTGACTCGCCAACAATGCAGACGACAGCCCCACGCTCTCTCAGCTTGCGGCACAGATAGGCAAAGTCCGAATCACTCGTAACTAAGCAGAACGTATCAGCACGCTCATCAAAGAGCGCTTCCATTGCATCAAGAGCAAGCGCGATGTCCGCGGTGTTCTTCCCCGCAGCATACTGATACTGCAGACACGGCGTGAACGCTTGTCGAACGAGAGCATCTTGCCAGCGATTGCCAAGCGTTGCGTGATTGCCATATCCACGGCGGAGCACCACACGCCCATACTGAGCTGCTACACGCAAAGCGTGTTCGAGTATGTCCGGAGAAACGTTATCGCAATCCACTAGCACCGCAACGCGCGAGTCAGCCTCTGAGTGGCCAGAATTCATCCCTGTCTCCTGAGTTAAATAACGCGAAGAACACCTGTCCTCATCCTGGAACTGAACCATACAGATGAGCCCATATCAACTCATCAAGAGCCCCCTCGATCATCATAAGCCCCTAGGTTAGGATCAGTGACCAATCGCTCCGGAGCCATTCCTATGGAGTGCCAGTTTCCTCAAGTTCGCGAACGCTTGAATGGTCGACGATTCGTACTAGCCCACCTCAGCCCTCAGTCTACTGAAGAGCAAGCTGTGTTCAGTTTCTCTGTTGAGGGCGACGAGATTTGGGGGTCGTTCCGCGGCGGGAAAATTGGAAATGGTAACGTGTATGGCAAGGCCAGAGGCCCAGACTCCCTGGAGCTTCTTTACCATTGCACAACCATTGATGGCGAAGAGCTTGCCGGCTGGTCTAGAGGTAAGGTGAAAGCTACCCCCTCAGGAGAAACCATTCTTTACATGGCATGGGGCTGGCTTTCGGCAGTAACGGGAGGTGAGGAACCAACCTACATCGAGCTCAACCATTAGCAGTTTGTTGAGCTCGTAGGGCAATAAAAAAGGCCGCTTTCGCGGCCTTTCGGTTACTTCTGAAGCCACGACTCGACTTTATCTGCGCCGTACTTCTCTTTCCAGGCTTTGAGAATTTTGTGGTTCCCACCTTTCGTCTCAACCACCTCACCAGTCTCAGCGTTCTTGTAGACCTTCAGAGCACGGGTTTTACGGGGGGCAGCTGCGCGGGCGCCACGACGACCATTCGATGCGGCAGACGGATCAAGGATCGCGACCACATCGTTGAGGCTCTTATCATAATCTTTCATGAGTTTCGTGAGCTTCTCTTCGAACTCAAGCTCTTTCTTCAGAGCACCATCGTGCTTCAGCGATTCAAGGTAGGCAATTTGGTCAGCCAGAGCCTTCTCTGCTGCACGGAACTCGGCGATTTTCGACATTTCTGGACACCAATATTGAATGTGTTATGAGTTTTTTAATTTAAGCACAAATTGTCAATTTACCTCAAATGTATTTCATTTAAAGTCATGTCAATCGACGGGCTCACTTCACGCACAAAATTGATGCCCATCTACGTTGATAGAGACTTAACGGCCTGTCTGAAAGGCTCAGGCGCTCTAACAGAAAATCGAGCATTGCCAGGCGCGGCCCTATTGAGATGAATGGTGATACCGGTGCTACGAAGCTGCTGTAACAAGGCTTCCGTGTCACCCACATC
Source organism: Pseudomonas multiresinivorans (assembly GCF_012971725.1). Taxonomy (NCBI): domain Bacteria; kingdom Pseudomonadati; phylum Pseudomonadota; class Gammaproteobacteria; order Pseudomonadales; family Pseudomonadaceae; genus Pseudomonas; species Pseudomonas multiresinivorans. The sequence continues at coordinate 4,368,693 of NZ_CP048833.1, forward strand.
CTGCAGCAAAAGCTCAATGCACTCATCTTTACCGCTTGAGAGAACATGAGACCCTTCGTCAGATTTTCGCTCAGGAAACTCAAAGAGCAGAGCCATACACCCTGCCCCACCTGCCAAGTACATCACCGCATTGAAGCAGTTCAGTACAAGGTTGAATATCTCACCACGGCTAATCGGGCCAGTTCGCGATAAGAACTCTAGAATGGCAAAGCCTGAGCTGATGACGATCGCCCCAGCTGCGACAGTTAAGGCTCCAAAAATGATGCCCCAGGTTAGTCTTCGTGCCGCTGGTGCAAACGCGCTCATCCTCCCGGCAGCCCATGAACGGAAATTCGATCGCTTCTCTTCTCCGCCAGAGCCGTACGCCCAAAGGGCCGCCACCACGGCGGTCAGTGTTGCAAAGCTACCCCAGTCCGACATGCGGTCACTCCCTTAGCCGAATAGCGCCCTCTGCCAATGCTGTTCACTAATGATCGCTAAGAGCGCTCCACGCTCTCTCAGCTCGACAGCTTTTTTAATTTTTGTACCGTAGGTACTGTGCAGCCATTGTTCATTGCCGATCTCACCGACCACTAGGTAGTGGATCTTCTTGCTAACCCCTGGAGCGATCTCCCCACCTCTCTCCAGCACCATGGCTTCACAATTTTTCCTGGGCCCATAAGCCATCACACCGGTGAAAAGGAAAACCTTCCCTGCCCAGACCAGCTCCGGTGGCGGATCGTTAAGTGGCAAACCGTTAGGGCGGACGAAACTGTTGTCGCTCGCCATAGGCTTAGCCACCGTCAAGCCGGCGAATGAGCGAAGCATCTCTAGGAGCTCTTGCGACTCCTCAGCATCAAGCACGCCGTCAGCTAGCATGTCGTTGAGGCGGCGATAAAGCAGATTGATCACGGGATCGTCGAGATGCGCCAGGTTCGTGACAATCCAGTTCTGCAGGAACTCAGCCTCGCCCTGATTGATATGGCCATCAGCTGTCAGCCCAGCAGCCAAGCCAACCAACGCATCTGCAGATCTCCGATCGATGCGGGTCTCGTGATAGAAACGGCTCCCCTCAAACTCTCTGTGCAAATCAACCATTGGTTCCCTCCTTTTAAAATGCCCAAACGGAGCATTCATGCGGCGCCGTTAGAAAACAATCTATCAACCAATTCTTAAATTGGAACAACAATCCTTCCACGCGCAACGGCTGCAGCTGCCAAGAAATTGCGAGGCAACTTTGAAGGAGTCGAGTCCTCCAAAAGCAATCTGCAGTGGAGCGAGAATGCCTTATATCCAGGCTCTCACACGATGCAGTGCTTCATCGTCAAGCATGGCGAGTGTGTAGCGAAGAGCGAGCCCTTTGTTGTCAACATCGCATAGCTTTAACGCGCCCCGCCGCGGCCTGAGGCTCACCAGGCTGCGGAAGGGGCTGGTGTCTCGCTGAAGCCATTGCGTTGGGCTCGATGCGGCGCCCTAAGAGCAACCATCGATAGCTTTGCCGACGGTTGCGTGGGCATAGGGTTCCTTGAGGGTTCACACCGTCGGCGGCTAGCTCTCCAGGAGATGGAAGGGCAATCTGCGGTAGTCCGCGCTGCCTTCCCCCAAACGCCGCGCGACGCTTTAGAGGTGCTTGAGAGCCTTCTCAAGGGCTGCAATCGTTCCAGGCTTGAACACCCGCGTACCGCCTGCATCGAGAACGTCGCCTCTATCACCCTTTTTAAAATTCCACTTTCTCATGAAGTCCTCCGAAAGAAGGTATTCCAAGGCACGCCGCTCGACGTCATCCAACTTAAAAGCTGCCCGCGCGCTCTTGCGAGCATCGACGTAGATCTCCAAATTTGGCGGCACTACCTCCTTGATCACTCGACGCGCTTCTGCCAGCTCAGCAACCAGCATATTCACCAGAAGCTTGTGCCGAGCGCTTGGCAACTCATCAATCCATGCATCAGCCTTCGTTGACCTACGCACCTTCTTCTTCGGCGGATGCGCAGTTGCAAAAGACTCGATCAATGCTCGATAGGGCGCGCCAGTTGCGTTTCGAATACTCTGCGCCTTCGGAACTCCTCTACCCGCCCCCAAGCGAGCCACGGTCGCGAAGCTGAAATCTGAACTATCTCGAGCGACCTGTTCCTCGCACACCACGTAAATAGCATCCAGGGTCGCATGGGTTCGGGCAGTCCCAGTGGACTTAAGGTGCTCAAGCATGGCCTTAGGATCCATTAGAGGAGTTCCCCTTCAAGCGCCCGCTGAGCATCGCCCGCAATCAAACGATGACCGCGTCCAAGAATCTCTGCGATATCCTTAGGCTCAATCCGTTCGTGTTCTGCCAAGTCCGCCAACATCAACTTACCCTCAATCAACGCATCGACCTTTGACCACGATTTAACACGCGACAGAAAGAGTTTCGTCAACTGGTTTCCCAAAACCAGCTGCTGCTCCTTATCAAGTGTAAACATCTTTGGCGTCATGTGATTGAGTTCAATCATTTTATCAAGCATTTGTGAGCGCGTAGGAAGGGCAAGCGCCGCTGATGCAGACTCGTATATTTCCGCATTTTCGCAAACCTCACTAAGCAAATGAAATCTCGATGACTCCTCAAATGCAACTTCCAACTCATGCCCGCTTTGAATAATTAACTGAGGAAGGTTGTTGTTCTCCTCTGTCGAAACCTGTTCATTCATCACAGCTTGGCTCTGATTAATCAACCGAGTCACTGCCTGGAGATCACAGAGATAAAGGTCTGCTTTTTTAGAAGCACTCTCAATTTCGGACTTCAGCTTACGACACTTCATTTCGAGAGTTGCACGCTCAGAAGCATCAAACTTATTTCCAGACTTTTCAGCATCATATTGAGCATCGTCCAGATCATCGATAGCTTGAGAAATACCATCAATCTTCTCATTCAGCCCTTCAATATGCTCAAACTGAATTGACGTCTGAAGAGAAATCTCATTCGCTAGCGACAACAAACCGCCAATAAACACAGGCCCCGTAACGAAATGGCGACAGCGGATACAGTTCTGCATACCAAGATGCCCGCCATTGATAGGCTCGCGCACCCGGGTTGATTTGATCTCAGGGCCGCCATCTTCGCAGCGTGTACCTGCGAACGGGCAAAATCCGTAATCGCGAAAGAGGAGGCTTCCAGGCAAAGCAGTCCCAGTAAACCTCTGGATAGCCTGCTCATTATTGTGGATCAGCTCACTCCTAAGCTCTTCGATCCTGTTCTGCTCCAGCATCTGAATTGCAGCATAAACCTTATTCGAAAGGGCCCTCTTCTCGCCCTCAGCAAACCTCACCCTTAACCCTTCTGCATTAAGCTTTACATAGTAAATCGACATGACGATATTGCTATGCCCCGCAATCTTCATCACGATTTCAATCGGAAGACCAAACTCCATTATGTATGCAGTGATAAGACTCACCCGCATACTGTGCGGAGTATATTTCGTATCGTAAGATGTAACAGCTCTTGGATTACCCCGACACTCGGCAAGTGCAATCCCCGTCGGCTGACTATGATATAGAGCAATGGCCAAGCGACACTTCAGCCGAAGACTGTAAACGCCGCACTCCTCTCCACCAAAATCACGAAACAAAAAGCAATTAGCTCCCTTCCTCTTCAACTGAGCCTTATTCAGCTCAGTATTAACACACTCAATCCACGGCATAACCCTCTTAATAGGGTTGTACTTGGCTTGCCAGTCCCGAAAGCGAATCATCCAGATCGCTAGCTTCTCTGGCATCCAAGCAACGTCATACCCCTCACCGCGCGATGCCGTCTTGTTTGAGGTAAATTGCATTCCAATACCATCGGGGAACTTCTTAACGAATCCTTGGCTTTTCGTCATACCTGCAAGCGGAGAGTCATTACGCACCCACACGATCTTACCATCAACCACCTTCGGAATTTCATCATCCGCCTCCCCCGAATCATTGTAAGCGAGCTGGCGCCCACGAGCGGGAACGGAAGCAAGCGCAAGCGTATGCATCCAAAATCCCGGATACCACATCTTGGTTCTTCCAGCCTCTTCCTTGTATACGCAATCAGGATCACTTTTATCAATAAGTGAAGGGTGCACCTCGAACCAGTCCGCATCATATTCATGCAAATGCGCTAAATCCGCGAAGCTGCGTGCATCATCGGGAACCATCCAGTTATTTAGTGCTTGAACATACTGGTAGGCCAGCGCAGGCTTATTGGTTTCTCCTGCCTTACTACTAGAATCTTCACCATCATAAGAAAAGCTAATAAAAGGATTAACAGCACCTGGCACAAGAACAACTTCGCCAGTCTCCTCATCCTCAAGCGTAAGTTTTTCTCGCAAGATGAATTCCGAAAACTCCTTAACCGACGAGAGAATGTTTTGTGCGTTTCCGCCGGGCACACTATAGAGAAACTCCGAAAACAGACTCAAATCAATTCTCTGCGCCGTGTAAAACACAAGCGGACTATATCCAAAATCGTATTTCTGAATAAAGTCTCGAACAAACCTACACAGATTTGTCTCTTTAGTAGGCCGAGATCGCGTTACTTCAAGAAATTCGCTGAGATAATTAGCCCAAGACAAATACGGCGCACGGATGAATCCAACTCGGAACGGCTCTGCCTTACCGGTAAACTCATACCAACTCTTCCACTGTTCCTTGTAAACGGTAGCCGGGTCACGAGGGATCCTAGGATCCTTTCTGTCTATGGCAAACTGCTTATACATGAGCTCGCCCGTTACACCGCCATCTATGACAAGAAAGCGCAATTCATCATAACTATAGGGACGGGGAATATCGCAAAGATCGTACCAATCAACCCATTCTCCGCTGAAAACTCTGTCAGGGTTTGCAGGCAGGCAAGGATAATCTTTATACCTTTCGCGATAGTCTTTGCTATTTTTGATTTTAAGAACTTTTACTGCATATTTGACATCTGCCAAATTCTCGACTTTAGACGGCAAGAGAAAGTCTTCCCACCCCAGCCATTCCTTCCCGTAATAAACGGGAGCAAGACTAGGCAGGCGAGAATCTTGGCACTGCAAGATCCTGTAATCACTATAAGAGAAAACGCCCAATCGGCGCGCGACAGCACCAGCTTCTCGGTAGCTGTATTTTCCCACAAGTCCAAAAAAAACACCCCAAGTTCTCCATTCGCTCTTATAAGTGAACTCTGGTCTCGCAGGCAACTTTGGATCAGCTTTGTAGCCCGCCTTATATGCAGCCGCAGATGTAAAACCTAGCTTCTGCGCGGCTTCGCTTGCCTCTGCTAGAGTGGAATACTTTTCTTCCGCGCCAATGAAGTGCGAAAAACCCTTCCATTCACTGGGATATATCTTTGCTGGATATGCAGGTAATCGCCCATCTTCGCGAAAGCGAGTCCTGTACTCAGTATACGTCTTAATCCCCAGTTGCTTCGCTGCAGCACTAGCCGAAGAAAGAGATTCGTAAAACCTGGGAGGCAGCTCGAGAAAACTACTCCAACCAGCCCATTGACTCTTAAACGCAACCGCAGGATTCAAGGGAAGCATATTATCTAGCTTACAAGCTTTCAAATACTCTGCACTTGAACGAGCACCTAGCTCAATAGCCCGAAGAGAGGCCTCCTTTAAACTATAAGGATTTATCCGCCTAGACCCTTTAAGATAATCCGACCAACTCCTCCAATCATTGAAATAACACTCCTTAGGATTGTCCGGCAATCGCGGATCAAACCTTTTGCAATTCTTCGCGTATTCGTAATGGTTCTTGAAATTAAACTTCTGAGCAGCTTCACGCGCCACAGCATAGGTCGCATATTCTCCCTCAAGCAATTCAGCACCGAGAAAGTCATCCCACCCACGCCAAAATTCTTTATAGTACTTTTCAGGAGATAACGGAAATCTGCTATCCATCGCGACCGTTACTAAGTAAGCATCACGAGTTGATACTGAAACCCTGCGAATAACTGCCCTAGCATCTTCGTAGCTAGGAAAATAGCCCGCTTTCGCTACTGATTCGCTTATTCCAAGAAATTCTTCCCAACCGCCCCAGGAATCTTTGTATTCGACCGCAGGCTCTAAGGGAAGTCTTAAATCTAACCGGCAGTGCGCTACATAATCAGCCCTCGACTTTATACCTATCTTCTTGGCCGCTTTAGAAGCGGAGCTGATGTCTTCATATGTAACTGGCACTTCCACGAAAAGAAATACGCGCCAGCTCTCCCACTCATTCGAATATACATAATCCGGATGAGATGGCAACCTCGGATCCTGTTTATATTTATTATCATATTCAAGTACCGATGAGATACCTAAGGCCTTAGCTGCACTGGACGCCTCGGTCAATGAGGCGTAGAAGCGGCTTTCCCCTGTACCTAAGAAGTCACGAAAGTCTTTCCACTCTTTTTTGTAAAGACTCCAAGGTTTATAAGGAAGGCGCGAATCCTCTTTGTATCGAGACTCGTATTCCTCCCTGGTCTTTATTTTCAGGCGTCTAGCAGACTCTGATGCCTCAGCTAGGGTTTCATAGGGCTGCGGCTTCTTAACACCACTTAGAAAGTCCCCGTAACCATTCCATTCACTTTTGTACAAGCGCTCCGGATGGCACGGCAAGTACGGATCTTCAGAGTACCGCTTTTTGTACTCGGCCTTAGTACGCACACCAAGACTTCTTGCAGATTTTGCTGCCTCTTCGAAAGTCTTGTAATCCACTTTACGAGGTACTCCAAAAAATTCTGGATACCCTATCCAATCTGCTCGATAGAATTGATCGGGAGCAGCAGGCAAGAGCGGATCCTCTCGATAACGAGACTGATACTCACTGATCGTTTTGATATTGAGGAGCCTAACCGCTACCGCAGCCTCTTTAAGCGACGGATAAAATGATTTCCCCAGGAAATCCAATTCACCTCTCCACTCTGTATAATAACTGTAAGGACGAGGCGGGAGCATCGGATCTTCGTGGCGGCGGCGGGTATACTCTTTCAACGTACGAATTGACAGCTTCCTAACCACTCGGGAAGCTTCACTAAAAGTGTAGTAGCGTCCTTTCACAAACCGTACTCCTTTACTTTCTTGTCCATCTTCTCTCGAACATCCTTATGAGTTGGCTGCGTATATGCCAAATGTGCCTCAAGAGTTCTATGACGCATCATCTTTTGAATCTCAACACCCGAGAACCCGTGGGCACTCAATCGATAGCCGTACGCATGACGATGCCCATGTTCGGTTGTCCCCAAATTCTTGGCATGCTCCAAACCAATACGATTCACAGCGTCTTTGTGAATACGCTGGAAATTCTTAATTGTTTCCGGCTGCCCCAAGGAATTGGTGAACGCATAGGGGTGGTCTAGGTATTCAGGTTCAACACGCTGATGTATCAGATACTTCTGGTACGCATGCAGAAACTCAGTTGCCTTAGCAGGAGGAAAGAATTCAACTTTAAAGAATTTCTCACTACTACTAAGGACTGGAGCTTTCCAGCCAGCATGTAGCCGCTCGCTTTTCAAGTACTCAGTTCGAGGAACTCGATGGAAACGTTGCGCAAGGTATTCCTTACGCGACGAATAGCCCTCCTCCGGAGATGCACCCTCAGATGGGTGGTAGATCCGCACGATCGCCTCAAGGCGTTCCGGGTCGATATCAATATCGGTCAGGTAGAGCTGAAAGGCTTCGCTCTTGCGGATACCGCCATAGTGCATTAGCAGTGTCAGAGCCCTGCCTTTCCAGTCAGTCCGCTTGTCGCGGTCAGGATCCCACTTGTTATTCGCCCGAATGAAGCCTTCGTCCAACAGCTTGAGGATATTGTCCTCCGGAAACCTCTTCACCTCCTCCACATCTAAGGGAGCCGCACCAACTCGAGCGATCGTGCGAGCGTAGCGAGTACGTTTCCGCGCCTCTTTGGCCCCTGGCAGGTGATTGAGAAAAACTCGCTCGTGCTTGTGGAGATATGCACACCAGTTCAAGCGTTGCTCGGCGTTCGTTGCGAGACGAAATGGGTTCACAGGTTGTGCGTTGTACTCAACCTTCTGTGAGCGCCAGTCGGTGTACTCGGTGATTAGATAGACAAGATTGTCAGCGTCCTCCGCGGTTCGAGAACGCCAATAGAGGCCAGAAGGATCCTCAAGAGTTGCAGGATTGATGGTGCCTGCACGTAAAGCAGCATCGAAGCTCCGGAGCAGCTCCGTGGTCGTACCAAACACGCCTTCGTTTGCATTGATGTACTTGAGCAGAAGCATGACTGCGAACGCCGACCGCTCCCTCCACGACTGCCCTTTGCTGGCCTTCTCCGCCAAGTAGCGAAGATGCGACATCAGCAAACCATTCTCGGTCAAAAGCGCAGGAAGCCGTAGCTCGCGCCCCGTGTTGTCCTCTCTGTACCTTGCCTTGACCTTCAGAACGTAAGCCATCAACGCCTCTAGAAATAGTACGCTCCTAGAGATACTACGCAGATAGCCTAAGCCCTGTGAAGCCCTATTTTAACGGTATACGGATGGCATACTCTATTAAATAGTATGTTTTATGTATGGGGTGATAATACACCTACGGCAAGAAGATGCTGCGGGAGATCGACAGCCGCGTGCGTTTCCTGCGCAAGCGCCTGGAAAACTGCAAGGTGGTCAGCGAGCGCCCGGCAAATCCGAACAAGGTCTACTTCGGCGCCTGGGTCACACTGGAAGACGAGGACGGCGAACAGGCCCGCTACCGCATCGTCGGCCCGGACGAACTGGACCTGCGCAACAACCACATCAGCATCGACTCGCCGCTGGCCCGCGCCCTGGTGGGCAAGGAGCTGGACGCCGAGGTGATGGTGCACAGCCCCTCCGGCGAGAAGCTCTGGTTCGTGGTGGAAATCGAGTACCCCTGAACGCACAAGACTCCCGTAGGAGCGAGCTTGCTCGCGAACCCGCCCAGCACTGGAGCTGCCGGGAAATCCGTTCGCGAGCAAGCTCGCTCCTGCAGGCTTAACCTGGAGCTCAGAGCGACGGCGGGCGCCGAGTGATCAGACCCTGGCGGGCGACGCGGGTCAGCTCGTGGATGGCCGACTCCAGCTGCTCGGCCACCGGCGACTGGACCACCGCGAAGTCAAAGCTGTCGGACGGGAAGCGCGCGAGATCGGCAAAGGTTTCAGCGAATTGGATCAGGAAGGTACGCGAGCCGTTCCAGCGCTTGGGCCAGCCATCGAGGTAACGGACGAGAGTGGGCTGGTGATTGCCGCCCAGGAGAATCTTCGGATTGCGGCGTACCAGGCCCGTGGTGATCGGGGCCAGGCGTACATGCGGGTTGGGACAGGTCATGGTGTCACGTCTCCGCCTCAGGGGTCCTGCTGGACGCGGCGAGAGGCACACCGAACCAGCGCTTTAGCGGTATTTCGATGTCAGCCATCGCTGCATCCGCGCCCCGCAAGTTGCTACTTAAATCGGCGCTGTGCGGCATCCTAGAGAAGCCCCGGCAAAGCTGTCAAGGAGACTTCAGTCGATGACCACGCCACCCCTGCGGCTGTTCTTCGCCCTGCCCTGCCTGGCGCCGCTGGCAGCGCAAATCTGCGCCTGGCGCGATGGCCTGCACCTGGACGGCCAACCCGTTGCCCAGGCCAATCTGCACCTGACCCTGGCTTTTCTCGGCTCCGTCCCGCGCGGCCGCAAGGCGGAATTGCGTGCCATCGGCGAACGTCTGCCGAGCCAGGGCTTCAACCTGAAACTGGACCACATCGCCCGCTGGAGCAATGGCATCCTGCACCTGGCGCCGAGCACCGTGCCGCCCGCCCTGCATGAGCTGGTGCATGCATTGCGCGAAGAGTTGCGAACAGGCGGATTCGAAGTCGAGCACCGCCCCTTCCATCCCCACATCACCCTCGCGCGCCACGCCCACCAGACACCGGCTGCCACAGCGTCGTTTCTGCTACCGGCCCAGGCCGTGGCGCTGTTCAGCTCGGAGAACAGCCCCACCGGCGTGCGCTACCGCGCCATCGGCGAGTGGCCGCTAGATAGCGTCTGATCGAGCTGCCCAGTCCTGGGCGTAATCGAGGAAGCGTCGCAGGCCAGCCGTGGGGTACTTGTCGATGTGCAGCGCACGGAAGAAGGTGCGCCGCAGCGGCCCCAGCGGATTATCCAACTGCACCAGCTCGCCGCGCGCGAGCTCCGCCTGTACGACACGCTGCGACAGGCAACCGATGCCGAAACCGCTCGCTACCAACTGCTTGATCGCCTCGGCGTTGCTTACCTCCAGGGGCGCATTGACGCTGCCCAGGCGCGGCAACACCTGCTGTTCGAATGTCACCCGCGTGCCCGAACCGGATTCCCGCAGCACCCAGCGCGCCGCCGCCAGATCCGGCAGGGTGACGCACTCGGCCGCCGCCAGGGGGTGATCCGGCGCCACCACCAAAAGCAGCTCGTCCGCCATCCAGGGCGTCAGCTGTATCTGCGGATGCTGGATCGGCGCCTCGATAAAGGCCACGTCCAACCTGAACTCGGCCAGCGCCTCGATCACCCCTCCGCTGTTGGCGACCTGCAGCTCCAGGCGACTCTCGGGCAATTCGCCGAGAAAGCCGGCCATCACCTGCGGCAGCAGGTAGCCGCCAATGCTGCGGCTGGCACCGAGGCTAAGTTGCACCGGCGCCGATTCGAACAGGCTCTCCAGCTCGGCACTCTGCGCCAACAGCGCACTGGCCTTGGGATAGAAGGCGCGGCCGTTGTCGTTCAACGCCAGGCGCTTGCCGCTGCGGTCGAACAGGCGCGTGCCGAGTGCACGCTCCAGCTCCTGCAACGCCTGGCTGGCGGCGGACTGCGACAGAGCGATGCGTGCCGCGGCCTGGGTGACATTGCCCAGTTCGGCAATCGCGGTGAAGGTCGCCAACTGGCGAAGGGTGATGCGCGGGCCCATATCGATAAAACCGGTCATCCCAATAAGAACAATCCTTTTTTACACTAAGCAGTGCGGCGGCACCATGGCTTCACCTTACACAAGGAGTCATCCATGAACGCCCTTCGCCGCACGCCGTACCTCCTCCCTGGCGCCCTGCTCTGCCTGGCCATCGCCTTTGGCTCCCGCCAGCTGATGGAGATTCCCGCGCTGCAGCACCTGGGGCTGGGCAGCCTGACCCTGGCCATCCTGATTGGCCTGCTGGCCGGCAACCTGGGCCTGGCCCGTTTCGGCAGCATCCGCCCCGGCATCGACCTCTCTCGCCAGCAACTGCTGCGCCTGGGCGTGGTGCTCTATGGCCTGCGCCTGACCTTCCAGGACATCGCCGCCCTCGGCCCGGCAGCATTGATCATCGACGTGCTGATGGTCGCCAGCACCCTGACTGTCGCCTGGTGGATCGGCGAACGCTGGCTCAAGCTGCCGCGCGAGAGCGCCCTGCTGATCGGCGCCGGCAGCGCCATCTGTGGAGCCGCTGCGGTCATGGCGAGCAGCCCGGTACTCAAGGCGCGTGCCGAGCACACCGCCGTCGCAGTAGCCACCGTGGTGCTCTTCGGCACCCTGGCGATGCTGCTGCATCCGCTGATCTACGCCGCACTGCCCAATCTGTTCGGCAGCGAGCAGGCCTTCGGCGTGTTCACCGGCTCGACCATCCATGAAGTCGCCCAGGTGGTTGCCGCCGGCCGCGCCATGGACCCGGCCGCCGCCGACGCCGCGCTGATCAGCAAGATGTTGCGAGTCCTGCTGCTGGCCCCGGCCCTGCTGATCCTCGGCCGCGTCGGTTGCGCCGAAGCCGCCGAGCCGGGCGCGCGCCGCAAACTGCACATTCCCGGTTTCGCCGTGTTCTTCCTGCTGGTGACCGGCCTGCGTTCGCTGGGCTGGGTGCCGGAAAGCTGGCTGGCGCCGCTGCAGCAACTGGATGACGTGATGCTCGGCATGGCAATGGCCGCCCTGGGCCTGGCCACCCGCCTGGGCGACCTGCGCAAGGAAGGCCCCAAGCCGCTGCTGCTGGGCGCCGGGCTGTTCGCCTTCCTGCTGGTGGGCGGCGGCCTGATCAACGGCGGCGTACAGTACCTGTTCCACTGATTCACGCAGGCAAACAAAAAGGGCGGGCACCTTGGGTGCCCGCCCTTTTTCGTTATCGCGTCGGCGATCAGCTGGACAGCTTGCGGTCCAGCGAGAACGGGCCGGCGCCGCTGATCAGCAGCGCGACGCTGATCATGATCAGGGTGAAGGCGTATTCGAAGCCGTTCGCGGTGATGAAGAAGCCGTTGGCCAGGTGCACGCTGAACACCGCGACCAGCATGGCGACGATCAGCGGGATGCTCGCCAGGCGCACCAGCAGGCCGAGGACCAGGGCCAGGCCGCCGAAGAATTCGGCGCTGCCGGCCAGGGCAGCCATCAGGTAGCCAGGAGTCACGCCGAGGGATTCCAGCCAGCCCGCCATGCCTTGCAGACCCGGGCCACCGAAGGCGCCGAAGAGCTTCTGCGAGCCGTGAGCCATGAAGGTCAGGCCGGTGGTGATGCGCAGGACAGCGATGCCGGCGCCAGCGTTGGTGGTCAGAATGGATTTGATCAGCGAGTTCATGGTGCGTCCTTGTGCGAGCTCTAGTGGGAGCGAAGGGTTGCGTAGGAAGTAGGTGACAACCGTGGTTGCTTGGCGACCAATATAACCAGTTTTTACGATATCAAAAGCGCAAAATCGCGCTTATAACTATCGAACAAACTGATTACTTCTTGATTGCCGCCACGCTCTCACGTGGCTCGAGGCCATCACGTTCCCGCTGATATGCAAGATAGTACTTGTTGACGCTACTGACGTAGTTCACCACGCCCATGCCCAACTGCTCGGCCGCCACGCGCTCGACCTGGAAGAACCACTGGTTGGGGTTCAGGCCCTGGCGCTTGGCCTCCGCACGCAGGCTTTGCACCCGCTCGGGACCGGCGTTGTAGGCAGCCAGAACGAAGGCCATGCGGTCCCGTTCATTGATGCGCGGGCTGGAGAAGAACCGCTTGCGCAGCATGGCCATGTAACGGCTGGCTGCCTGCACGTTGTTCTCCTTCTGGTGCACGGTATCCACGCCCACAGCGCGGGCCGCCGCCGGGGTGATCTGCATCAGCCCGGTAGCGCCGCCAGCGCCGCGCGCACTGGCATTGAGATTGGATTCCTTGAAGCCCACGGCGGCCAGGGCCAGCCAGTCGACCTTGCTCTGCTCGCCGTAGCGTTGCAGGGTCGGGCGCACGGCTTCCAGGCGCTTGCGGTCGGGAACCAGCAACGGGTTGCGCACCTGGTAGGCGCGGCGGTACAGGCGCTGGAAGGCCGCGTCCTGGTCCGCCGGGGCGCGATAGTCCTTGAGGAAGCGGTTGACGCTGGCACGCAGCATCGGCGCGTCGCGGCGAACGTACCAGGCCATCGGCTCGCTGTTGTCCAGCACCAGGTGGCGGTCGACACGCAGCTTGGTGAAGACCTTGCTCCAGCGTTCGGCGATGGGCTGCTCGACCACGGTGTAATTGAAGATGCCGGCCTGGACCATCTCCAGCACGTCTTCCACCGCCAGGGAGGAATCGGTCCACTCCAGCACCAGCGGCGCCATGCGCTTCTGCGCCAGGCGCTCGTTGACCTTGCGAACGGCCTCGCCGGCGGCGCTGCCGGCTGGCAGGGTGATGGTGCGGCCGGCCAGTTGCTCCAGGCGCACGAACTTGCGATTGCCCTGCTTGGTCACCAGCACCAGCGGCACATCGGCCTTCCACGGCAGGCTGGGGCTGACGTTCTGGCCATCGCGGGCCAGCAGGACTTCCCCGGGCGCGACCAGATCGCCTTCACCGCGCTGCAGCGCGCCGAGCAATTGATCCTTGGCCTTGGGAATGAACTTGATGGTGAGCGGCTTGCGCCCCGGGGCGCTGTCGTTGAGGTATTGCTCGAAGGCGCGCAGGCGACGGTATTCGACGCCAATGGGTTCGCCCTTGATCTCGCCGGAGCTGTTGCGGCTCTGGTTGACCAGAACCCGTAGGGTGCCGCCGGAGCGAATCGTGGCGAGGTCGCGGGCGTCGGTGCTTTCCTGCTCCCAGTTTTCCGGCTGGGCCGTCAGGCGCGCGGCCGCCGGCAGTGGCGTCAGGGCCACGAGGCACAGCAGTAGCAACAACAGTCGGGTCATCCAGCTCTCCAGGGGCTCGCACTCGGCGGCGGGCCGATTAGAGTGCGGTTTCGGTCGGGGGTTCCCGACCGCCAAGGGCGCGCAAGATTCTCACAGGAGGGGCTCATTACCAACCCGAAACTTCCGATATATCTTCGGAATAATCCGCAACCTGTTGTTTTTGAAGAATTTTCGTCTGGAAAGAGCGTTTTGCTATGCTCCGCATCCGGACAAAGGGAACAAAAATGCAACTGATCGACATCGGCGTCAACCTCACCCATCCAAGCTTCGAGCCGGAACGTGAAGCGGTCCTCGCTCGCGCGATCGAGGCCGGCGTCGCCCAGATGGTGCTCACGGGGACCAGCCTGTCCGACAGCGAACAGGCCCTGGACCTGTGCCGGCAACTGGACGAAGAACAGCGTCTTTACTGCACCGCCGGTGTCCATCCCCATGAAGCCAGCCACTGGGACAGCGGCAGCGCCAGGGTGCTGCGCGGCCTGCTGGCGGAGGACCGGGTAAAGGCCGTCGGCGAATGCGGCCTGGACTTCAACCGCGACTTTTCGCCGCGCCCGCAGCAGGAAAAGGCTTTCGAAGAACAGCTGGGCCTCGCCGTGGAACTGCAACTGCCGGTATTCATCCACGAGCGCGATGCCGGAGAGCGCCTGCTGGCGATCCTCAAGGACTTCCGCGACCGGCTCCCTGCGGCCGTAGTGCATTGCTTCACCGGCGAGCGCCGCACGCTTTATTCCTACCTCGACCTCGACCTGCACATCGGCATCACCGGCTGGATCTGCGACGAGCGCCGCGGCACCCATCTGCAGGAACTGGTGCGGGAAATTCCCGAAGGCCGGCTGATGCTGGAAAGCGACGCACCTTATCTGTTGCCGCGCACGCTGCGGCCCAAGCCGAAGAACGGCCGGAACCAGCCGGCCTACCTGCCCGAAGTGCTGACCTGCGTGGCCCAGCACCGTGGCGAGAGCGCAGAGCGCGTCGCTGCCCATACCACCGAGTGCGCACGACGCTTCTTTGACCTCCCGGAAATTTGAACCGGCTCTCAAGAATGCCCTTCCTCGGCCGATAAGTCGGGAGCGGAAGGTGGCTTGATTCCCATCAATGGCCACCTTCATCCCTTTTCACGACAATAATGGCGCCCTGCCACTATTCGACCGACAAGAAGACATCTATGGCCGCCTGGATCCGCGATATTTCCCTCAAGTACAAATTCTGGGCCGTCAACGCGGTCGCCTTCGTCACCACCCTGCTGCTGGTGCTGTTCGCCATGCACCAGGAACTCGATGGGCGCATCCAGCAGGCACGCCAGGGTGCCGAAGCCCAGGCCCAGATGCTCAAGGGCTGGCCGGCGGGCTCGGCGCTGCCGACTTCGCCGAACCTCGTCAGCTTCGCCAGCGGCAGCGCACCGCAGATCGCCGGTGTTGACGGCTCGGCCCTCGCCCGCGCCAGCGGCTGGGTGGACCTGCAGGGTGCGCAGAACCGTAACGGCGCGCTGGCCGGAGCCTACGTGCAGGACATTGGCAATGGCCAGCGCGTCGCCGTGCTCGCCCCCGGCGCCGACTTCTGGAGCGTCTTCGAGGATCGCGCCCTGCCCTTCGCCGGCGCCGTGCTGGTGCTGATGCTGGCCCTGCTGGCCGCCTCGCAATTGCTGATCCGCTTCATCCTCACGCACCTGCTGACCCTGCGCGACGTGATGCTGCACGTGGAAAAGAGCGGCGACCTGTCTGCCCGCGTGCCGCTGGAAAGCCGCGACGAAGTCGGTCAGATGGCCACTGCCTTCAACGCCATGCAGGCCGGCTACCAGCGCGTGGTCGGCACCGTTGCCCAGGCCGCCGGGCGCCTCGACGAGGGCGCACGCACCCTCGCCAACAGCATGGGCCAGGTGCGCCAGGGCATGCTCGGCCAACAGAGCGAGACCGACCAGGCCGCCACCGCCATCAACGAGATGTCCACCACCGTCCACCACATCGCCCAGCACGCCGCCGATACCCGCGACCAGTCGCAGGAGGCCGATCGCCTCGCCGGCAATGGCCAGCAGGTCGTCGGCCGCGTTGGCCAGTCCATTGCCGGGCTGTCCCAGGGCGTGCAGCAGACCGCCGAGATGATCCAGCAACTGGCCCAGGACAGTCACAAGATCAGCAGCGTGGTCAGCGTGATTCATGGCATCGCCGAACAGACCAACCTGCTCGCCCTCAACGCGGCCATCGAGGCCGCCCGCGCCGGCGAGATGGGCCGCGGTTTCGCCGTGGTGGCCGATGAAGTGCGCAACCTCGCCAAGCGCGTGCAGGACTCCACCGATGAGATCACCCAGATGATCAATGCGCTGCAGTCCGGCACCCGTGACGCCGTGGAATTCATGCAGGAAAGCTCGATCAAGGCCGATGGCTGCGTCGAGGAAGCCCGTGAAGCCGGCGAAGCCCTGGCGGCGATCGCTTCGGCGGTGGCGCTGATGCGCGAGAGCAATACCCAGATCGCCGTGGCCGCCGAGCAGCAGAGCCAGGTCGCCGAGGAAATGACCCGCTCGGTCGTCGGCATCCGCGACGTTACCGAGCACACCGTGCAGCAGACCGTGGACTCGGCCGGCACCAGCCACCAGTTGGCGAATCTCGCCGGCGAACTCAGCCGCGCCATCGGCCAATTGCGCCTGTAATTCCTATCGCCCGCATAGCCTGCGTCCATTGGCGCGGGCTTCGGGGCAGCACCTAGACTGCTGATATTCCGCCCGCCTGCGCTCAGCCGGGCTTTTCAGTCTCGGGAGCACCCATATGGGCAAACGTCATCCCAACCTCCTGGCCTGGCAGTGGCAGGGCTACGCCGCCAACCACCGCAACCCGACCAACCTCGCGCTGCACATCATCGCCGTGCCGCTGTTCATCCTCGGCGCCCTGACCCTGCTCAGCGGGCTGTTCGGCCTGAGCCTGTCGTCGATCCTGCTGGGGGTGATCGGCATGGTCGCCTCGCTGGCCATTCAGGGCCGCGGGCACAAGCTTGAAGAGCAGGCGCCCGAACCCTTTACGGACCGCAAGGACGCCATCAGCCGCCTGCTGGTCGAGCAGTTCGTCACCTTCCCGCGCTTCGTCCTGAGCGGCGCCTGGTGGCGCGCCTGGCGCAATCGCCGGCGCTGAACCTGCCATAACAACAGGGCGCGGCATTCCGGCCATTCAAGTACCGGGTAGGTTCGCCGATATAATCGTCGAGATTTCGTCACGAGCTGTTGAGATGTCAGCTTTTCGCCATTTTATTGGCATTTTTACCTGCCTGTTTATTGTCACGACCGTGCACTCAGCCCCGCAGCCGGCGGCCGAGCGCACTGTGCTGACCATTGCAGTGAAAGGCCAGCCGCAACTCCAGCGCCACTACAGCCTGCGCGAGCTTGAAGCGCTGCCGCAGAGCGAGCGGCGCTCGATGCTCCCGGACGAAACCCAGGTCCATGACTGGCAAGGCGTGCGCCTGAGCACCCTGCTCGCCGGCTTCGAACGCGGCGACGCCCAGCGCCTGCGGGTCGAGGCACTCAACGACTATTCGGCGCTGATTCCATTGAGCGACCTCGACGCCTTCGACCCGATCCTCGCCTACCGCCGCGACGGCCAATCCATCGGTATCGCCGAGCGCGGCCCGCTGTTCGTCATCTACCCGATGCTCGATCACCCGGAGTTGCGGACCCAGGTCTATTTCAACCGCACCGTCTGGCAGGTAAGCCGCATTACCCTGGAGTGATCGCCGTGCCCCCGCAACTTCCCAGGCGGCGCTATCGCCGCCTGACCGTCATCATCCTCAGCGGCCTGATCGCGGCGCTGACCGCCGGCGCCGGCGCCGCACTGCTGATGGTGCACCAGCACGTACGCCAGTTGGCACACCCCGATGCCCACAGCGAGCTGTGGCAGGCCTACCAGCTGCGCGCCGAGCTGGAGCGCTCGTTGAACAGCGCCCGGCAGGTACTCGCCGGGGAGAGCGACAGCGATGCCCTGGCAACACGCGTCGAAGTGCTCGCCAGCCTCCTGCCGCCGCTGCGCCATACGCCCGTCTATGGCTACCTGGTCGTACCTCGTCCGGAAGTGCAGGCGACCCTGGAGAAGATCCAGCGCCTGAGTGACGCCTGGCTCAAGCGCGCGCCCTGGGGTCAGCCGCAGGCCGCGAAGCTGCTGGCCGGCGAGATGCTGCGCGAGCTGCCGCCCCTGCTCGAACCCACGCACGAACTGGTAGTAGTCACCAATATCGCCCTGACCAATTACATGGACGCCGAGCGCCTGGACCTGCAGCGCGCCTTCAACCTGCTGGCCTGGGTGCTTTTCGGCCTCGGCCTGTGCAGTGTGCTGCTGGCCTTGCGGGTGATCGCCAATTCGCGGCGCAAGCTCCTGCTCACCCAGCGCCTGCATGACCTCAACCAGTCGCTGGAGCAGCGCGTCGAGCAGCGCACCCTGGAATTGAGCGAACGCAAGTCGCTGCTGCGCTACATCCTCGACACCAGCCCCAGCGACGTGGCGCTGCTCAGCGACGAAGACTCCCGCGCCCACTACGTCAGCCCGCGCCTGTTGCAGCGCACCGGCATCCGCCCGCACGAGCCCTTCACCCTGCATCGGCTGTTCGACGATCCCGACGAGGAAGCACGCTTCCGCCAGTCCCTGGCCGACAACGGCCAGCTCGACAGCTGGGAAACCCGCCTGGCGGGCAACCCGGCCTACTGGGCCATCGTCTGGGCACGGAAGATGGAAATAGACGGCCGGCCCGCCTCGCTGGTGTGGAGCTTCGACATCAACCAGCGCAAGACCATGGAGCAGGAACTGCGCCTGCTGGCCACCACCGATCCGCTGACCGGCCTGCAGAACCGCCATGCCTTCGTCAAACGTGGCGTTGCCCTGCTCAAGAGCGCACAGCGCTACGACCGCCAGTGCTCGGCGCTGATGCTCGACATCGACTTCTTCAAGCCGATCAACGATACCCACGGCCACGCCTTCGGAGATGCAGTGCTTCAAGCCGTGGCGAAGGAGCTGACGCACGGGTTGCGCGAAGTGGACCTGCTCGGCCGCCTGGGTGGCGAGGAGTTCGCCGCGATCCTTCCCGAAACCGACCTGCCGCAGGCGCTGCAGGTCGCCGAGCGGGTGCGCAACAGCGTGCAGGCGCTGTCCTTCACCAGCGAAGACGGCAGCCGCGTGCGCCTCACCCTGAGTATCGGCGTGGCGGCGCGTCGCGAAGGCGAACTGCGCCTGGAAGACCTGCTCGCTCGCGCCGACCGGGCGCTCTACCGGGCCAAGGCCGGCGGCCGCAACCGCACGGAGACCGCACCCGGCGCTTAGCGGGGCAGCCCTAGCCGAAGATGGTCACCGTCTGCCGGCCGATCGCCAGGAGCTGGCCATCGGCCGACCAGGTCTGGGCCGCGATGTGCCCGTAACCGTCGCGGGCATGCTCGATGGTCGCCAGGTACTGGCACCAGCCATTGGCCGGCATCGAGGGCAGCGGCTGGACGAACTCCACGGTCCAGGTCAGCGAGCTGGAAGGCGCTGGCGATTTCAGATGCGGCAGGTTGGCTGGCGGCCAGGCGTCGATCAGCGCCAGCAGGTGGCTGATCTCCATCGGCTCCTCGCCCACGTCGTCGCCGCGGAAGCGCATCCAGCCTCCCATCTCGCGCTCGCGACTGGCCGAGAACGGCATGTGCCCGACCGCCCAGCGCATGGCGATGTTCTGGGTGAAGGCCGGCATCAGCTTGCGAATGTACGGCAGCTCCTGGCAGTCCTCGACGGCGTTGAAGACCGGTGGCGGCAGGCCATCCATCTGCACGGTGGATTCGCGTCCCACACCGAAGCTGCCTTGCGCCAGCAGTACCACCTGCCCGTTCTGCACCGCGCGGCAGAACACCTGGCTGACCGACTTGCCCTCGCGCAGGACCTCCGCCTCGAAGCTCACCGGCACCTCCACCTCGATGGGACCGACGAAAGTGATCGCCAGCGAGCGCACCGGGCGCCCGGCCTCGGCCACCGACGCCATGGCCTCATAGGCCAGCGCCGCCACCAGGCCTCCGAAACTCGCACGGCCCTGCGCCCAGTTGGCGGGGATGACAATGGACAGCGGTGCGGCACGCACCGCCCGGAGCATTTCGCTGAAGGACATGATCGGACTTCCCTGAGGCTTCTGGAGAATGGCAGCTGGTGGCGATCTTAGGGGCACCGGCGGTCCCGGCAAACCATCCAAAGCCTTGTCCCTTGCAGGAAATGCCCTGTCATCAATGAGCCCTATGCAGCGCTTTCTGCAGGGCCTCCAGGCTCTCATCGGCGAGGCGTTCGGCGAGGTCGTGGCGGGCGTTCCAGTGCGGCTGCAAGGGCATCAGGTCGAGTTCGCGCTCGCTGCGGATCAGCCACTGCTCGTAGTCATGCCAGTCGCCCAGCGCCGATTGCGCGTCCTTCAGCGGCGCCAGCAGGCGTTGCGGCACGGCGGACTCCTTCGGATAGGCCTCCAGCGAATAGCGCACCCGCTTGATCAGCAGGCGCAGGCGATGACGGTCATGGGCCGGGTCTTTCAGCGCCTCGCGAAGCTTCTGCCACTCCTTCGCCAGGCGCTTCTCCACCTTGCCCTGCAGCCCCTTGAGCACGCCGTGGCGCTCGGAGGTGCGCCACAACTGTGGCCAGCCATCCAGGCGCATCATCAGGCGCTCCCACTGCGGGCTGGCAAGCAGCGTGGCGTAGCCGGAGATCAGCGCCGGGCGTCGCAGAGCCGCGGCACGGTCGTAGCCTTCGGCCTCAAGAACCGGCAGCAGCACTTCGAGATCGCGCAGCGGGCCACTGAGCCGGCCCATGTCGCCCAGGGCCTGCTCCAGTTCATCGATACCCGGCATGCCGCGCACCGGGTGCAGCAGGCTGCGCAGCCGGCGCACGGCGATGCGCAGGTCATGCAGCGCTTCGGGATCGGACTCGGCCTTCAGGCGGGAGGACGCGGAGAACAACGCGACCTCCTGCTCGATCAGATGGCTTACCAGGTAATCGCAGAAGGAGGTCACGGCAGGCTCCACTCCAGAGGGTGAAATATCAGGTTAGCCCCCACCGGCACAGCGGCAAGGGCCGCGATGTCACGTTCCGTTCCTGCGCGCAGACCACAAGCGCCAGGGCAGTTCGCGTCGCAGGCGCGCCAGGTGCGCGCGCAATTCGGCCGGTGCCGTGGCAGCTCCGCCATAGCGCTGCGCTTCGAAGGCTTCCAGGTAGCTGCGGATCGCCTGGGCATGGGCCGGGAGGACTTTGCTCGCGCGCCGGCAGAAATCCCGCGCGCCCTCCCCCGGCTCGCGATGCACCCCCAGGGGAGCGAGCATCCTTTCGAAGCGCTGGAAGCTCTGCAACTGGAGATCGGTGGAACGCCGCCAGGGCTTGAACAGCACCAGAGCCAGCACAGCCAGCAACAGCGCGCCGCCGCCCACCAGCAGGGCGCCGATCCATTGCCGGTCCAGCCCGCCGAACCAGTTCTTCAACATGTCGCCCTGCTGTTCGGCCTGGTAACCCAGCACCCAGCGCTGCCAGCCGTAGTTGACGTCGTCCCAGGCCATGCGCAGTTGGTTGAGGAGCGCGAAGTTCCGGTAGCGCAGGGGCGAAAACGGATCAGCCTCGAGGAAGCTGCCTTCCTGGCTCATGGCCGCCTCCAACCCTTGCTCGATCCGCTCGGGCGATACGGCGCCCGTGGGATCAACGCGCGTCCATCCGCGGCCCTGCTGCCAGTACTCCACCCAGGCGTGGGCATCGAACTGGCGGATCGCCAGGTAATTGCCCGACGCGCTGGCCTCGCCCCCCTGGTAGCCGGTGACCACACGAGCCGGAATCCCCGCCGCGCGCAGGACGAAGGTCATGGCACCGGCATAGTGCTCGCAGAAGCCGGCCCGGGTGTCGAACAGGAAACCGTCGATGCGCTCCGCGCCAACATCCGGCGGGCGGAGCGTGTAGCGGAACGGCTGTTCGCGGAAGTGCCGGAGCATCGCCTGCACCAGCTCGGCCGGCTGTGGGTAGCGTTCGCGCAGTTGTCGCGCCCAGGAGCGGGCCCGGGGATTGCCACCCTGCGGCAAGGCAAGGTTGATCCGCTGTGCGCGGGCGGCGTCGTCCGGCTCCAGCAGAGCGTCCGGCCAGGAGGTGGCGCGGTAGAGCAGCCCCTGGCGTACCGGCAGGCGCCGTTCCAGGTGGAAGTCGCTCATCATCCGCGCATCGCCCAGACTGGTCTGCGCCACATCCAGGGTGAACAGCCACGACCGACCGTTGGGCTCCATGATCACCTGGTACTGCAAGGGCTGCCCCTGCCGCTGCCATTGCGGCGCATGATCTCCACGCTGGAGCGCCGCGCTCCAACGCGCGCCGTCGAAGCGCTCCAGGGTCAAGGCGCGCCAGTACAGTTGCGAGCGGGGCGGCGGGCTGCCGTCGAAGCTCACCCGAAAGGCCAGCGCAGGAGACTGGCTCAGGTCCACCATGTCGCCGGGCGCCATGCTGTCACTCAGCCCGGTCATGGATTTGTCGCCCGGCACTGGCAGCGACCACAGCGGCCCCATGCGCGGGAACAGCAGGAACAGCAGCAGCATCAACGGCAAGGCTTGCAGCAGCAGGCCGCCGGCCAGGCGCAAGGTGACCATCGGGCGCACGGCGAAACTGCTCTGCTGCAGGCCGATGGCCGCCGCCAGCAGCGCCAGCACCGGCAGCAGGCTGAAGGCAGCGGCGAGGATGTCGTCCTGGAACAGGTAACTGGTGGTGACTGCGAAGAACCCCAGCAGGATCAGCACCCAGGCATCGCGGCGGGTCTTGAGCTCCACCAGCTTGACCACGAAGGCCGAGATCAGCAGCACCACGCCGGCATCCAGGCCGATCAGCGAGCCGCGGGAAAACCACACGCCCAACCCGGCCACCGCCACCAGCGCCAGCTTGGCGATGCCACTGGGGTAGTTGGCGCGCATGCGGAACACCTGGATGCGCCAGGCCGCGCACCCCAGCCAGAGGGCGACGATCCACAGCGGCAGGTGTTCCAGGTGCGGAATGATCACCACCGCCTGAGCCACCAGCAGCCAGGTCAGGGCCACCCGTGGAATGGGCTGGGCGGAAGTGGCGGTCGCACTGCTCATCGCTTCGTCCCGTACAACGCCAGAGCGCGCAGGCAGGCATCGCGATGGGCATCATCCAGGCCGACCGCCAGTTGCGCATCCGGCAGGCGCAGGCCGAAAGGCTGCTGACGCAGCGTGAGCTGCAGGACCCAGAAGCACAGCCGGGACAGACGCCCCTCGGTGTCGCCGCCCAGGCTGTCGAACTCCAGCCAGACATTGCGCCCGGCCAGCGCAGAGAAATCCTTCACCAGCAGACCCTGGCCACGGGAGTAGGCCTTCCAGTGCAAGCGCCGGCGCGAGTCGCCCGGCTGGTAGGGGCGCAGCCCCTGGTAATCATCGACGCCGCGCCCGCTGGGCCGCACGCCCTCCTCGTCGTTCTCCGCCGCCCCGCTTTCCAGCGGCAGGTCGCCGGGCTGCGGATGCGGGTAGACCAGCACCGACTGGTCCAGGTCGACCCAGCTCCAGGCGACCAGCAAGCCCAGCGGGAAGCGACTCTCCACCCGCAAGCGACCAGGGCGCAACCAGCCACGGCGCTCGGCTGGCACGCTCAGCAGCAGCTCTTCGGCGCGGTCCGCCGTAACATCGGCGAACTGCATGCGCTCGGCCTCCCAACCCAGGCCGATGGCCTGCCGGTTGCGCCCTTCGCCTTCCAGGCGCACTCGGAAAGCTGCCTGCTCGCCGACGAACACTGGCTGCGCGCCCAGCGCCGTCAGGCGCAGGCCGCCCAGGTTGCGGTAGGTGTGGAGGATGGCGACGATGAACAGCGACAACAGCAGGAAGGTCAGGCCATAGGCCAGGCTGTTCTGGTAGTTGATCGCGGTCAGCAGCATCAGCAACAGCGCGACGCCGAACGCCAGACCCTGCCGGGTAGGGATGATGAAGATGCGCCGCTGATTGAGTTGCAGCGAAGGTGCCGGCGGAATTCGCCGGGCTATCCAGCTCTGCCACAACGGCCTGACCCTGACGAGCATGGCGTGCCCCTCAGAGAGCCGGGACTTCGCGCAACAGCCACTGCACCAACGCACCGCCACCGTGCCCGGCCGGGTCGGCCTGGTCGCGCAGGCGGTGGCCGGCCACCGAGGGCAGCACGGCCTGTACGTCCTCCGGGATCACGTAGTCGCGCCCGGCCAGCAACGCCCAGGCGCGAGCCGCCGCCAGCAGTGCCAGACTGCCGCGCGGTGACAGGCCCAGGGCAAAGGCCGGCTGGGTGCGCGTGGCTTCCACCAGACGCAGCACGTAGTCCACCAGCGCATCGCTGGCGCGCACCGCCAGCACTTCGCCCTGCAGCGCCTGCAGTTCCTGCGGGTCGAGCATCGGCTCCAGGCGCGGCAGCAGGTCGCGGCGAGCTTCGCCCAGCAACAAAGCCTTCTCGGCGGCGCGGCCGGGGTAGCCCAGGGACAGGCGCATGAGGAAGCGGTCGAGCTGGGATTCGGGCAAAGCAAAGGTGCCGCCCTGGGTTACCGGGTTCTGCGTGGCGATGACGAAGAAGGGTTCGGGTAGCGGGCGGGTCGCGCCTTCGATGGTCACCTGCCCTTCCTCCATGGCCTCGAGCAGCGCGCTCTGGCTCTTGGGGGTGGCGCGGTTTATCTCGTCGGCCAGCACCAGTTCGGAGAAGATCGGCCCGGGGTGGAAGACGAACTGCCCGCTGTCCTTGTCGAACACCGAAGTGCCCAGCACATCGCCGGGCAGCAGGTCGGAAGTGAACTGGATACGCTGGAACCCCAGGCCCAGCACGCGCGCCAGGGCATGGCTGAGGGTGGTCTTGCCCATGCCGGGCAAGTCTTCGATGAGGAGGTGACCGCGCGCCAGCAGGCAGGTCAGGGCCAACCGCACTTGCACCTCCTTGCCGAGCAGGACCTGGTCGACTGCCTTCAGACAATTCTCCAGCTTGGCGTGCATCCTGACCTCTCTTCCCCGGAAAACTCCGATCCTACTGGTCCCGGCCGGAGCATCAAAGGCCTCGACACATTTAGTCCGCAATCTGTGACCCAGAGCGCCTCAGCGCCCCAGCAGGCGCTCTGCCAGCCAACTCGCGGCTGGCCCCAAGCGACGCTGTCGCGACCAGATCACGTCCACCGCCACCCGACGCGGCCAGCCGGCGACCTTCAGCTCCTGCATACGCCCGCCGGCGAAGCGTCCTACCATCCAGCTGGGCAATTCGATCCAGCCAAAGCCCAGCACTGCCATGTCCAGCAGCAGCAGGTAGTTCGGTGCGCTCCAGCAGCGCCCGCCCAGCATCGGCGCGGCGTCGTCCAGGTAGGTATTCAGGCGCAACGCGCGGTAGGCCAGCAGGTCCTCGCGCTCCACGTGTTCGCGGCCAGCCAGCGGGTGGTCGCGGCTGACGAACAGGCCGAACTCGGCCTGTTCGCTCAAGGTCGCCGAGCTGATATCCGGCGCGTAATCCTTTTGGGCGGCAAGCAGCCCCAGGCTGGCGCGCCCCTGCACGACCAGATCGAGCACATCACTGTCCTCGGCGATCAGCCACTCGAACTCCAGGTCCGGGTAGCGCGCATCGATCTCCGCCAGCCGCGCCTCGAATTCGGCGGACTGATAGGTGTCCGACATCGCCAGGGTCACCCGCGATTCCAGCCCCCCAACGAGTTGATGGGCGAGCTGGCCGAGGCGGTCGTTGGCCATCAGCACTTCCTCCACCCGCCCAAGCAGCGCGTGGCCGGCTTCGGTCAGTTGCGGCTGACGGCTGCTGCGGTCGAACAGGGTCAGCCCGAGGTCGATCTCCAACCGCGCGATGGCCTCGCTGACAGTGGACTGGCTCTTGCCCAGCTTGCGCGCGGCGGCGCTGAACGAGCCCAGGCATGCGGCCTCGGCGAAGGCCTGCAGGGATTCGGGAGAATATTGCATCGAGCGATACCTCTACCATCGGTTAAGCCGATGGTATCCAACTTATATCCAGCCGGTCGACCGATGATAATGGCGCCAGACCGACGGAGTCGGCCTGCCACTGCCTTATCTGGAGAAACCCCATGAGCCCGACTAAAACCCTGAAGGAACGGATGTTCCACGCCGGCCTTTTCGAACTGCTGGCGGTCGTCATCTGCGCGCCGACCCTGGCCTGGCTGATGGACAAACCCCTGGGCCACATGGGCGCCATGACCCTGATGTTCTCGGCCATTGCCACCGTGTGGAACATGCTGTTCAACGCCGCCTTCGACCGTGCGCAGAATCGCATGGGCTTCAGCCGTACCCTGTCGGTGCGCGTGCTGCACGCCTCGCTGTTCGAGCTCGGCCTGATCGTCCTGCTGGTGCCGCTGGCCGCCTGGTGGCTGTCGGTGAGCCTGCTGGAAGCCTTCATCCTCGACATCGGCCTGGTGCTGTTCTTCCTGCCCTACGCGCTGGTGTTCAACTGGGTGTACGACGTTGTGCGCGAGCGGCTGATCAATCGCGCGCAAACCACCGCTCAAGCGCACAGCTGAAACCTGTAGGAGCGAGCTTGCTCGCGAACCGCCCAGCTCATGTGCTGCCGGCAGATTTGTTCGCGAGCAAGGACTGGGCGTACCACTCGCTCCTACGAAAAGCAAAAAAGCCCGCAGCGATGCGGGCTTTTTCATGCCTGGAGAAAGGCGTCAGGCCAGGCTGGCAGCGATCTCGGCGAGTGCCTTGGCCGGGTCGGCGGCCTGGCTGATCGGGCGGCCGATCACCAGGTAGTCGGAGCCGTTGTCCAGCGCCTGGCGCGGGGTGAGGATGCGGCGTTGGTCGTCCTGGGCGCTGCCGGCCGGGCGGATGCCGGGGGTGACCAGTTGCAGTGCCGGGTGCGCGGCCTTCAGCGCCGGCGCTTCCTGGGCGGAGCAGACCAGGCCGTCCATGCCGGCCTTCTGCGCCAGCGCAGCCAGGCGAAGTACCTGCTCCTGCGGCTCGACGTCCAGGCCGATGCCTGCCAGGTCCTCGCGCTCCATGCTGGTCAGCACGGTCACGCCGATCAGCAGCGGCGACGGGCCATTGAAGGCGTCCAGGGTCTCGCGACAGGCACTCATCATGCGCAGGCCGCCGGAGCAGTGCACGTTGACCATCCACACGCCCATTTCCGCGGCGGCGCGCACGGCCATCGCGGTGGTGTTGGGGATGTCGTGGAACTTCAGGTCGAGGAAGACTTCGAAGCCGCGGCTGTTCAGAGTCTCGACGATACCGGCGGCACAACTGGTGAACAGCTCCTTGCCCACCTTCACCCGGCACAGCTTCGGATCGAGCTGGTCAGCCAGCGCCAGCGCGGCTTCGCGGGTGGGGAAATCCAGGGCGACGATGATCGGGGTCTGGCAGGCGGACATGGGCTCTCTCGCGGGTATCGAAAAAATCGGCGCGCATTGTCGCAGAAACGCGCCGACTTCCGTAGCCCGCCCGGCAGGAATGCTCCGTCGCCGACGGCGATCAGGCACTCAGCCGCTCGCGCAGGCGGCCGAGCATGCCCAGCAGGCTGCCCACTTTTTCCCGCTCACGATCCTCGCGAGGCACCTCGGCGATGCGCGCGACTTTCTGCTCCGGCTGGGCGCGCCAGAGCAGCGCCTGCTCGGCGGCGGCCTTCAGGCCCTTCTCGAACAGGCCGCGGCGGATCGGCTTGGGCAGGTAGCGGAAGATCTGCGCCTGATTGATCAGCGCCAGGAGGTCCTGGGTGTCGCGGAACGGCGTGACGACGATGCTCAGCAGGCGCGGATGAGCCTGGGCCAGGGACTTGAGCAGCGGCGCGATGTCCTCGCCGGCCAGCTTGAGGTCACTGACCAGAATATCGATGGGTTCGCTGTTCAGTCGCACGATGGCCTCGGCGAGGTTACGCGCGCGGTGCAGTTGGTGGGTACCGGCGCTGCAGAACTCGCCGACACAGGCCAGGGTCTCGGCATCTTCGTCCAGCAGCAGCACGTTGAGCGGCGCAACGACGCGGCTGATCGCCTTGGTATCGATGGGCTCGGCCGGCGCCTGGCGCTGGGCGATCTCGGCCGCCTGGCGCAGGGTGAAGGCCATTTCCTGCGGGTCCCAGGGCTTGGTCAGGTAGCGGAAGATACCGCCGCTGTTGAGCGCATCCACCGCGGCGTCGAGGTCCGAGTAACCGGTGAGCAGGATGCGCAGGGTGTCCGGGGCGAATTCCTGGGCCTGGGCGAGCAACTCCGCGCCGGTCATCTGCGGCATGCGCTGGTCGCTGACGAGAATATCGATGCGCTCCTCGCGCAGGCGCTGCAGGGCCTTGTGCGGATCGGTTTCCACCAGCACGTCGTAGTGACGGCGGAACTGCATCGCAAGGCTGCGCAGGATGCGTTCCTCGTCGTCGACGAAGAGGATGCGGACAGGCTGCTGACTCATGTTCAGGCGCTCCGTTTCAGTTCGCTGGCCTGCTGGATCGGCAGGCTGATGAGGAATCGCGTGCCGCGTCCGGGTTCGGACGCCACGCGGATGCGGCCGCCGTGGTCCTGGACGATCTTGTAGCTGATCGACAGGCCCAGGCCCGTGCCCTGCCCCACCGGCTTGGTGGTGAAGAAGGGGTCGAAGATGCGCGCGCGCACCTCCTCGTCCATGCCCTTGCCGTTGTCCTGCACCGAGAGGTGCACATGGGTTTCGTCCGCCCAGGATTTCACCTGGATCAGGCCGAACTTCTCCATGGCCTGGGCGGCGTTGGTCAGCAGGTTGAGCAGCACCTGGTTGATCTGGCTGGCGGCGCAGGCAACCTTGGGCAGCGCGCCCAGTTGGGTGGCAACCTCGGCCTTTTCCTTGATGCTGTTGCGGGCGATCAGCAGCGCGCTGCGCACGCAGTCGTTGAGATCGACCTCTTCGCTGCGAGCGCGGTCCAGGCGGGCGAAGTCCTTCAGGCCGCCGACCAGCTCGCCGATCTGCGCCAGGCCGAAATCGGTGTCGCCGAACAGCTGGTCGAGATCGCCCACCAGTTGTTCCAGCGCCGCTTCATCGCGGGCCTGTTCGAAGGCTGAGCGGGCGCGAGCCAGTTGCTCGGGGTCGCAGGCCGGGTCGTCCAGGCATTCGTTGAACAGGGTCTGGGCTTCGGTAAGGCCGAGCAGTGGAACCAGTAACTCGCGCAGCAGCGCGACGTTGTTCTTCACATAGCCCAGCGGCGTGTTCAGCTCGTGGGCGACGCCGGCGACCATCTGGCCGAGAGAGGCCATCTTCTCCGACTGCACCAGCTGCGCCTGGGATTCGCGCAGGTCCTGCAGCGTCTTGTTGAGCACGCGGTTGCGCTGGGCGACGCGCTGCTCCATGGCTTTCAGCAGATCGAGCACCGTGCCCAGGCCGAGGTAGCGTCCCTGCTCGTCCACCAGGACGAAGTCCTCGGTGATCGGGTAACTCAGTTGGGCGGTGACCTGTTGCGAGGCTTCTTCGAGGCTCAGGTCGGCGCGCACCTTCAATGGCTGCGCATTCATCACATCGCTGGCCGGGCGGCGGCCCCAGAGGTCGCGGCCGAAGCGCTGCATGAAGATGTCCTGCAGGCTGTTGCGGCTGACCAGTCCCAGCGGCAGCCCGGCCTCGTCCACCACGGGCAGCGAGAGGAAGGCGCGGTGCTCGGCATCGAGGAAGCGATCGGCGACATCGCTGATGCTCAACTCCGGGGCCAAGGGCACTACCTGGCGCAACAGCTCGTGCAGGGCGCGGGTGGTCATCGGCGAATCTCCGGTCGCTGGAATGGGCGCCAGTAGACCAGCGGCAGATTGCCATCCTGTGACAGCCGTCGCGGCTCCGCGAAGCGTCACGCCGCGGTCATCGCCGTGCAACAAGCGCCGCCCAGCGCACCTGAACGAATCGCCACGCACCTGATCGATGCACGCAATGTGCCGCGAATGTTCACGAAACGACGCGAAACCACGCTTTGCGACCTGATCTCCGGGCATGGCACGGCCACTGCACGAATCAGCGGGTCGTGTTTTTCATCCTCGTTCGGACTTTCTCTTCTCTGGCTTTCTCTTCAGGAGACGTCGCATGAGCACGCAACTCAAACCCACCCTCGGCACCCTGCACCTGTGGGGCATCGCCGTGGGCCTGGTGATTTCCGGTGAGTACTTCGGCTGGAGCTATGGCTGGGGCGTGGCCGGCACTCTCGGCTTCCTCGTCACCACGCTGTTGGTCGCAACCATGTACACCTGCTTCATCTTCAGCTTCACCGAGCTGACCACGGCGATTCCTCACGCCGGCGGGCCCTTCGCCTACAGCCGCCGCGCCTTTGGCGAAAAAGGCGGACTGGTGGCGGGCCTCGCCACGCTGATCGAGTTCGTCTTCGCCCCGCCGGCCATCGCCATGGCCATCGGCGCCTACCTCAACGTGCAGTTCCCGTCCCTCGATCCGAAGCACGCGGCGGTTGGCGCGTACCTGATCTTCATGACCCTGAATATCCTCGGCGTCAGCATCGCGGCGACCTTCGAGCTGATCGTCACCATTCTCGCAGTGGGCGAGTTGCTGGTGTTCATGGGCGTGGTCGCGCCAGGCTTCAGCTTCAGCAACTTCGTGCTCAATGGCTGGGCCGGCTCCGACAGCTTCGGCGGCGCGGCGATCAGCGGCATCTTCGCGGCGATTCCCTTCGCCATCTGGTTCTTCCTCGCCATCGAGGGCGCAGCCATGGCCGCCGAGGAAGCCAAGGACCCGAAACGCACCATTCCCAAGGCCTACGTCAGCGGCATCCTGACCCTGGTGGTACTGGCCATCGGCGTGATGCTGTTCGCCGGCGGCGCGGGCGACTGGAAGGCCCTGTCGGGCATCAACGACCCACTGCCACAGGCGATGAAGATGGTGGTCGGCGAGAACTCCGGCTGGCTGCACATGCTGGTGTGGATCGGCCTGTTCGGCCTGGTCGCCAGCTTCCACGGCATCATCCTCGGTTACTCGCGGCAGTTCTTCGCCCTGGCGCGCGCCGGCTACCTGCCTCGCGGGCTGGCCAAGCTGTCGCGCTTCCAGACCCCGCACCGGGCAATCATCGCCGGTGGCCTGGTAGGCATCGCGGCGATCTACAGCGACGGCCTGATCGCCCTGCAGGGCATGAGCCTGACCGCAGCGATGATCACCATGAGCGTGTTCGGCGCCATCGTCATGTACATCATGAGCATGCTCAGCCTGTTCAAGCTGCGCCGCAGCGAGCCGCACCTGGAACGCAGCTTCCGCGCGCCGGGCTTCCCCGTGGTGCCGGGCATCGCCCTGGCGCTGGCCGTGCTGTGCCTGGCGGCGATGATCTGGTTCAACCTGCAGATCGCCGGGATCTTCCTGGCCTTCATGGCAGCGGGCTTCGTCTACTTCCAGCTCACCGCCGCCCATCGCGCCAGCGCCCCGGCGGACGCTATGCTGACGGGAGCCTGATCGCCATCCGCGCCCTGCCTTCGCGGCGGTGCGCGGGATAACCGGGACGCTCGCATGATCTACCAGACCACCGTTGGCAACCTGACCTACCGCTTTGCCGACCTGAAGACGCTGCTCGCCAAGGCCAGCCCGGCGCGCTCCGGTGACTCGCTGGCGGGCCTTGCCGCGGACAGCTACGAAGAACGCATGGCGGCGAAGATCGCCCTCGCCGACGTGCCGCTCAAGCGCTTCCTCGACGAAGCGCTGATCCCCTACGAAGCGGACGAAGTCACCCGGCTGATCATCGACAGCCACGATGCCGCCGCCTTCGCGCCCATCAGCCACCTCACCGTCGGCGACTTCCGCGACTGGCTGCTGCTGGACAGCACCGACAGCGCCACGCTGGCCGCCACGGCCCGCGGCATCACGCCGGAGATGGCCGCCGCGGTGAGCAAGCTGATGCGCAACCAGGACCTGATCCTGGCGGCGAAGAAGTGCCACGTGATCACCCGCTTCCGCAACACCATCGGCCTGCCCGGCCACCTTTCGGTGCGCCTGCAGCCCAACCACCCCACGGACGACGTGCGCGGCATCGCCGCGAGCATGCTCGACGGCCTGCTCTACGGCTCCGGCGATGCGGTGGTGGGCATCAACCCGGCGAGCGACTCGCAAGCTACCCTGATGCAGCTGTGGCGGATGATGGACGAGCTGCGCCAGCGCTTCGAGATTCCCCTGCAGAGCTGCGTGCTCACCCACGTCACCTCGCAGATCCAAGCCATCGAGGCCGGCGCGCCGATCGACCTGGTGTTCCAGTCCATCGCCGGCACGCAAAAGACCAACGAGAGCTTCGGCATCGACCTCGCCCTGCTGCGCGAGGCCCACGAGGCGGCGCTGTCGCTGGGGCGCGGCACCCTGGGCGACAACGCCATGTACTTCGAGACCGGCCAGGGCAGCGCGCTGTCGGCTGGCGGCCACCATGGCGTCGACCAGCAGACCTGCGAGGCCCGCGCCTATGCCGTGGCCCGCGAGTTCCGCCCGCTGCTGACCAACACCGTGGTCGGCTTCATCGGCCCGGAATACCTCTACGACGGCAAGCAGATCATCCGCGCGGGGCTGGAGGATCACTTCTGCGCCAAGCTTCTGGGAGTGCCGATGGGTTGCGATGTCTGCTACACCAACCACGCCGAGGCCGACCAGGACGACATGGACAACCTGCTGACCCTGCTGGGTGCGGCGGGCGTCACTTTCATCATGGGCATCCCCGGCGCCGACGACATCATGCTCAATTACCAGAGCACCTCTTTCCACGATGCCCTCTACCTGCGCAGCACCCTGGGCCTGAAGCGCGCGCCGGAGTTCGACGCCTGGCTAGCGAAGATGGCGATCACCGAAGCCTCGGGGCAGCTGCGACCGATCGGGCGTGGCCACGATCTGCTGCGGGCATTCTGAGGAGAAACCAGCATGGACCTGATCCAGAACGACCCCTGGGACGAACTGCGCGCGCACACCTCCGCGCGCATCGCACTGGGCCGCGTCGGCTCC
Source organism: Pseudomonas multiresinivorans (assembly GCF_012971725.1). NCBI lineage: Bacteria > Pseudomonadati > Pseudomonadota > Gammaproteobacteria > Pseudomonadales > Pseudomonadaceae > Pseudomonas > Pseudomonas multiresinivorans. Next base: position 4,401,566 of record NZ_CP048833.1, read on the forward strand.
AGCCTGCCAACCCGCGAAGTGCTCAAGTTCGGCCTGGCCCACGCCCAGGCGCGCGATGCGGTGCATCACCCGCTGGATTTCGAGGCGCTGCAGCAGTCACTGGCGCAGGAGGGCTTTCGCGTGCTCCGCGCTCGCAGCGAAGCACCGGATCGCCAGACCTACCTGCTGCGCCCGGACCTAGGCCGCGCGCTGCACCCGGACAGCCAATGGCAGCTCAAGGGCGAACACGCGGCGGAACTGGTGATCGTGATCGCCGATGGCCTCTCCTCTTTCGCCGTTCAACAGCACGCGCTGCCGCTGCTGAGCGCCCTGCGCGAGCGCTTCGCCACTGATTGGCAGCACACGCCCGTGGTGCTCGCCGAACAGGGCCGCGTTGCCATCGGCGACGGCATCGGCGAGGCGCTGGGGGCGAAGCTCGCCCTGGTGCTGATCGGCGAACGTCCGGGCTTGAGTTCGCCAGACAGCCTGGGCCTCTACCTCACCTGGCAGCCGCGTGTGGGCCGCATGGACAGCGAACGCAACTGCATCTCCAACGTGCGCCCACAGGGTTTGCCCTACGCCCAGGCCGCCCACAAGCTCGCCCACCTGCTGCAACAGTCGCTGCGCCTGCGCGTCAGCGGCGTAAAACTCAAGGACGACAGCGATCTTCCCGAAGCGATCGGTCTGAACCCGCGCACGCCTGACAAGGTCTGAATCACAGCGTATCGTGATATTCCACTGCCACTGTCGGAGACGGGACCATGCCCTGGTATGCCTGGTTGATCATTGCCCTAGCCCTGGGCTCCATCGTCGGCGCGCTGATGATGCTGCGCGATACGGCGAAAAAGCTCCCGCTCACTCAGGAGCAGCTCAAGCGCATCCACGAGCGAAACGCCGAAATGGATGCCAAGGAAGCCGAAGACAAACGGTGAGAATCGCCTAACTGACTGACGTCTCAGTCAAAAACTGGCCATAACGATGGTCAGCAGCAGTCGAAATTGCCTAGACTCGCCTCCTTCGATGGAGGAAAGAATGCCCAGGAAACTCCTGCCGCTGCTGCCAGTCGTGTTGTTGCTCTGCGGTTTTGCGCTCGGATTCGTCCAGCCAGTGGGGTTGCTGATCGGCGCGTTCTACGTCGCCTGGACTCTCTGCGGCGAGACCCGCCTGCCCCGCTTGCTGTGGTGGCTGGTCTGTCTCGTACTCAGTATCGCCCTCGCCGCACACCTGTTGCCGGGCACTACCTCGTGGACGCTCTGGCCAGTGCGCCAGCTCAGCCCCGACGCTCCCGTCTACGCCCTGCACCTGTCCTGGGACAAGGCCCTGGTCGGTGCGACCCTGCTCGCCTGGTGGCTGCGCCGCGAGCCGGTGCCCGAGGAAAAGCGCTCGCCGGACTTCGCCGCCATCGTCATCGTCACAACACTGTTCGCCGTGCCCCTGGTGGCAGTTGCCGGCGGCCTGGTGGTGTGGAACCCGAAATGGCCGCCGGGCTTCTGGCTGTGGATGGTGGTCAACATCTGCGTGATCTCGCTGACCGAGGAAGCTTTCTTCCGCGGCCTGCTGCAGAGCGAACTGGTGCGTCGGTTCGGCGCCTTTGCCGGGGTGACTGTCGCCAGCGTGCTGTTCGGCATGGTGCACTGGCCGATCAACCCGTTGTTTGCCGTGGTGGCCGGTGTCGCCGGCCTGGGCTATGGCCTGGCCTTCCACTTCAGCGGCCGGCTGGCGGTGCCCGTGCTGCTGCACGCGGCGGTGAACTGCCTGCACCTGCTGCTGTTCAGTTATCCGTTGCGGATTATCTAAGCCAGTAGCAGTCATGTAGGAGCGAGCTTGCTCGCGAACCCACCCCGCTGCGGAGTCAGTTCGCGAGCAAGCTCGCTCCTACAAGAGCATCAGTCGCGCATCACCAGCAGCAACGCCTGCTCGGCCAACTCGTCCAGCGTCAGGCTGCCCTCGGGGCGGAACCAGGTGATGGACCAGGACAACGCCCCGGTGAGGAAGCGCCGCAGGATGAACGGGTCGGCCTGAGTGAACCCGGCCACGCGCGCCTCTTCCAGTACTTCCAGCCACATCTGCTCGTAGATGTCGCGCAGGCTGAGGATGTAGGCCTGGCCTTCTTCCGACAGCGAGCGCCATTCGTAGACCAGCACCGCCATCGCCTCGCCGGTGCCGCCGGTGATCGACTGCAGCTCGCAGCGGATCAGCGCCAGCAGGCGCTCGCGCAGGGTCGTGGCATCGGCCAGGGCGGCCCGCATCAGGGCGGTGTTGTAGAGGATGGTTTCCTCCATCACCGAGCGCAGGATTTCGTCCTTGCTCTTGAAGTGATGGAAGATGCTGCCGGACTGGATGCCGACCGCGCCGGCCAGATCGCGCACCGTGGTGCGCTCGTAGCCCTTGCTGCGGAACAGGTGCGCGGCGGTCTGCAGCAACTTGCCACGGGCGCTCTCCGGGTCGGTGATCTGCCCGGTCCCGACCAGCTCCAGCATGACTTCGCGGGCTTTGCGGTCATCCACGCTTTCTCTCCCCATTGGTCCCATCTGGCCACCTTGCTCAGGGCAATTCATCGAATCACACCGCAAGTGCTTGTGTTGTCTGACGAAATGTAAGCCCGCGAGTGCCAACCAAGCAAGCGCTTGGCCATCCAATGGTTGGGGTTGCCATCGACCCGGGGCTTTTCAACCAAGCGCTTGCTTGGTAATGTCGACCCATCACTCAGCGTCACGGGCAGAACAATGACTAGAACCGTACGTATCGGCTGCGCCTCCGCCTTCTGGGGCGACACCTCCACCGCCGCCGCCCAACTGGTACGCGGCGCGCAGCTGGATTACCTGGTGTTCGACTACCTCGCCGAGATCACCATGTCGATCATGGCCGGCGCGCGCCTGAAGAACCCCGAGGCAGGCTACGCCACCGATTTCATCGAAGTGATGACACCGCTGCTGGCCGACATCGCTTCGAAGAAGGTGCGCGTGATCAGCAACGCCGGCGGAGTCAACCCACAGGCCTGCGCCAGCGCCCTGTCCGCCGCCTGCGAGAAGGCCGGCGTGGCGCTGAAGATCGCCGTGGTGCACGGCGACAACCTGCAGCCGCGCCTGGGCGAACTGGCCAAGGCCGGCATCCGCGAGATGTTCAGCGATGCACCGATGCCGCCGATGTGCGTGTCGGTCAACGCCTACCTCGGCGCTCCCGGCATCGTCCAGGCGCTGGAGGCCGGCGCCGATATCGTCATCACCGGCCGCGTGGTGGACAGCGCGGTGGTCAGCGCCGCCCTGGTGCACGAATTCGGCTGGGCCTGGAACGACTACGACAAGCTGGCCCAGGCCGCGCTGGCCGGGCACATCATCGAATGCGGCGCGCAGTGCACCGGCGGCAACTTCACCGATTGGGAAAGCGTGCCGGACTACGAGCACATCGGCTTCCCCATCGTCGAAGTCCAGGCCGGCGGCGAATTCGTCGTCACCAAGCCGCAGGGCACCGGCGGGCTGGTCACGCCACTGTCGGTGGGCGAGCAGATGCTCTACGAGATCGGCGACCCGCGCGCCTACCTGCTGCCCGACGTGATCTGCGATTTCACCCAGGTCCAGTTGGCCCAGGTTAGCGAGAACCGCGTGACTGTCAGCGGCGCACGCGGCCTGCCGCCGACCGGCCAGTACAAGGTCAGCGCCACCTACCCGGACGGCTTCCGCTGCACCGCCAGTTGCCTGATCGCCGGCATCGACGCGGTGAAGAAGGCCGAGCGGGTCAGCCAGGCGATCATCGCCAAGACCGAGGAAATCCTCATGGAACGCGGCTGGGGCCCGTACCGCGAGGTCAGCGTCGAATTGCTCGGCAGCGAGGCCACCTACGGCCCCCACGGGCGCCGCGGCGACAGCCGCGAAATCGTGTTGAAGCTCGCCGTACGCCATAGCCGCAAGGAAGCCCTGGTGCTGTTCTCCCGCGAGATCGCCCAGGCCGCCACCGGCATGGCGCCGGGCCTGACCGGCATCGTCGGCGGCCGCCCGACCGTGTACCCGGTGATCCGCCTGTTCTCCTTCCTGATCGACAAGAGCGCCTGCGAGTTGGCCGTGGAGATCGACGGCGAGCGCCAGCCAGTCGCCCTGCCCGCCATCGACCACTTTGACCCGGCCGCGCTGGCCGACGACATTCCCGTGCCGGCCGCCAAAGGCCCGGCGCAGGCCAGCGTGCCCCTGGTGAAGCTGGCCGTGGCGCGCTCCGGCGACAAGGGCAACCACAGCAACATCGGCGTGATGGCGCGCCGGCCCGAATACCTGCCGTGGATCGCCGAGGCGCTGAGCGAAGGCGCCGTGGCCGAATGGATGCAGCACGTGCTCGACCCGCAGGTCGGCCGCGTCAGCCGCTGGCACCTACCGGGCAGCCACAGCCTGAACTTCCTGCTGGAGAACGCCCTGGGCGGCGGCGGTGTCGCCAGCCTGCGCATCGACCCGCAGGGCAAGGCCTTCGCCCAGCAGTTGCTGGAATTCCCGGTGGCTGTGCCGCAAGCCATCGCCGATCAATTCCTGTAGGAGCGAGCTTGCTCGCGAACCCAGCCCCGCAGCGGAGCCTGTTCGCGAGCAAGCTCGCTCCTACGAAGAGCACGCACGACGAACGATTGAGCAGAAACGTAGGGCGCATAACGCCAGCAGCGTTATCCGCCAATCGCAAACGGCGGATGAAGCGTTCCGCGTCATTCGCCCTACGGAATACCTCGGAGTCAGAACAACAATGAGCTACGACTCGATCTTCAAACCCGGCCTGTTCACCGGCCAGACCATCATCGTCACCGGCGGCGGCAGCGGCATCGGTCGCTGCACCGCCCATGAGCTGGCGGCCCTCGGCGCCCACGTGGTGCTAGTCGGGCGCAAGGCCGAGAAGCTGGAGAAGACCGCCGGCGAGATCATCGAGGACGGCGGCAGCGCCAGCTGGCACAGCTGCGACATCCGCGACGAGGAAGCGGTCAAGGCGCTGGTGGCGCAGGTCATCGCCGAGCGCGGGCCGATCCATCACCTGGTCAACAACGCCGGCGGCCAGTACCCCGCGTCGCTGGCCTCGATCAACCTGAAGGGCTTCGAGGCCGTGGTGCGCACCAACCTCGTCGGCGGTTTCCTGATGGCCCGCGAAGTCTTCAACCAGAGCCTGAGCAAGACCGGCGGCAGCATCGTCAACATGCTCGCCGACATGTGGGGCGGCATGCCCGGCATGGGCCACTCCGGCGCCGCCCGCGCAGGCATGGAGAACTTCACCAAGACCGCCGCCATCGAGTGGGGCCACGCCGGCGTGCGGGTCAACGCCGTGGCACCGGGCTGGGTCGCTTCCAGCGGCATGGACACCTACGAAGGCGCATTCAAGGCGGTAATCCCGACCCTGCGCGAGCACGTACCGCTCAAGCGCATCGGCACCGAGTCGGAAGTCGCCGCCGCCATCGTCTTCCTGCTCTCCCCCGGCGCGGCCTTCATCAGCGGCAATACCATCCGCATCGATGGCGCCGCCAGCCAGGGCAGCCGCGCCTTCCCGCTGTCCAAGGTGAAGCCGGGGCAAAGCCGTTCCTACAACGGTTTCCACCGTGCCTATCTTCCCGATGTGCTGAAGGATCAGGAGTAAGCCATGCCGGTGATCCAGTCGGAAATCGACGCCCAGGGCGAAGACTTCGCCCGCAACCGCGAGGCCATGCTGGCCGCCGTGACGAGCTTCCGCGAGGTCGAACAGAAGGTGCTCGACAAGGCCGCCGAGGCCAAACCCAAGTTCGACAAGCGCGGCCAGTTGCTGCCGCGCGAACGCCTGAACCTGCTGCTGGATGCCGGTGCGCCGTTCCTCGAGATCGGTTCGCTGGCCGGCTACAAGCTGCATGACGACAAGGACGGCACCCAGGCCGGCGGCGGCATCATCTCCGGCATCGGCTATATCGCCGGGGTGCGCTGCCTGGTCACCGCCAGCAACAGCGCGATCAAGGGCGGCACCATCTCCCCCACCGGGCTGAAGAAGACCCTGCGCCTGCAGCAGATCGCCTTCGAGAACAAGCTGCCGGTGGTGGCGCTGACCGAGAGCGGCGGCGCCAACCTGAACTACGCGGCGGACATCTTCGTCGAGGGCGCGCGCGGCTTCGCCAACCAGGCACGCATGTCGGCGGCGGGCATTCCGCAGGTCACCGTGGTGCACGGCTCGTCCACCGCTGGCGGTGCCTACCAGCCAGGCCTGTCGGACTACGTGGTGGTAGTGCGCGGCAAGGCCAAGATGTTCCTCGCCGGCCCGCCGCTGCTGAAAGCCGCCACCGGCGAGATCGCCACCGATGAAGAATTGGGTGGCGCCGAACTGCACGCCCAGGTCGCCGGCACCGCCGAATACCTGGCGGAGAACGACGCCGACGGCGTGCGCCTCGCCCGCGAGATTCTCGCCTCCTTGCCGTGGAATGCGCAGCTGCCGGCTCGCCCGAAACAGGTGTGGGAGGAGCCGCTGTACCCGGCGCAGGAACTGCTCGGCGTGGTCCCGGCGGATGCGAAGAAGCCCTACGACGTGCGCGAAATCATCGCGCGCATCGCCGACGGCTCGCGCTTCCTCGACTTCAAGAACGAGTTCGACAGCCAGACCGTCTGCGGCCACCTGCACATCGAGGGCCACGCCTGCGGCCTGATCGGCAATAACGGCCCGATCACCCCGCAGGGTGCGGCCAAGGCGGCGCAGTTCATCCAGCTGTGCGAGCAGAGCAACACGCCGATCCTGTTCCTGCACAACACCACCGGTTTCATGGTCGGCACTGAGTCCGAGCGCCTGGGCGTGATCAAGCACGGCTCGAAGATGATCCAGGCGGTGGCCAACGCCACGGTGCCCAAACTCACGCTGGTCGTCGGCGGCTCCTACGGGGCCGGCAACTACGCCATGTGCGGCCGCGGGCTGGACCCGCGCTTCATCTTCGCCTGGCCCAACAGCCGCACCGCCGTGATGGGCGGCGCCCAAGCCGGCAAGGTGCTGCGCATCGTCACCGAGGAAAAGCACGCCAAGGAGGGCAAGGAAGCCGACCCGAAGATGCTCGACATGCTCGAACAGATGACCGCGCAGAAACTCGACGCCCAGTCCACCGCGCTCTACGGCACGGCGAGCCTTTGGGACGACGGGCTGATCGACCCGCGCGATACCCGCGCGCTGCTCGGCTATCTGCTGGATATCTGTGCGGAGGCGGCCGTGCGGCCGCTGAAGGGTAATAGTTTTGGGGTAGCGAGGTTCTGATCGGGAATTGGGAGAGTGGGCAAAAGCCCCTCTCCCCCCGCCCTCTCCCGCAAGCGGGAGAGGGAGCCAAAGCGACCCGGCGTAATGCGAACCGTCCAGCCACTCCGGACAGCCCCCTCTCCCTTCAGGGAGAGGGTTGGGGAGAGGGCCAGAGGCGGGAAACCAGACCAGGCATCAGGAGAACAACAACAATGATCTTCACCCAGGAACACGAAGAACTCCGCCGCACCGTGCGCAACTTCGTCGAACGCGAGATCAACCCTTACGTCGACGAGTGGGAAAAAGCCGGTCGCTTCCCGATCCACGAGGTCTTCAAGAAAGCCGGCGACCTGGGCCTGCTGGGCATCTCCAAGCCGGAGAAATTCGGCGGCATGGGCCTGGACTACAGCTACTCGGTAGTCGCCGCCGAGGAGTTCGGCACCATCCACTGCGGCGGCGTGCCGATGGCCCTGGGCGTACAGACCGACATGTGCACCCCGGCCCTGGCGCGCTTCGGCTCCGATGAGCTGCGCGAGGAATTCCTCCGTCCGGCCATCGCCGGCGAGATGGTCGGCTGCATCGGCGTGTCCGAAGTGGGCGCCGGTTCCGACGTTGCCGGGCTGAAGACCACCGCGCGCAAGGATGGCGATGACTACGTCATCAACGGCAGCAAGATGTGGATCACCAACTCGCCGTCCGCCGACTTCATCTGCCTGCTGGCCAACACCTCCGACGACAAGCCCCACGTCAACAAGTCGCTGATCATGGTGCCGATGAAGTCCAAGGGCATCAGCATCAGCCCGCACCTGGACAAGCTCGGCATGCGCAGCTCGGAGACCGCCCAGGTGTTCTTCGACGACGTGCGCGTGCCGCAGCGCAACCGCATCGGCGCCGAGGGTTCGGGCTTCATGATGCAGATGCTGCAATTCCAGGAGGAGCGCCTGTTCGGCGCCGCCAGCGGAATCAAGGGCATGGAGTACTGCGTCAACGCCACCATCGACTACTGCAAGGAACGCAAGACCTTCGGCCAGGCACTGATCGACAACCAGGTCATCCACTTCCGCATGGCCGAGCTGATGACCGAGATCGAATGCCTGCGCGCCCTCACCTACCAGGCCACCGAGCAGTACATCCGCGGCAAGGACGTCACCCGCCTGGCCTCCATGGCCAAGCTCAAGGTCGGCCGGCTGTCCCGCGAGGTCACCGACGCCTGCCTGCAGTACTGGGGCGGCCAGGGCTTCATGTGGGAGAACCCGATCGCCCGCGCTTACCGCGACACCCGCCTGGTCTCCATCGGCGGCGGCGCGGACGAAATCATGCTGGGCATCATCTGCAAGCTGATGGGCACCCTGCCGGGCAAGAAGAAGGGCTAAGGGCCTGGGCCCTTTGTAGGAGCGAGCTTGCTCGCGAACGCTGTTTCGCTTGGCACCCCGGTGCCATGCGGTTCGCGAGCAAGCTCGCTCCTACGAAAAGACGACGAATCGACGAGGAATTGCGGCATGAGTGAACTGCCGAACTGCGAAACCCTGCTGCTGGAACGTGAAGGCGGCGTACTGCACGTCACCCTCAATCGCCCGGACAGCCGCAACGCCATGAGCCTGGCGATGGTCAGCGAACTGCGTGCCGTGCTCGCCGCGGTGCGCGACGACCGCGCGGTGCGCGCCATTGTCCTGCGCGGCGCCGGCGGGCACTTCTGCGCTGGCGGCGACATCAAGGACATGGCCGGCGCCCGCGCCGCCGGTCCCGATGCCTATGCCGCGCTGAACCGCGCCTTCGGCGGCCTGCTGGAAGAAGCCCAGGCACAACCGCAGGTGCTGGTCGCTGCGCTGGAAGGTGCGGTGCTCGGCGGTGGCTTCGGCCTGGCCTGCGTCTCGGACATCGCCATCGCGGCGGCCGACGCGCAGTTCGGCCTGCCGGAAACCAGCCTCGGCATCCTGCCGGCACAGATTGCACCCTTCGTGGTGAAACGCATCGGCCTGACCCAGGCCCGCCGCCTGGCCCTGACCGCCGCGCGCTTCGATGGCCGTGAGGCGCTGCGCCTCGGGCTCGTGCATCACTGCCCCGAAAACGCTGAAAACCTCGGCGAGCAACTGGCGGAAACCCTTGACCAGGTCCGTCGCTGCGCGCCGGGCGCCAATGCCGCCACCAAGGCACTGCTGCTGGCCACCGAGACCGAAGCCCTCGGCCCGTTGCTGGACGGCGCCGCCCGCCAGTTTGCCGACGCGGTGACCGGCGCGGAAGGCGCCGAAGGCACCATGGCCTTCGTGCAGAAACGCAAACCGAACTGGGCGCAGTGACCCAACGCGCACACCGAACAACCCCCTCTCCCTTCTGGGTGAGGGCTGGGGAGAGGGAAACAGCCAGCATGCCCAGCTTCGACAAGATCCTGATTGCCAACCGCGGCGAGATCGCCTGCCGGGTGATCCGCACCGCCCAAGACCTGGGCTACCGGACCGTGGCCGTGTACAGCGAGGCCGACGCCAACGCCCGCCACGTGCAGTTGGCCGACGAAGCCGTATGCATCGGCCCGGCGCCGGTCGGCCAGTCCTACCTGAAACCCGAGGCGATCCTCGACGCCGCGAAACGCACCGGCGCCGGCGCCGTCCACCCCGGCTACGGCTTCCTCTCGGAGAACGCCGACTTCGCCCGCGCCTGCGAGGCTGCCGGCATCGTCTTCATCGGTCCGGGCGTGGAAGCCATCCACCTGATGGGCAGCAAGCGCCTGTCGAAGATCGCCATGCTCGAAGCCGGTGTGCCCTGCATTCCCGGCTACGAAGGCGCCGAGCAGGATGACGCCACGCTGACCCGTGAAGCGCAGCGCATCGGCTACCCGCTGATGATCAAGGCCAGCGCCGGCGGTGGCGGGCGCGGCATGCGCCTGGTGACGCGCAGCGAGGACCTCGCCGAGCAACTGCGCACGGCGCGCTCGGAAGCGCAGAACGCCTTCGGCAGCGGCGAGCTGATTCTGGAGAAAGCCGTGGTGCAGCCGCGCCACGTGGAAATCCAGGTATTCGGCGACAGCCACGGCCATATCGTCTATCTCGGCGAGCGCGACTGTTCGGTGCAGCGCCGCCACCAGAAGGTCATCGAGGAAGCGCCTTGCCCGGTGCTGACCGAGGACCTGCGCGCCGCCATGGGCAGCGCTGCGGTGAAGGCCGCCGCGTCGGTGAACTACCTGGGCGCCGGCACCGTGGAGTTCCTGCTGGATGCAAGCGGTGCCTTCTACTTCCTGGAAATGAACACCCGCCTGCAGGTCGAGCACCCGGTCACCGAACTGGTCACCGGCCAGGACCTAGTGGCCTGGCAGATTCGCGTCGCCGAGGGCCATCCGCTGCCGCTGACCCAGGAGCAGATCCAGCTCAAGGGCCATGCCATCGAGGTGCGCCTGTACGCTGAGGATGCTGGCAACGGTTTCCTCCCGCAGACCGGCCAGGTGCTGCGCTGGACGCCGCCGCAGCTGGACGGCATCCGTATCGACCACGGCCTGCGCGAAGGCCAGCCGGTAACGCCGTTCTACGATCCGATGCTGGCCAAGGTCATTGCCTACGGCGCCACCCGCGACGAGGCCCGGCGCAAGCTGGTGCGCGCCGTCGAGGATTGCGTGCTACTGGGCGTGACCGGCAACCAGCGCTTCCTCGCCAACCTGCTCAGGCACCCGGAATTCGCCGCCGGCAAAGCCACCACGGCGTTCATCGGCGAGCAATTCGCCGGCGACCCGAGCCTGGCCCCGCGCCAGCCGCAGCCGCTGGAACTGGCCTGCGCCGCCGCCCTGCTCTATCAGGCTTCGGCCAGCGACCGCGCGCACCAGCCGGGGCTGTCCGGCTGGCGTAGCGCGGGCAGCGCGCCCTGGCGTTTTGCGCTCAAGCATGGCGAGGAGAGATTCGTCGTCGAGCTGGAAGTCCGCGAACACGGCACCCAGCCGACGCTGCTGGCCCGCATCGGTGAATCCGACATCAAGTTGCGCCTGCTCGGCGAGGAGAACGGTGACGCAATCCTGGAAGCCGACGGTGTTCGCCGCCGCCTGCCCTTCCACCGCGACGGCGCGCGCCTCTGGCTGTATGGCGCGGACGGCAACCTGGAATTGCTGGACATCACTCACGAGCCCGTCAGCGCGGCTGGCGGCGCAGGCTCCGGTACGGTGAAGGCACCGATGGATGGCGCCATCGTCGACGTACTGGTGAGCGAAGGTACGCGAGTCAGCAAGGGCCAGCTGCTGCTGGTGCTGGAAGCGATGAAGATGGAACACCCGCTCAAGGCCGGCGTCGATGGCGTGATCCGTCGCGTGCAGGTGAGCAAGGGCGAGCAGGTGAAATCACGGCAGTTGCTGGTGGAAGTGGAGGCCGAAGACGCCTGAAGCGCTTTTCGCTTTTCGTAGGAGCGAGCTTGCTCGCGAACAAACCCCGCTGCGGGGCTCAGGTTCGCGAGCAAGCTCGCTCCTACAGGTTCCAACTAGCAATTCCGTCAGAACAAGACCACAAGAACACGGAGCCCCAACCATGTCCCTTTCTACTAACAGCCTGGCCGGCAAAACCCTCTTCATCACCGGCGCCAGCCGTGGCATCGGCCGCGAAATCGCCCTGCGCGCCGCCCGCGATGGCGCCAACATCATCATCGCCGCCAAGAGCGCCGAGCCCCACCCGAAACTCGAAGGCACCATCTTCAGCGTCGCCGCGGAAGTCGAAGCCGCTGGCGGCAAGGCACTGGCCCTACAACTGGACGTGCGCGACGAGAACGCCGCGCGCGAGGCCATGGCCAAGGCCGCCGAGCATTTCGGCGGGATCGACGCCGTGGTGAACAACGCCGGCGCCATCAAACTGGTGGGCGTGGAGCGCCTGGAGCCCAAGCGCTTCGACCTGATGTATCAGATCAACACTCGCGCCGTGATGGTCTGCAGCCAGGCCGCGCTGCCCTACCTGAAGCAGAGCAAGGGCCACATCCTCAGCCTGTCGCCGCCGATCAACCTGGCCGGCAAGTGGTTCGCTCAGCACGGCCCCTACACCGTCACCAAGTACGGCATGAGCATGCTTACCCTCGGCATGCACGAGGAGTTCAAGAAGTACGGCATCAGCGTCAACGCGCTGTGGCCGAAAACCATGATCGCCACCGCCGCCATCGAGTTCGAGCTGGGCAGCCGCGACGCCTTCAAGCGTGCGCGCACTCCCGCGATCATGGCGGACGCCGCCTACGCCATCCTCTCCAGCAGCGAGCGCAGCATCAGCGGTCGGCTGCTGATCGACGAGGACATCCTGCGCGAACAGGGCCAGAGCGACTTCGAGCAGTACCGCTTCGACCCGAACGGCGGCAGCCTGGTACCCGACCTGTTCCTCGACTGAGCCCAGTCACGGACCTCTTCGTAGGGCGCATGACGCGGAAAGCGTTATGCGCCGTTCACTCCCCACGGACTGACGGCGAATAACCGCAAGCGGTTATTCGCCCTGCGGCGCTCTCTCCTGGCATCGTTCGCGGCGTTTACCAATCGACACAATCCCGCCCTGGCCGTCCGGCCATCGCTCTCTAGACTGCGATGAACGCCTAGCCGATGCGTTTGCCGATCTGCCCTGCGCCACGCGCGCAACAGCCATAGGCGCACGTCGGACGACGACCTAGAGTCGCTCGCTAGCGTCTGCACGCCACAGACAACAATGACAATAAGGGCACGCGTCAATGAGCCACGCCGATATCATCACCCCGACCCGCTTCCTCGCCCACCTGCCGGCCACCCTCGGCCGCGTGCCGCGCATGCTCCGCGGGCTCTACTACACCGGCATCCGCAACCGCGAGAAGAACCTGTCCCTGGGCTGGGCCCTGGAGCGCGCCGCGCGCCTCTATCCGGACAGCCCGGCGCTGATCGACGAACGCCGGCGCCTGTCCTACGCCTTGTTCAACGGCTGGGCCAACCGCCTGGCGCGGGCCTTCCAGGCCGAAGGCGTGCAACACGGCAGCGTGGTGGCGGTGATGCTGGAGAATCGCGCCGAATTGATGGTGGTACTCGCTGCCCTGGCCAAGCTCGGCGCCATCGGCGCGCTAGTCAACACCACCCAGCGCGGCCAGGTGCTCAGTCACAGCCTCAACCTGGTCAAGCCCAGCCATTTCGTGGTCGGCGAAGAGTTGCGCGAAGCCTTCGAGGACGTCCGCCCGGCCCTGGAGAACAGCGGCGGTCGCTGCTACTGGATCGCCGATGGCGATGAAGCGGCACAAGCGCCCGCGGGCTGGCAAAGCCTCATGCGCCTCGCGCAGGAACAGGACTCGAACAACCTCACCGAAACCGCCAAGGTGCGCCTGAAGGACGCCTGCTTCTACATCTACACCTCCGGCACCACCGGCCTGCCCAAAGCCTCGATCATGAGCCACGGCAAGTGGATCAAGGCCTACGGCGGCTTCGGCCATTCGGGCCTGGCGCTGACCAACAGCGACGTGCTTTACCTGACGCTGCCCTGCTACCACAACAATGCCGTGACCGTGTGCTGGAGCGCCGTACTGGCCGGCGGCGCGGCCATCGCCCTGCGCCGCAAGTTTTCCGCCAGTTCGTTCTGGAAAGACGTCCAGACCTACCAGGCCACCTGCTTCGGCTATATCGGCGAACTCTGTCGCTACCTGCTCAACCAGCCCGAGTGCGCGGAAGAGCGCGGCAATACCCTGACCTGCATGATCGGCAATGGCCTGCGCCCCTCGATCTGGAACGAGTTCAAGGAACGCTTCGGCATCGAGCGGATCACCGAGTTCTATGCCTCCAGCGAAGGCAATATCGGCTTCACCAATGTGTTCAACTTCGACAATACGGTGGGCTTCTCCCCGGCAACCTACGCCATCGTCCGCTACGACCTGGAAAACGACCAGCCGGTGCGGGGCGCCAAGGGGTTCATGGAAAAGGTCGACAAGGGCGAAGCCGGCCTGCTGATCAGCGAGATCAGCGACAAGTGGCCGTTCGACGGCTACACCGACCCGGCCAAGAGCGAGGCGGTGATCTACCGCAACGTGTTCAAGGAAGGCGACACCTGGTTCAACACCGGCGACCTGATGCGCGACATCGGCTTCAAGCACACCCAGTTCGTCGATCGCCTGGGCGACACCTTCCGCTGGAAAGGCGAGAACGTCTCCACCACCGAGGTGGAAAACGCCCTGGGCGCCTTCCCCGGCGTAGAGGACGCAGTGGTTTACGGCGTGGAGATCCCCGGCACCAACGGCCGCTGCGGCATGGCGGCACTGCGCCTGGCCGACGGCGTCAGCCTGGATGCGACAGAGCTGGCGGCCCACCTGGACCGCGAGCTACCGGCTTACGCCGTGCCACTGTTCCTGCGCTTGCTGGCCCAGGTGGAGACCACCGGGACCTTCAAGTACAAGAAGACCGACCTCAAGCGCAACGCCTACGACCCCTCAGCCGTGACCGAGGCACTGTTCGTGCGGCTGCCGGGGGAGACTGACTATCGGACGCTGGATGGCGCGCTGTTCGAAGCGATTCGCGGCGGCGCTCACCGTTTCTAAGGGCTGCCATAACGAACTGCTTCGCGAGCTCTCCCCTCTCTCCCGTCCTGGCTGCGCACTCCGTTCGGACGGGAGAGGGGAAAACGCAGGCACGGCATCGCACAAGAAAAGGTCGTTCCCGGAGGGAAATCGACCGATCAGTTGCGGAACTTGAACTGCAACTCGGCGCCACGGATGTCCGAGTGCCAACTGTCGTCGTTGGGTTCGCGCTCGTTGGGCTCGCGCTGGATCAGCCGGCCACCGACCTCGAAGGGGCTCTGTCCGGCTTTTTCGCCGAACATCGGCGGCAGAATCGGCTTCTCGTCAATCACGGTGATCGAATCGTCCGGCTCCAACTGATGGACCAGGTCCCTGGGCAGACGCAGGTCCAGCTTCACCGTCGGCAGCGGCTGCTTGACCACCGGATCAACCGGCTTCTTCACCTGCGCCGGCGTCTTCGAGGGCGCCTTGGCCTCAGGCTTGATGGCGGCCTCGACCGCGGCAGACTTGGGCGACGCCACGGCCTTGGCGGCGGCAGGCTTGGCCTCTTCCTCGCGCGGCTGCTCGGCGGCAGGTTCCGGCGCAGGCGTGCTGGCAGGCGCAGTCACAGCTGGGGCAACAGCCGGGGCCGGGGCCACAGCCTTATCCTTGTGCTCATCGCCGCAGGCAGCGAGCAGCAGGGACAGACTGGCGACAACGAGGATTCGAGACTTCTTCATGGAGCGGACCGTCAGAAAAACCGCGCAATGCTGGCGCGAGTTGCCTTGCGGAGCAAGAGTCTTGCCATGACAAACCGTTACGTCATGCAGTCTGACAGACGCAGGCTGAACCCGGCCTGTCATTGATCAAGGGTTGTCAGGTAATTCCTTCAGAGCCTTGTCGATGTCCAGGCCGGGGAAACGCTGCCGGAGGCTCTCACGCACTTGTTCAGCCTCTTCCTTCCGCCCCTCGCCTTGCAAGTCGCGCAGATGCAGCAGACTGGTACGCGGCTCGTCGGCGCCCTCGGCGAATGCCTGGAGCTTCCCTTCGGCCGATACGCCTGACTGCGCCTGTGCGTCGACAGATTCGCGGACTTCATCCCTTGCTGCTGCAGCCGCCATTTTCTTGCTTATCGGCGCAGGCTTGGCGAGCTCCTGGATCGTTGCCCCGGCAGCGGCACTATCCATCTGCGGCGCGGCCATCCTCGGATCCACCACAGAGGGCGCAGCGGCTGGAGCCGCCGGCGGCGCCATGGCCGGTGCAGGCGCTGGCGCACGCATCATTGCCGGGGATACCGGCGCGTCAAAGCGCTCTGGCGCCTCTTCAAAGGTCCGCAAGGTCAGGCTCAGGCCGATGCCCAGGGTCGCCAGACCAGCCACGGCAACGCCCCAGCGCTGGCGGCTGCCGGCGCCCAGCAACCACTGTTGCAGGCGCTGGGCGAAACTCGCGGGCTTCTCCTGCACGGCGGCGCGAGCGGCGGCCAGGATGCGCGCGTCCAACTGCGCCGACGGCTGCGCTTCGCTATGCCGACGGTAGTGTTCGAGCAGCTCCTGCTCGTGCGGATCGCGGTTCATGGGTTCACCTCCTCGGCCACCGACGGATCGGACAACAACCGACGCAGTTTCTGCATCGCATAGCGAAGTCGGCTCTTCACGGTTTCCGCCGGAGTCTTCGTGAGCTCGGCAATTTCATTCAATTCCAGATCGCCATGGGTACGCAGCAGGAACACTTCGCGCTGCTCCACCGGCAAAGACTCCAGTGCGCCCTGCAGGCGCTGCTGGTCGCGGGCAAGGCTCAGCTCACGTTCGGGGTCGGTGCTTTCGCCGCTCAATGCATCGCCATGCAATTGTTCGTCGAAGCTTTCCTGGCGCCCCAGGTGCCGACTCAGCTTGCGCCAATGGTCGATCAGGCGGTTGCGGCCGATCTGGTACAGCCAGGTCTTGAAGCTGGCCGCGCCCAGAGGCTGGCTATCGCTGCGGATCAGGCTCAGCCAGGTTTCCTGGAACACTTCCTCGGCCTGGGCATTGTCGCCGCACAGGCCGCAGAGGAAGCGGAACAGGCCTAGGCGATGACGAGCGTAAAGCTCGCCGAACGCTTCGGCGTCGCCTTGTCGGTAACGCCGCAGCAGTGCGACGTCGTTTTCATCCGTGAGGGGTCTCTTCAACTCTCTCGATCCGTAGCGTTGCGGGTGGTGGCTGGCTTCTCGCCAGCGACCGAGTATCGCCGATGGCGCAGGCACGGGTGTAATGCAGTGGTCATCCGGCAGCGTGGCGATCGGCACGGCGGCGGTCTCGTCGAGGGTTTCAACTTGCTTGGACGAGACAATGCGGGAAAACGGGTTAACCGTAGATAAGCATTTACGTAGGAGCGGACTCTGTCCGCGATGGTATCCGGCGCGCGGCGGACCTATCGCGGACAGAGTCCGCTCCTACGCATGCCGGGCAATTACGCAGCGATCAGTTCTTCCTGGCACAGCTGGCAGGCCAGCATGCCGAGGGTCATGATCGCCCGCTCCGCCTCGCGGTCCCACGGGATACCGCAGGTCAGGCGCAGGCAGTTGTTGAACTGCTCGGTGTTACTGAAGATCAGCCCCGGGGCAATGCTGATGCCCTGCTCCAGCGCGCGCACGTGCAGCTCTTTGGTGTTGACCTTGGCCGGCAGGCTGACCCAGAGGATGAAGCCGCCCTTGGGCCGGGTCATCTGCGTGCCTTCGGGGAAGTACTGCTGCACCGCCAGCTGATAGGCGGTCATGTTCTTGCGGTACTCCTGGCGGATGTAGCGCAGGTGCCGGTCGTAGCCGCCGTTCTCCAGGTACGCCGCCACGCCCATCTGGGTGACGGTGCAAGCCGAATGCGTGGTGAAGGTCTGCAGGCGACGGATTTCCTCTTGGTAGCGCTCGGTGATGATCCAGCCGATACGAACGCCGGGAGAAATCGTCTTGGAGAAGCTCGAGCAGTACACCACGCGGCCGTCACGATCGTGGGCCTTGAGTGCCTTGGTCTGGCCCTGGTCGAACATCAGCTCGCCGTAGATATCGTCCTCGATCACCCCGATGTTGTGCTCGGCGGTGAGCTTGAGCAGTGCCTTCTGGCGATCCTCGGGGATGGTGCCTCCCAGCGGGTTGCTCAGGCGCGCGGTCAGCACCAGCGCCTTGATCGGCCACTGGTTGGCCGCCAGCTGCAAGGCTTCCAGGCTGATGCCGGTCAGCGGGTCGCTGGGGATCTCGATGACCTTGAGCCCGAGGATATCGGCCAATTGCAGCAAGCCGTAGTAGCTCGGCGACTCGGTGGCGATCAGGTCGCCCGGCCGGGTCATCACGCGCAAGGCCATGTGGATGGCGTCCACGCAACCATGGGTGATGGTCACCTGGGTCGGGTCGACCACCACGCCGGCGTCACGCATGCGGATCGCCACCTGACGGCGCAACGGCTCGTAGCCGGGGCTGAACATGTAGCTGAAGGCACGCGGGCTGGAGAAGCGGGTGACCTTGGCCAATTGCTGGTGCAGCGCACGCACCGGGAGGTAATCCACGTGCGGCACGGCGGCGCCCAGAGGGAACACGCCTTCGCGGCGCGCCTCGGCGAGCACCTGGTTGATGATGCTGCTGCGGGTGACCAGCCCCGGCCGCTCCACACGGGCGATGTCCGGCGTCGAGGCAGTCAGCGCCGGCGTGCGGTGCACGTAGAAGCCGGATTGCGGGCGCGCGCGGATCAGCCCCTGATCTTCGAGGGTGGCATAGGCCTGAAGCACCGTGGCGTGGCTGACGTTGAGCTGGGTGCTCAACTTGCGCACGGACGGCACGCGCTCGCCCGGCTGGTAGACACCACGACGGATGTCTTCCGCCAGTTGCTGGGCGATGCGCTGGTAGAGCAGCAGATTGGACATGACGGCCATCCCTCGGTCATTGAACCGAAACAGTAGCCAAAAAGTGAAAACTGTTCCAGAACAGTCGTCAGCATTCCGTCCGATACAGTTGCGCCCTCTGCGCTCAGATCTCCCCGAGCCAGTCCAGCAACCCTGCCACCACCAGTTGCGCATCGGTGGTCAGGCCGAGCTTCTGCATGGCGTTGCGCTTGTGGGTACTGATGGTGGAGACGCTGCGATTGGTCCGTTCGGCGATCTCGCCCACCGTGGCGCCATGGGCCAGCCGGCGGATGATGTCGACTTCCGTAGGGCTCAGCGGTTTGCCGGTGTGGCGCGGCGGCCGCAGCATCGGGTCGATGTAGGTCTCGCCCTTGCGGATACGCGCGAAGGCTTCATCCAGCAAGTGCAGCGGATTGCGCTTGCAGACGTAACCCACGGCGCCGCATTTAACTGCCGCGGTGGCCAACAGCGGCGCACCCATCACCGAATAGACCAGTACAGGTACATCCGGATGATGGCGCTGCAGCCATTCGATCAGGTGCACGCCGTCACGCCCGCGGGCGCCGGGCAGCGCCAGCTCGACGATGGCGAGGTCGACCTCGGGATGGGCAGTGAGGACATCCAGCAGGCTGTCGGTGTCGCTGACGAAGGCTTTCACCTGCGCCAGTTCGCGCTCCAGCAGATAGCGCTCAAGGCCCCAACCGATCATCGGTTGCGGGTCCGCCACGATTACATTGAAAAGCTTCTTTTCCGATGACATCACATTCTCTCGTTTACAGCTCCCCTGAGGGGATTAGTCGCACCCGGCTATTTTCGCCAAGCTGCCACTCGAAAGATTTCGAGATGCCCCTGATGAAAAACCCCGGAGCCGAGGCTTCCGGGGTTTTCCTGTGACGGGATATTGCGAGTCGGATCAGCGCTCGGCGCCGAGCTGGCCCTTCTCGTCGGAGAAGACGATCTCCACCCGGCGGTTCTGCGCGCGCCCCAGCGACGAGGCGTTGTCCGAGATCGGATAGGCCTCGCCATAGCCTTGTACCTGGACTCGCTTCTGGTCCACGCCCAGGTCGGTCAGCGCATCCGCCACGGCCTGCGCACGATCCTTCGACAGCTGCAGATTCTGCTCGCGGTCGCCTTCGGCGTCGGTATAGCCCTCGATGCGGATGATCCGCCGCGGGTTGAGCTGGAGGAACTGCACCACCTTGAGCACAGTGCGGTTGGCCGCGGGCTTCAGGTCGGCTTCGCCGCTGTCGAACAGCACGTCCCCCAGGGTCAGCACCAGGCCGCGCTCGGTTTCGTTGGTCGCCAGGCTGACCATCTGCTGCTCCAGCCACTTGCTCTGCTCCTGCACGTTGAGCAGGCGCGCTTCGCGCATCGCCAGTTGCAGGCGTTCGCGTTCCATCTGCTGCTTGGCCAGGCGCTCCTGGTTCAACGCCAGGTTGCTGTGCTCGCGGGCGATCTCGCTGTAGCGCTGGCTGAGGTAGGAGTACTGCAGCACGTCGTCGCTGCTGCCCCAGTAGTTGGACAGGCGCTCGGCACGGGCCAGCGACTCGCCGGCACGGATCACGTCCTTGGGCGCACTGCGCAGCACGGCGGAGTCTTCCTTCACCGCCTGGAACTGCAGGCGCGCCTGTTCCAGGGACTTCTCGCTGAGCTGGCTGTTGGCGCAGCCGGCCAGCAGAACGGCACTCGACAGTGCGGCAAGACGCAACAGTTGCAGGGAAGTCATTGCACTTCTCCCAACTGTTTGCGCAGGCGGTTGATGCTCTTGCCCTGTTCGGCCAACTGCTCGGCGCTCTTGCGCGTCAGCTCCTTGGCCTCGGACAGGCGGGCATCGAGCTCGGCCTGTTCGGCCAGTTGCCGGGCCTTCTTGTTCGAGCCGACCGCCAGGGCACCCTTGGCGGCCTGGTACTTGTCCTCGGCGAGCTTGAGTTCGGCCACGTCATCGGTCGCACCCACGGCCTTGGCCTGTTCCAGCGCCTGTTCGGTCAGGCGCATCTGCTCGTTGGGTGCCGGGTCGTTCGTCGCACAGCCGGCCACTGCAAACAAAGCCAGGCCGGCGACCATCATCCGTCGATTGATCACGAAATCTATTGTCCTACTCGGTGGGAGTGCTGGCAGGCTGCAGTTGCTGGGCCTTCCAGCGGGCCAGATTGTCCTGCAGCAGGCGCTGCGGGACTCCGGCGGCCGTCAATTCTGTCATTTTTTTCGCCAGTTGTCCGCGCAGCCACGGGTCGTTGCAAGCCGAGTTGTGCGCGACGGTCAGGTACAGACCTTCGCTGGAGATCGGCGGTTCCAGCGGCTGCAGGTCATCGGCCATGCCGAGGGTATCGGCGACCGCGAGGCCGGGATAGTGCTCGTAGATCACATAATCCGAGCGTTTGAGCAGCAGCTTCTGGAACGCCTGGGTCAGGCTGGGTACTTCCTCCAGCGTCAATTGCTCCTTGGCGAAAGTGTCGAAATCCGGGCCGAAGCTGTTGTTCACCAGGGTTCCGCCCTTCAGCCCCTTCAGATCGTCACGGCCGCTGTAGGCCGCGACGGCATCCTTGCGCATCCAGACGACGTTGTCGGTGGTGAGAAAAGCCGGATGGATATAATCCATGGTCTCCAGGCGCTCCGGCGTGAGGAATGCGCCGGCGATCAGGTCGACGCGACCCAGTCGCGCCTCCTCCTGTGCACGAGCCCAGGAACCGGTATAGATCACCCGGATATTCACCCCGACCGCCTTGCCGATCTGCTCCAGAAGGTCGGCGTTGGCGCCGATCAGGCGTTCCGGTTGCGCCGGGTCGCGCCACAGATAAGGCGGGTACTCCGGGTTACCCGTGGCCACCAGGCGCTCGCACTTGCCAGCCGCGGCACCGGCCAGGGGCATGGAGAAAGTCACCAGCAACAGCACCGCACGGATCATCGTGAAGCAATCGGGCATCGGTAGTCTCGCTCGCCAGAAGAAAGAACGGCCCTGCTTAGAGCCGCAAAATGCTAGCGTAAAGCACACCGACCTGATTTGGTAATAAGGACTTCTCATGAAGAAAGCCCTTCTGGCCCTGCTCCTGGCGATAGCCGTTGCCGCCGGCGTGCTCTACGCCTTCCCCTCCACCCTGCTGGCAACCGCGCAGTACGTCGAAAGCGCTCGCGCACGGCTGTCAGCCAACAGCCTGCAGGTCGACAACCTGGACATCGCCTATTACGAGGGCGGCCCAGAGAAGGCCCAGACCATCCTGCTGATCCACGGCTTCGGCGCCGACAAGAGCAACTGGCCGCGCTTCGCCCGCTTCCTCACCCAGGATTACCACGTCATCGCCGTCGACCTGCCAGGCTTCGGCGACAGCAGCAAACCGCAGAACATCAGCTACGACGTCGGCACCCAGGCGGAGCGCCTGGCCGACTTCATGCGCGAGCAGGGCATCGGCCGATTCCACGTGGTGGGAAACTCCATGGGCGGGCACATCGCCGCGCTGCTGGCCGCGCGACATCCGCAGGAGGTGTTGTCGGTCGGCCTGTTCGACAACGCAGGAATCATGGCGCCGCACCAGAGCGAACTGTTCGAGCGCCTGCTCAAGGGCGGCGACAATCCGCTGGTGTTGCGCAGGGTGGAAGATTTCCCCGCCCTGCTCGACTTCGTCTTCGTGCAGAAGCCACCGCTGCCGTCGCGCCTGCGGGACTACCTGGCAGAACGCTCGCTGGAGCGCAGCGAGTTCAACGGCATGGTCTTCCAGCAGTTGCGTGAACGCTATATCCCACTGGAACCGGAGCTGCCGAAGATCACCGCGCCAACCCTGCTGCTGTGGGGCGATCGCGACCGCGTACTGGACGTTTCCAGCATCGAGGTGATGAAACTGCTGCTGAAGAAACCCAGTGTCGCCATCCTGCGCGATTGTGGCCACGTGCCGATGATCGAGCGCCCCGAGGAAACCGCTCGCCTTTACCTGGACTTCCTCAAGCAGAGCCACGGGCCGGTCACCGCGGCGAACTGATCGCCGGCGACAAACAAAAACGGCGCCCTCGGGCGCCGTTTCTGCTGGTGCGAACTCAGAGCTGGATCAGATTCGGAATCTGCACGTCCGGATTGACGTCCTGCTCGTAGTCCACGCCGGCGATCTCGAAGCCGAAGAGACGCAGGAACTCGGACTTGTAGCCGGTGAAGTCGGTCAGTTGGTACAGGTTCTCGTTGGTCACCTTGTTCCACAGATCCTTCACGGTGTCCTGCACGTCCGGCTGCAGTTCCTTGTAGTCGGCGCGCAGGCGGCCGTCGGCGTCCAGGTGCGGCTCGGCGCCGTACAGGCTCTCGCGGAACAGGCCGTCGACCTGCTCGATGCAGCCTTCGTGGGTGCCCTTCTCCTTCATCACCTTGAACAGCAGCGACAGGTACAGCGGCATCATCGGGATGGCCGAGCTGGCCTGGGTGACCACGGCTTTCAGCACGGAAACACGGGCGTCGCCGCCGGTGACGGCCAGCTTCTCGCGAATGCCCAGGACTTTCTGGTCCAGATCCTTCTTGGCGGCGCCGATGGAGCCGTTCCAGTACAGATCATGGGTGATCTCTTCGCCCAGGTAGGTGAAGGCGGTGGTCTTGGCGCCGTCGGCCAGCACACCGGCTTCCTGCAGCGCGTCGATCCACATCTGCCAGTCTTCACCACCCATCACGGCCACGGTGTTGGCGATCTCGGCCTCGGTGGCCGGCTCCATCACGCTTTCCTTGATCACTTCCTTGTCGGTGTCCAGACCACGGAAGTTGACGCTCTTGCCGACCGGCTTGAGCACGGAGTTGAAGACCTCGCCGGTCTTGGGATGGGTACGGCGCGGCGCGGCCAGGCTGTAGACCACCAGGTCGACCTTGCCCAGGTCCTGCTTGATGGTTTCGATGGTGACTTTCTTCACTTCATCGGAGAAGGCGTCGCCGTTGATACTGCGCGCATACAGGCCCTTGGCCTTGGCGAACTTCTCGAAGGCAGCCGAGTTGTACCAGCCGGCGGTGCCCGCCTTGGTCTCGCTGCCGGGGCGCTCGAAGAACACGCCCAGGGTGTCGGCGCCGGCGCCAAAGGCGGCGCTGATGCGCGCGGCCAGGCCGTAGCCGGTGGAGGAACCGATGACCAGGACCTTCTTCGGACCGTTGGCGATGGCACCGTGCGCCTCGACGTACTCGATCTGTTCCTTGACGTTGGCTTCACAGCCGGTCGGGTGGGTAGTGACGCAGATGAAGCCACGCACGCGCGGTTTGATGATCATGAAAACCTCGGTAGCCAGGTGTCGATTGAACACATTCAGGAACTGGAGACGTCGCGCATTGTAGATGAGACACCTTCGCCCGTGGACTTCTGCGCAAAGATTCGTGACCAATGGGTCATCAGTGCAGCGAAACGACCATTTCCCGAGGAAAATCAGGGACCTGAAATGAAAGAACCCGCCACGGGGGCGGGTTCCTTCACTGAGCGAAAAAGGCTTAGACGGCCTTTTCCAGCTCCGGTACGGCTTCGAACAGGTCGGCGACCAGGCCGTAGTCGGCGACCTGGAAGATCGGCGCCTCTTCGTCCTTGTTGATCGCAACGATCACTTTCGAATCCTTCATGCCCGCCAGGTGCTGGATGGCGCCGGAGATACCAACGGCCACGTACAGCTGCGGAGCAACGATCTTGCCGGTCTGGCCGACCTGCATGTCGTTCGGCACGAAGCCGGCGTCGACCGCGGCGCGGGAAGCACCGACGGCAGCGCCCAGCTTGTCGGCCAGGGAGTAAAGGATGCTGAAGTTGTCGCCATTGCCCATGCCGCGGCCGCCGGATACGACGATCTTGGCAGCGGTCAGTTCCGGACGGTCGGACTTGGCCAGCTCTTCGCCAACGAAGGCGGACTTGCCGGCATCGGCCGGGCCGGAAACAGCTTCAACAGCGGCGGAACCACCTTCGGCAGCAACGGCGTCGAAGCCGGTGCCGCGCACGGTGATCACTTTCACTGCAGCCGAGGACTGCACGGTAGCGATGGCGTTACCGGCATAGATCGGGCGCTTGAAGGTGTCGGCGCTGACGACTTCGATGATCTCGGAGATCTGGTCGACGTCCAGCAGGGCGGCAACGCGCGGCAGGAAGTTCTTGCCGTTGGTGGTGGCCGGAGCCAGCACGTGGCTGTAACCCTTGCCAAGCTCAGCGATCAGCGGAGCAACGTTCTCCGGCAGCTGGTGAGCGTAGGCGGCATTGTCGGCGACCAGCACCTTGGAAACGCCTGCGATCTTGGCAGCGGCTTCAGCCACGCCACCGACGTTCTGGCCAGCGACCAGGACAGCGATGTCACCACCGATCTTCTGCGCGGCAGCGACAGTATTCAGAGTGGCAGCGCCCAGTGCGCCGTTGTTGTGCTCAGCGATTACCAGGATAGCCATCAGATTACTTTCGCCTCGTTCTTCAGTTTCTCGACCAGTTCAGCAACGGACTTGACCTTGATGCCAGCGCTACGGGCAGCCGGAGCTTCGACTTTCACGGTCTTCACGGTGGAAGCGGTGGAAACGCCCAGGGCGTCCGGGGTCACCACGTCCAGCGGCTTCTTCTTCGCTTTCATGATGTTGGGCAGCGACGCGTAGCGCGGCTCGTTCAGGCGCAGGTCGGTGGTGACGATTGCCGGCAGGTTCAGGGCAACGGTCTGCAGGCCGCCGTCGATTTCACGGGTGACGTTGACCTTGTCACCAGCGACTTCGACCTTGGAGGCGAAGGTGCCTTGCGCGTAGCCGGTCAGCGCGGCCAGCATCTGGCCGGTCTGGTTGTTGTCGCTGTCGATGGCCTGCTTGCCGAGGATGACCAGCTGCGGCTGCTCTTTGTCGACCAGGGCTTTCAGCGACTTGGCGATGGCCAGGGAGCTCAGTTCTTCGTTGGTTTCAACGAGGATGGCGCGATCAGCACCCAGAGCCAGCGCGGTACGCAGTTGCTCCTGGGCAGCGGTCGGGCCGACGGAGACCGCAACGATCTCGGTGACGACGCCTTTCTCTTTAAGGCGTACGGCCTCTTCCACGGCGATTTCGCAGAAGGGGTTCATGGACATCTTGACGTTGGCGAGATCGACGCCGGAGTTGTCCGCCTTGACGCGGACCTTGACGTTATAGTCAACCACTCGTTTGACAGCTACAAGAACCTTCATGGATTCCTCGTTTTTCTCCGGTGAATAGGAATGTCGCCAGACAGGCCTGGCCGGTAGTGCACGCCATCTGCGACTACATCCAGCGCAACGCGACCGCAAAACCGCAGGTATCTTGACCGCATCGACCGGGCGGGTCAATACACGAAAATACCCCTTTATAAGCCGCGGACCCCGATTCTATCAGGGTTACGCGCGATTCAAACAAACGTTTGTATTGCCCTCGATAAAGGGTTTAGATATAGCAACAGGTCTAGCTATAATGCGCCCCGCTCTTACTGGGTGGGGGCACGCCCATCCCAATACCTACAAAATGCCCAGAGCCTTGATTCAGGAGAGATCGATAGTGGAACGCGAATTTATGGAATTCGACGTCGTCATCGTCGGCGCCGGCCCTGCCGGTCTGTCCGCCGCTTGCCGACTGAAACAGAAGGCCGCCGACGCCGGTCAGGAAATCAGCGTCTGTGTGGTCGAGAAGGGTTCCGAAGTGGGCGCCCACATCCTCTCGGGCGCCGTGTTCGAGCCCCGCGCGCTGAACGAGCTGTTCCCCAACTGGAAGGAACTCGAAGCGCCGCTGAACACCCCCGTCAAGCGCGACGACATCTATGTGCTGAAGAGCCCGGAAGCGGCGGCCAAGGTGCCGAACTTCTTCGTGCCCAAGACCATGCACAACGAAGGCAACTACATCATCTCCCTGGGCAACCTGTGCCGCTGGCTGGCCCAGCAGGCCGAAGGCCTGGGCGTCGAGATCTACCCGGGCTTCGCCGCCCAGGAAGCGCTGATCGACGAGAATGGCGTGGTGCGCGGCATTGTCACCGGTGACCTGGGCGTCGACCGCGAAGGCAATCCGAAAGAGGGTTACTACACCCCGGGCATGGAACTGCGCGCCAAGTACACCCTGTTCGCCGAAGGCTGCCGTGGCCACATCGGCAAACAGCTGATCAAGAAGTACAAGCTCGACAGCGAAGCCGACGCCCAGCACTACGGTATCGGCATCAAGGAAATCTGGGACATCGACCCGGCCAAGCACGAGCAGGGCCTGGTGGTGCACACCGCTGGCTGGCCGCTGAACGACGACAACCCGGGCGGCTCCTTCCTCTATCACCTGGAGAACAACCAGGTAGTAGTGGGCCTGATCATCGACCTGTCCTACACCAACCCGCACCTGTCGCCGTTCGACGAGTTCCAGCGCTACAAGCACCACCCGGTGATCAAGCAGTACCTGGAAGGCGGCAAGCGCGTGGCCTACGGCGCTCGCGCCATCTGCAAGGGCGGCCTGAACTCGCTGCCGAAGATGGTCTTCCCGGGCGGCGCACTGATCGGCTGCGACCTGGGCACCCTGAACTTCGCCAAGATCAAGGGCAGCCACACCGCAATGAAGTCCGGCATGCTGGCCGCCGACTCGGTTGCCGAAGCCCTGTTCGCCGGCCGCGAAGGCGGTGACGAGCTGACCAACTACGTCGATGCCTTCAAGGGCAGCTGGCTGTACGACGAGCTGTTCAGCAGCCGCAACTTCGGCCCGGCGATGCACAAGTTCGGCGCCATCGGTGGCGGTGCGTTCAACTTCATCGACCAGAACATCTTCGGCGGCAAGCTTCCGTTCACCCTGCACGATACGACCCCGGACTACGCGACCCTGAAGAAGGCCAGCGAAGCGCCGAAGATCGATTATCCGAAGCCGGACGGCAAACTCAGCTTCGACAAGCTGTCCTCGGTGTTCCTGTCCAACACCAACCACGAGGAAGACCAGCCGATCCACCTGAAGCTGACCGACCCGAGCATCCCGGTTGGCAAGAACCTGCCGCTCTACGACGAGCCTGCGCAGCGTTACTGCCCGGCGGGCGTGTACGAAGTGGTGAGCAACGACGACGGCAGCAAGCGCTTCCAGATCAACGCGCAGAACTGCGTACACTGCAAGACCTGCGACATCAAGGACCCGGCCCAGAACATCACCTGGGTGGCCCCGGAAGGCACCGGCGGTCCGAACTACCCCAACATGTAAGGCGTTGGCGGTATCGAAAAAGGCTCCCTCGGGAGCCTTTTTCTTTGCAAGCTAAGTACTTGTAGCGATGAAGAACGGGGACTACTGGCCGCATTCAGACCCACCGGTCACGGCTGCGGTGCAATAGGGAAGAACTCCCCGGAACTCCACACTCCCAGCCACTCGATACCGTCGATCTCGCGGGGAACCGCCAGCTCGACCAACTGGTAGAAGACGTTGCGGTGGATCAGCGCCTCCAGGTTCACCCGCACCAGTACATAGGGTGACGGCTCCTGGGTCTGCGGATCGAGCTCCACGCGGATCGGATGCGCGGCGTCGGCCACCACCTCATCCTCGACATTGGTGGTGAAGCGCAACACCTGCTGTTCGCCCTCCCCTTCGACGGCCAGGGTAATGGCGACGAATGGCGCGTCATCGACAGTGATCCCGCACTTCTCCACCGGAGTGATCAGGAAATAGTCGTCGCCATCGCGGCGGATGATGGTGGAGAACAGCCGCACCATCGGCTTGCGGCCGATCGGCGTGCCCAGGTAATACCAGGTGCCGTCGCGAGCGATGCGCATGTCGATATCGCCGCAGCAATCCGGGTTCCACAGATGCACCGGCGGCAGCCCCTTGTCCTTGCTGGCGGGAATCTGCGCCAGCAGGTTGCCGGCCCGGTCCGATTGAGTCTGTGGATCAGTCATTGGTACTCCTCTCGCGTCTTCACCCCCAGCAGGCTGCGGGCATAGTCTTCCAGCGGCCGCCCGATCAGGTCCTCGGGGCTGGTATCATAGAATGTCAGAAAACCGCCGCGACTGCGGATAGTCGCACTGTCTACCAGATAGCGGTTGTCGGTCTCGATCAGCATCACCTGGATCACGCTACGGTCGCGGCCCACCGCGTTGTCGGTGTCCTCATATTCCTCGTAGGTGCCGACATTGTCCTCCCCACGGGCAAAGCGGGTATACAACAGATAATTGGCACCCGCCGCGCGCGCTTCCTGCATCGCACCCTCCAGCCCCAGCGGGCTCTTCGCCCGACGCACCAGCGGGAAGTACTGCACGAAGCCTTTGAACGCCTCCTCCGCCACCACGTTGGGCCGTGCATAAGGATGGCCGGGCGGCACGAACGGGCCCTGGGCGATATAGATGAAGGAGTCCTGCTGCAGGCGCCAGTTCGAGGTGCGGCGGGTCTGGCTGTGATCGAGGAAGCCCGAATCACGCAGGTAGTAGTCGGTGCCATCGGCCAGGTCACTGGGATTCATGCAGCCGCCCAGGCTGGCGAAGGCAAGGATCAACATCAGGTAGCGCATGGGAAATCTCCGGAGCCGGCGACGAAAAACCGGCATTCGGACAAGCAATGCAGCTTCCGCGCCATCACAGGCCGCGCTGCCATTCCTGGCGCAGATGCGCACGCTGAGGCTGCTCGATGGCCTGGCGAACCTGGGCGAGCAGCTTCGCCTTGTCCGCCCCCAGCGTGCCCTTGAGTACCAGATAGTTGGAGGCGTGATCGCTGCGGAACACCGTGTCGCGCAGCTCCAGCACGCTTAGCAGGCGCTCGACTTCGACGAACAGCTCGGCCTGGGACAACGGCCGGAAATCGGGGAAGCCTGCGCGGTAGCGCTCCTCGCCGGTCGGGAAGCTCACCACCAGGGTGGAGAGAAACTCCGGCTGCGCTTCGTTCATCAGGCGCGCCGAGTTGTCGGCGTGCTGGGCGCTCAGGGTGCTGCCGCCCAGGCCGTTGAGGACCATTACCGAGCGCTTGATCCCCGCCTCGCCCAGCTTCTGCAATGCATCCAGCGTCGAGGCGTAGGTCTCGCCCTTGTTCACCCGCGCAAGCACCTCGTCGTCGCCGGACTCGGCACCTACGTATGCCATACGCAGGCCGGCGTCCGCCAATTCCTTCAGCTCCTCCACCGACTTTTTGCGCAGGTTGCGCGGCAGGCAGTAGCTGGAGACACGGTCCACCTCGGGCAGGTACTCGCGGATCGCTCGGAGGATATTGAGCAGGCGCCGCGTCGGCAACACCAGCGCATCGCCATCGGCGAGGAACACCCGCTGGACGATCAGGCGCTCGCCACAGCGGCGAATCTCCTCCAGCACCTCGGCCTCGTCGCGGGCGCGGAATTTCTTCTGCGGCTGGGTATACATCTCGCAGAAGCCGCACTGGTTCCAGGAACAGCCGTTGGTGACGGGAAGAATGAGCGAGTGTGCTTCGCTCGGCGGCCGGAACACCGGCTCGATGTAGGAAATGGGGAATTCGTTGGGCATGGGCTAATCAGGTCTTGAGGGCGATCTCAGCCGCCGATGATCTTCATGATGGTGGCGCCGCCGGAGAAGGCGACTTCCTGCTTGTCCGCCAGGGCACTCACCAGCAACCGCTGCAAGGCGGGAAGCGCCTGGTGGCGCGGTTTGTCCAGCAGGTCGCCGACGTAATGGCGGTTGCTCGACGACAGGCAGCCGTGCAGCCAGCCGGTGGAGGACAGTCGCAGACGCGAGCAGGTCCGACAGAACGGCACGCTTTCATTGGCGATCACACCGAAATAGCCCTGCCCCGGCACTTCATAACGAATGGCCGTGGCATCCACCGGCGCATCGGCCTGGATATAGGGATGACGCTCGCCGATCAGTTCCAGCAGCTCCTGCAAGCTGACGAACTGCTGGCGGAAGCCGTTCGGGTCGTGGGCCAGGTGGCCCATACGCATCAGCTCGATGAAGCGCAGCTCGAAGCCGTGCTCCAGGCAGTAGTCCAGCAGCGGCAGGACCTGGTCGAGGTTCTGTCCACGCAGCGGGACCATGTTGAGCTTGATCTTCAGGCCCGCAGCGCGGGCCTCGTCGAGCCCCTTGAGCACCGTGGCCAGGTCGCCGCCACGGGCAATGCGCCGGAAGGCATCGGCATCCAGAGTATCGAGGGAAACGTTGAGGCGGCGGATGCCGCAATCCAGCAGCAGCGGCAGTTTCTTCGACAGCAGTTGGCCGTTGGTGGTGATGGCGATGTCCTGCAGCCCGAGACGGCTGACGCCATGCAGGAAGGTATCAAGCTTCGGGCTGACCAACGGTTCGCCACCGGTGACGCGCAGACGCTCGATGCCAGCGGACTCGATCAGGTAGGCGACCCCGCGCACCAGGGATTCCGCCGACAGCTCGTCCTGCGCCGCGACCAGACGCTTGCCGTCCGGCACGCAATAAGTGCAGGCGTAGTTGCAGGCGGCGGTCAGGCTCACGCGAAGATTGCGGAAGCGCCTGCCCTGGCGGTCGACGATCATGCTCGGCTCCGGTGGCGATCACTCATGCAAGTATATCCCCACCGGCGCCGGGAGCCCTGTCGCAACCACGACGATGAATCGCGCGAATGGCGACTCAGGCGGCCGGCGTATCGCCGTCGCGCTTGCGCTTGTTGCCCATGCGCACGCCGATGTCCATGAGGAACTGGAAGAAGCCTTCCTGATCCTCCAGTACTTCGCGCCAGAACGGCGAGTGGTACAGCGCCACAGCGCCATGCACCAGCGCCCAGGCCGCGCAGTAGTGGAAATAGGCCGGCACGTCTTCCAGCTTGCCCGCCGCGATGCGTTCCTTGATCAGCTGACTCAGGCGCTCAAAGTTGGATTCGCGGATCTTGTGCAGCTCCTCGACCATCTCCGGGACCTGGCTGGTCTTCACCACCTTTTCTTCCAGGCGGTCGAACAGGCGATAGCGCTGCGGGTCGCGCATGCGGAACTCGAAGTAGGCGCGCGACAGGCGCTCCTTGTCGCGGGCGACGTCTTCGGAGTGGAACAGGTCGGCCAGATCGCGCTCGTAGTCCAGCATCAGGCGCAGGTAGATCTCCGCCTTGGACTTGAAGTGCTTGTAGATGGTGCCTTTGCCGATACCCACGGCATCGGCGATCATTTCGACCGTGACACTGTCTTCGCCCTGTTCGAGGAACAGCTTGAGGGCGGTGTCGAGGATTTCCTGTTCGCGACGACGGAATTCGCGAACCTTGCGCGGCTCTTTCTGCATAAAAAGACTGTTCGGTCAAAAATAGTCAAAATTCGAAGCCGCGTATTATGCCTATTCAGCGCCAAATTGCACGGATCATCCGACATGATTAGCTTTTCTTCCGAGTTTCCCCAACAACCCGGCCTGCGCTACCTGAACCACGCCGCAGTCGCGCCCTGGCCCAAGCGCGCCGCAGACGCCGTCGCGGCGTTTGCCCAGGAGAACATCCTGCTGGGTGCCCGCGACTATCCGCGCTGGCTGACCATCGAGAAGCGCCTGCGCGAGCGCCTGATGCGCCTGGTGAATGCGCGGACCACCGGTGATATCGCCCTGGTGAAGAACACTTCCGAGGCGTTGTCCTTCGTCGCCTTCGGCCTGGACTGGCGCGCTGGCGACCAGGTGGTGATCAGCGATCAGGAATTCCCCTCCAACCGGGTCGTCTGGGAAGCACTCAAACCGCGCGGGGTGGAAGTCATCCAGGTGAGCCTGGACGGCGATGATCCCGAAGGCGACCTGCTGGCCGCCTGCACACCGCGCACGCGCCTGCTGTCGATCAGCGCTGTGCAGTACGCCAGCGGCCTGCGCATGGACCTGGAGCGCCTCGGGGCCGGCTGCCGCCAGCGCGGCGTGCTGTATTGCATCGACGCCATCCAGCAACTGGGCGCCCTGCCCTTCGACGTGCAGGCCTACGACTGCGCCTTCGCCATGGCCGATGGGCACAAATGGATGCTCGGCCCGGAGGGCCTGGGCGTGTTCTATTGCCGCGCTGCCGAACGCGAGCAACTGGCGCTGCAGGAATACGGCTGGCACATGCTGGAAAACGCCGGCAACTACGACCTGGCCGACTGGCAGCCGGCGCGCAGTGCTCGCCGCTTCGAGTGCGGCAGCCCGAACATGCTCGGCGCCGTGGCACTGGACGCCAGCCTTGGCCTGCTGGAAGAGGTCGGCATGGCGGCGGTGGGTGAACTGGTGCAGGCGCGCGTCCAGCAACTGCACGACGGCCTGGGCCGCCTCTCCGGTGCCTCGCTGCACAGCCCGGCAGAGCCGACTCGCCGCGCTGGCATCCTGACTTTCAGCCTGGCCGGTTGGGACAATACCGGTCTGCTGGAGCGTTTGCGCGCGGAGCAGGTGGTGTGCATCCAGCGCGGCGCCGGCATCCGCTTCTCGCCGCACTTCTACACCAGCGAAGCGGT
This sequence comes from Pseudomonas multiresinivorans, assembly GCF_012971725.1. Classification (NCBI taxonomy): domain Bacteria; kingdom Pseudomonadati; phylum Pseudomonadota; class Gammaproteobacteria; order Pseudomonadales; family Pseudomonadaceae; genus Pseudomonas; species Pseudomonas multiresinivorans. The sequence goes on from NZ_CP048833.1 coordinate 4,434,307, forward strand.
CATCGAGGAGACCCTGGCGCTGATCGGGGCTTTGGCGGGGCAGTAACGCAGGCGCGGCCGAGAAAGCTGCTCAGCCCGGTGTGATGTATTCCAAATCCGTTTAAAAAACACCGGCACCCCTGTGGCAAGCGCGGCATCTTGACCAATACTTGTAGATACCGGCGCGCGGCATCTCCCCCCAAGTGCTCCGCCGGTGAAGGTACCGAGGATCGCGTACCTTATTGTTAAACTCCTAATGGTCTTGACCCGGATTCATCCCCCAGAACCCGGGTTTTTTTTGCGCGCGGGAAAGCTGTCCGCGCACAGACCATCAGCAGGCGAGCGGGAACAGCCGGCGGAAATTGGCCGTGGTCTGCTCGGCCAGCATTTCGAAACTTACCCCACGCAAGACGGCCAGGTACTCGGCCACCTCGCGCACATATTCGGGGAGGTTCGGCTTGCCGCGATGGGGCACCGGCGCGAGATAGGGTGAATCGGTTTCCACTAGCAGGCGATCCACGGGCACCTGGCGCGCCACTTCGCGCAGTTGCTCGGCATTGCGGAAGGTGACGATGCCCGACAGCGAGATGTAGAAGCCGATATCCAGCGCCGCCTTGGCCATCTCCCAGTCTTCGGTGAAGCAGTGCAGCACACCGGCCTGCGGCAGCGCCGCCTCGCGCAGCAACGCCAGGGTATCGGCGCGCGCCTCGCGGGTATGCACGATGACCGGTTTGCCGGTCACCTTGGCGGCCTCAAGGTGCAGGCGGAAGGCTTCCTGCTGCAGTTCGGCGGCCTCCGGCTCGTAGTGATAGTCCAGGCCGGTCTCGCCGATGGCTACCACGCGCGGATGGTTCAACTCGCCCAGCAGCCAGTCCAGCGCCGGTGCGGCGCCCGGCTCCAGGTCAAGCGGGTGGACGCCCACCGAGCAATGCACGTCGGCGTAGCGATCCGCCAGATCCTTCACCGCCCTGGCATTGTCCGCGCTCACACCGATGCACAGGAACTGGCTGACACCGCGCGCACGGGCAGCGTCCAGCGCGGCATCCAGCGATCCGTCGTGGGCGGCGAGATCGAGACGATCGAGGTGGCAGTGGGAATCGACCAGCATGAAAACCTTCTCCGAAAAATGACGAAGCGCCCCTCGGGGCGCTTCGTGTTTGCAGCCTGTACAAGCTGCCATTCTCGCATGGTATGAGCTACATGGTATGGGTCGGGCGATCCGACTTCAGCGCGCCAGCGAGATAGGTTTCGATCTTGTTGCGCGCGGTGTTGTCGCCGTCGTTGAACTGCACGCCAATGCCGGCAGCACGGTTACCCTGCGCGCCACGAGGGGTAATCCAGACCACCTTGCCGGCGACCGGGATCTTCTCCGGCTCGTCCATCAGGTTGAGCAGCATGAAGACCTCATCACCCAGCTTGTAGGTCTTGTTGGTCGGAATGAACAGCCCACCGTTGCGGATGAACGGCATGTAGGCGGCATACAGCACGGATTTGTCCTTGATGGTCAGGGACAGGATTCCGTTACGCGGACCCAGATTTGGTGGCAAGCTCATTCAGCTGTCCTGGCAGATTTTTCCGATGGCCGGATTCTAGCCCGGCCCGGGCAGACTTGCCCACTGTACGAGCAAGGCTTCGAGAAGCAAGGCACGGTTGAGGTTGGCTTTATTGAGGACTTTCTGCCGTTGCAGCAGCAACCAGTCCTGCATTGCCAGCACCTTGGGTTGTGTCGACTTCTCGGCGAGATACTGCACGACCTTGCGCATGTCGGTCAGGCCCAGGCCCTCTTCGTCCCGAGCCAGCTGGTAACGCAGGATCAGCAGCGACCAGTCGCAGAACCAGTCGAACAATAGTGGCAAAGGTACAGCATTCCAGCTTTCGGCCAGCTGACCTGGGGCAACCTGCTGCTTGAGCAGCTTCTTCACCCCTTCGACCACTTGTGCGCGCTGCTCGCGCACGCCTTGGCCCTGCAGTCGCAGCGCGGTCAGCGGTGAACCGCCAGCGAGCACCAGCAACTCGTCCAACGCCTCCACCGGCTCGGCCGGGAGGGCGCCCTCCAGCCAGGCACGGGCCTGCTCGGCAGAAGGCTGCGGGCAGGCCTGCTGTACACAGCGGCTCTTGATGGTCGGCAACAGCCGGCTGGGCTGGTGGCTGATAAGCAGCAGCACGGTATCGCCGGAAGGCTCTTCCAGGCTTTTCAGCAGGGCGTTGGCGGCATTCAGGTTCATTGCCTCGGCCGGCTCCAGCAGCACCACCTTGCGCCCGCCCAACTGCGCGGTCTGCACCACGAAGCCCACCAGTTCGCGAACCTGATCGACCCGAATGGGCTTCTCCGGCTCCTCCGGTTCCAGCAGGAAGAAATCCGGGTGCGTGCCGGCGGCAAGCAACTGGCAGGCCTTGCACTGGCCGCACGCCTTGCCGGCCGCGGGCCGCTGGCACAGCAGGAAGTGCACCAGATTCTCCGCCAGCACACGCTTGCCGATACCGGCCGGCCCGTGCAGCAGATAGGCATGGGCATGGCGCGGGCGGCTGCTGAGCTGCTGCCAGAGGCCCTGCTGCCAGGGATAGATGTCAGCCATTGAGGCGCTCCAGCAGGATCGGCAGCAGGCCATCCAGGTCGCGCTGCACCTCGGGCAGCGTCTGCGCCGCATCGAGGATGTGATAGCGCGCAGGCTCGGCGCGGGCGCGATCCAGATAGGTATTGCGCACTGCCTCGAAGAAGGCGCGCCCCTCCTGCTCGAAGCGGTCCAGGCGGCCACGGGCAGCCGCGCGGGACAGGCCGATTTCCACCGGCAGGTCGAACACCAGGGTCAGGTCCGGGCGCAGGCTGCCCTGGACGAAGCTTTCCAACTGGGCGATGCGCTCCACCGGCAGACCACGACCGCCGCCCTGATAGGCATAGGTGGCGTCCGTGAAGCGATCGCAGAGCACTACAGCGCCACGCTCCAGGGCCGGACGGATGACCTCGGCGATGTGCTGGGCGCGGGCGGCAAAGACCAGCAGCAGCTCGGTATCCACTGCCATCATTTCATCGCTCGGGTCCAGCAGCAGCTCGCGGATGCGCTCGGCCAGCGGCGTACCGCCGGGCTCGCGGGTCAGCTGGACCTCGATGCCGCATTCGCGCAGGCGCTCGGCCAGGTACTCGCGATTGGTGCTCTTGCCCGCGCCTTCGGGGCCTTCCAGGGTGATGAACAGGCCGGTCACTCGGCTCACTCCTTGTGTTGTCGGGCTACTGCGCTGCAGGGGTATCTGCGGCGGGAGCGTCTTCGTCCGGCGTCTGCGCCGGCGACGGAACGGGCGCCGGGCTGGAACGGTAGTCGGCGCGGCGCTTGATCTGGAATTCCTGGACGGCCTTGTTGTGATCGTCGAGGTTGTCGGAGAAGGTGTGACTACCATCGCCACGGGCGACGAAGTACAGGCTCTGTCCCGGCACCGGGTTCAGCGCAGCGTGGATCGCCTCGCGTCCGGGCAGCGCGATGGGCGTCGGCGGCAGGCCGGCGACCACATAGGTGTTGTAGGGCGTTGGCGTGCGCAGGTCGGCCCGAGTGATCTTGCCGGCGTAGCGCTCGCCCATGCCGTAGATGACGGTCGGGTCGGTCTGCAACAGCATGTTCTTCTGCAGGCGGCGCACGAAAACGCCGGCGATCTGGCCGCGCTCCTGAGGTACGCCGGTTTCCTTCTCCACCAGCGAGGCCATGATCAGCGCCTGGTACGAGTCCTTGTAGGGCAGGTCCTCGCCGCGCTTGTCCCACTCCTCGGCGAGAATGGTCTCCATGCGCTGGTAGGCGTGCTTGAGGATATCGACGTCCTTGGTGCCACGGACAAAGCGGTAGGTGTCGGGGAAGAAGCGGCCTTCCGGGAACACGCCGGGCTTACCGAGCTTCGCCATGACTTCGGCATCACTCACGCCATTGAGAGTCTGGTCCAGCTTGGGCTGGCGGGTGAGCAATTCGCGGACCTGATGGAAGTTCCAGCCCTCGACCAGGGTCAGGCCGTACTGCACGACGTCGCCCTCACGCCACAGATCGAGCAACTGAGCGGCAGTCATGCCGGGCGTCAGGCGGTATTCACCGCTGTGCAGCGCCTCGCCCGCCAGGTTGAAGCGCCAGTACAGACGTAGCCAGAAGCCGCCGTGCAGGACGTCCTCGTCCTCCAGGCGGGTCAGCAGACGACCGGGGGTGGCGCCGCTGGGAGCATCCAGCAGGCGCTCTTCGGTGAGCTGGAGCGGCTGCTGCAGCGCACGCTGCTGCTCCCAGGCCGCCAGGCCCAGCATGAGCCCGGCCAGCAGCAGGCCGCCTTCCAGCAGCACCAGCAATTTGCGCATCACGTATCAGGAATCCAGAAGTTCGCGGAGTTGGCCCTGCAGTTTACGGGTCAGGGGCCCGACCGGCCAAGTGAACTCGGCCACGCCGAGCACCGGCCAGATACCGTAGAGACTGTTGCAGAGAAAGACCTCGTCGGCGCCCGCCAGTTCGCCGTGCTCGATGTCGCGCACGATGACCGACAGGCCCAGGCTACGGGCGCGCTCGATGATCTCGGCACGCATGACCCCAGCAACGCCGCAGCGGCCCAGCTCGGCGGTGATCAGCTCGCCCCGCTTCACCAGGAACAGGTTGCTGAACACGCCTTCGACGACGCGCCCGGAAACATCGCGCATCAATCCTTCGGCGAAAGCCGGATCGCTCCATTCGGCGCGAGCCAGGACCTGCTCCAGGCGATTGAGGTGCTTGAGACCGGCCAGCAGTGGCTGCTCGGCCAGGCGGGTGGCGCAGGAGAAGAGCCTTACGCCCTCCTCTCGGTTCTTCGCCGGGTAAGCCGGCGCGGGCGAGGCCAGCAACAGTCGGCGCACCTGGGCGTCGGCCTGCGGCCCGTAGCCGCGCGCACCTTCGCCGCGGGTCAGCATCAGCTTGGCGACACCATCACCGAGCAGGGCGGAGAAACGCAGGATTTCATCTTCGACGAGATCGATCGAAACCGGCAGGGACAGGCGCCTGACGCCCTCCTCCAGCCTCGCCCGATGACGCGCCAGCAGGCGCGGGCGGCCTGCGGACACGCGGATGGTCTCGAACAGCCCGTCGCCGTAGGCCAGTCCGCGATCACGCGCGGACAGTACCTCGGCGTTCTGGCCGTCGATCCAGCTCAGCATCAGCCGTGGAACCGGCGGAACACCAGGGAACCGTTGGTGCCACCGAAGCCGAAGGAGTTGGACAGGGCAACGTCGATCGGACGCTCCTTGGCCTGGTGGGCGACCAGGTCGAGGTCGCAGCCTTCGCTCGGGTTGTCCAGGTTGATGGTCGGCGGAGCCACCTGATCACGCAGCGCGAGCACGCAGAAGATCGCCTCGACCGCCCCGGCAGCACCCAGCAGGTGGCCGGTCATGGACTTGGTGGAACTCATCGACAGCTTGTAGGCGTGGTCGCCGAAGATCGATTTCACCGCGGAGATCTCCGCGATATCACCGGCCGGCGTCGAGGTGCCGTGGGCGTTGATGTAGTCGACCTGCTCGGGGTTCAGGCCAGCATCGCGCAGTGCGGCTTTCATGCAGCGCGCAGCGCCCGCGCCATCTTCCGGCGGAGCGGTCATGTGGAAGGCGTCGCCGCTCATGCCGAAACCGACGATTTCCGCGTAGATGCGAGCGCCACGAGCCTTGGCGTGTTCCAGCTCTTCCAGCACCAGGGAGCCTGCGCCGTCGGAGAGCACGAAGCCGTCGCGATCCTGGTCCCACGGACGGCTGGCCTTGGTCGGCTCGTCGTTGCGGGTGGACAGCGCACGGGCGGCACCGAAGCCGCCCAGGCCAAGACCACAAGCGGCCATTTCGGACCCGCCGGCGACCATCACGTCAGCGTCGCCGTAAGCGATGTTGCGCGCGGCCATACCGATATTGTGGGTGCCGGTAGTGCAGGCGGTGGTGATGGCGTAGTTGGGGCCCTGCAGACCGAGGTTGATCGACAGGAACCCGGAAACCATGTTGATGACCGAACCGGGCACGAAGAACGGCGAGATGCGCCGCGGGCCCTGCTCGAACAGCGAGCGACAGGTGTTTTCGATGTTGGTCAGACCGCCGATGCCCGAACCGATGGCAACGCCGATGCGCTCCCGGTTGGCGTCGGTGACTTCCAGGCCGGAATCGCGCACCGCCTGGTAGCTGGCGGCCAGGCCATACTGGATGAACAGGTCGAGTTTGCGAGCTTCCTTGGCGGACATGTATTGCTCGACGTCGAACCCTTTCACCGAGCCGCCAAAACGGGTGGCAAAGGCGGACAGGTCCATGTGTTCGATCGGGGCGATACCGCTGCGCCCGGCGAGAATGCCTTCCCAACTGCTCGGCACATCCACACCCAGGGGCGACAACATACCCATGCCAGTGATGACTACGCGTCTACGCGACACTGTGACTTCCTCTCATGTGTTTCACGGCAATAACGCCGGCAGAAGCCGGCGTTAAAGAAAAGCCGCACGCCTTTGCAGGCCGTGCGGCTTCTTTCGTCGGGGAACCGACGACTACGTCTTATGCCTGGTGGGCAACGATGTAGTCGATGGCTTCCTGAACGGTGGTGATCTTTTCGGCTTGCTCGTCGGGGATTTCGGTCTCGAATTCCTCTTCCAGAGCCATCACCAGCTCAACGGTGTCAAGGGAGTCGGCGCCCAGGTCTTCGACGAAGGAAGCGCTGTTGGTGACTTCTTCTTCCTTAACGCCGAGTTGCTCAGCAACGATCTTCTTGACGCGTTCTTCGATGGTGCTCATACCTTGTTTTCACTCCTATGGACAATCCGTACAGCTGGGCTGCGGGTAAGTGTATAGAAAGGGATTTCTGCATTTCAAGCTGAACGCTGACGCCCCTTCCGGCAATCCAGATGCTCTGTCTATTCCAGCGTCACGACGCTTGGAGAATTTTAGACAGCGCATATGACATCGCCACGAAGGAACTCGTCACATCAGCTCATGTACATTCCGCCATTCACCGGTACCGTGGCACCCGTTACATAAGCTGCGCCCTCGGAAGCGAGGAATGCTACCACTTTGGCGATCTCTTCGGCTTGTCCCAGTCGACCCAGCGGAATCTGACCGAGCAGCGCTTCACGTTGGGCTTCCGGCAACTCGCGGGTCATGTCGGTGTCGATGAAGCCCGGAGCGACCGCGTTGACAGTGATAGCACGGGAACCGACTTCACGCGCCAGAGCACGGGTGAAGCCTTCCAGGCCGGCCTTGGCCGCCGCGTAGTTGGTCTGCCCGGCATTACCCATGGCACCGACGACCGAGCCGATATTGATGATGCGACCCCAGCGCGCCTTGGTCATGCCGCGCAGCACGGCTTTCGACAGACGGTAGAGGCTGTTGAGGTTGGTATTGACCACATCGAACCACTCATCGTCTTTCATCCGCATCAACAGATTATCGCGGGTGATGCCTGCGTTATTGACGACGATAGCCGGTGCGCCGGACTCTTTCTGGATAGCCTCGACCACGGCGGTGACGGACTCGTCATTGGACACATCGAGCACCATGCCGGAGCCCTGGATACCGTTCTCCTTGAGGTACTCGGAAATCTTCTGCGCGCCGGACTCGCTGGTGGCAGTGCCGACCACGGTGGCGCCCATGCGGCCCAGTTCCAGAGCGATGGCCTGGCCGATACCACGGCTCGCGCCGGTAACCAGGGCAACCTTACCTTGCAGACTCATGCCTTATCTCCTGTTCAAGCCAGAGCCGCGCGGGCCGCGCCAAAGGCGTCCGCGGAATCCAGGTTGTGGGTGGTCACGCCCTTGGCGCAACGCTTGTTCAAACCAGCCAGCACCTTGCCCGGACCGCACTCGACAAGGTCAGTGACGCCCTTCTCGGCCAGCAACTGGACGCTCTCGACCCAGCGTACCGGGCTGTACAACTGCGCCAGCAGGTCGCGCTTGAGCGAAGCCAGGTCAGCTGGAACCTGGGCGGTGACGTTCTGCACCAGGGCAATCTGCGGCATCTGCCACTGAACGGCCTCGACAGCCTCGGCGAAACGCTCGGCGGCCGGACGCATCAGCTCGCAGTGCGACGGCACGCTGACCGGCAGCGCCACGGCGCGCTTGGCACCACGAGCCTTGCAAGCTTCGATGGCACGCTCGACGGCCTTGGCCGCACCGGCGATCACCACCTGACCCGGCGCGTTGAAATTCACGGCACTGACCACTTCGCCCTGAGCAGCTTCGGCGCAGGCAGCGAGCACATCAGCGTCTTCCAGGCCGAGAATGGCAGCCATGCCGCCGGTACCGGCGGGAACAGCTTCCTGCATCAATTGGCCACGGCGCTCGACCAGCTTCACTGCGTCGGCGAAGGCCAGGCTGCCAGCAGCGACCAGAGCGGAATATTCGCCCAGGCTATGGCCGGCAACATAAGCCGGCTGCACGCCGCCTTCGGCCAGCCACAGACGCCAGAGGGCGATGGAGGCCGTAAGGATCGCGGGCTGGGTCTTGTCGGTCTGGTTCAGGCGCTCTTCAGGGCCCTCCTGGACCAGGGCCCAGAGGTCATAACCCAGCGCAGCGGAGGCTTCGGCGAAGGTTTCGCGCACGATGGCGTGCTGGGCGCCCAGTTCGGCAAGCATGCCGAGCGACTGCGAACCTTGACCGGGGAATACGAAGGCGAGGGATGCGGACATTGCAACAGGTCCCTTTTGTCTATGTCGTCAAATGGATAGCGCCGGCGAGAGCCTGGCGCATTGAACTGACAGTTGGATGACGGCCTGACGACCGCGGTCACACATTAGAGCAGATGTTCCAATCGGCCATGCAGCCGCTGGGGCAGATTCTCGCGAACTTCCAGCAGCGCGCGACGCAAGGCGCTCTGGATGCCCTCTTCTTTCGCACTGCCGTGACTCTTCACCACGATACCCTGCAAACCCAGGAAACTCGCACCATTGTGCTGGGACGGCGTCAGGTCGCCCCGCAGGCGGCGCAGGAAAGGCATCGCCATCAAACCGACCGCCTTGGCCGGCAGACTGGAGTTGAACAGCTCTTCCAGGCGGGCCGCGACCATCGCCGCCAGGCCTTCGCTGGACTTGAGCAGGATATTGCCGACGAAGCCGTCGCAGACCACCACATCAGCCAACCCGCGATACAGGCCATCGCCTTCGATGTAGCCGATGTAGTTCACGCCGCGCGCCTGCTGCAGAAGGCTGGCCGCCAGCTTCACCTGCTGGTTGCCCTTGATGTCTTCGGTGCCGACATTCAGCAGCGCGACCCTGGGGTTGCTCTTGCCCAACGCTTCCGCCGCCACGGCGCCCATGACGGCGAACTGGTAGAGGTGCTCGGCGCTGCAGTCGACGTTGGCGCCCAAATCGAGCAGATGGCAGTGACCGGTCTGCGTCGGCACTGCAGTCACCATCGCCGGGCGGTCGATGCCGGGCAAGGTCTTGAGCAGATAGCGGGACAGCGCCATCAGCGCACCGGTATTGCCGGCACTGACGCAGGCATGGGCCTTGCCATCCCGAACCAGTTCAAGGGCAACACGCATGGAGGAGTCGGGCTTGCCACGCAACGCCTGTGACGGACGCTCGTCCATCGTGACGATTTCGCTGGCGTGATGGATGTGAAGACGCTGGCGCTCGGCCGAGGGCAGGCCGCGCAGATGTTCTTCTATCAGATGAGCTTGGCCGACAAGGACCAGCTGGAGGGAAGCATACTCGGCCAGAAAGGAAATGCAGGCCGGAACAATGCAGTGGGGACCGTAGTCCCCACCCATTGCATCAATCGCGATGATTGGTGCGGACAAAGATTACTCGTCAGAGCCTTTGTCTACGACCTTGCGGCCGCGATAGAAACCGTCCGGGGAGACGTGGTGGCGCAGGTGGACTTCACCGGTGCTCTTTTCCACGGACAGAGCGTTCGCGTCCAGGGCATCGTGCGAACGACGCATGTCACGAGCGGAACGGGATTTTTTGTTCTGCTGAACAGCCATGATTGATTAACTCCTAAACGTTTGGGTCACGCTTCAACTGCGCCAGTACGCTGAACGGATTTGGCCGTTCTTCGACGTTCTCGCTCGGTTCGGGCGCTGTAGCGTATCCCACCGGCTGCTGGCAATCCTCAGGGTCATGGACCGGCACGATGGGCAAGGCGAGCAGCAACTCGTCCTCGGCCAGCGAGGTCAGGTCGATGGGGTCATCCCCCACCTCCAATGCATCGTAGCCACTGGGCAGATCATCGATCGACTTGCCTTCCGGAATGATGACGTAATCATACGCACCACCCACATGGAAGTTGGCCGGTTCGAGACAGCGCTGGCATACCATGCTCACCTCGCCATTGAGCTCGACGTGCATGACCGCCAGTTTCTGCTGATCACGGAAGAAGGAAAACTTCGCATGAACATCGCCATCACTGCTGGTCAGTTGCTCGCTGAGACGTGCCATCTTGGCAATCGGCAGCACACCCTCGAGGGTGGCGGCGCGCTCTACCAATTTGCGCGGATCAACGTGAGGTGGTATCGGTCCATTCAACATAAGCGCGCCATTATAGGGATGCACCCGAAGCTGTCAAAGGAAATTAGCCATAAACCGCTGTATGGACAGACCTTTTCGCTAGAATCGCGGCGACGCACCGAAGGAGTTATCCATGCTACCCCTTATCCTGGCTTCCAGCTCGCCCTATCGCCGCGAACTGCTGCAGCGCCTGCGCCTGCCGTTCGAATGCGCCAGCCCCGACATCGACGAAACACCGCTGCCAGGCGAAAGCGCCGAGCAACTGGTGCGCCGACTGGCGGAAAGCAAGGCGCGCACTCTCGCCCAGCGATACCCCAACCACCTGATCATCGGCTCGGACCAGGCCGCCGTAAATGGCAGCAGGATACTCGGCAAGCCCCACACCATCGAACGCGCCACCGAACAACTGAAAGACGCCAGCGGCAAGAGCGTGAGCTTCCTCACCGGCCTCTGCCTGCTGAACAGCCAGAGCGGCGAGGCGCAAGTCGACTGCGTGCCATTCACCGTGCACTTCCGCGACCTCGACGAAGCACGCATCCGCCGCTACCTCGAGGCCGAGCAACCTTTCGACTGCGCCGGCAGCTTCAAGGCCGAAGGCCTGGGCGTCAGCCTGTTCCGCACCACCGAAGGCGAGGACGCCACCAGCCTGATCGGCCTGCCGCTGATCCGCCTGGTGGACATGCTGCTCGCCGAACAGGTACCCGTGCCCTGAAAAAGAAAGCCTGACCCGCAATGTCTGAAACGAAAAGGCCCGGCAAACGCCAGGCCTTTTCCTTCCTTATATAAGGAAGAACACTCAGCGCAGCGCTGGCCCCTGGAAGCCCATCCACATGGCCATCCGCTCGGCGACACTGGCACCAAGCTTCTTGGTGAAGCGATCGAAGGCGGTTTCCTGGACGGTATAGTCCACGATTTCCTTCTCCTTGATGACTTCGCGCGCCACGTAGCTTGAGCTGCCCAGGCCATCGATCAGCCCCAACTGCAGCGCCTGCTCACCGGACCAGATGAGGCCGGAGAACAGCTCCGGGTGCTCCTTGTCCTTCAGGCGGTCGCCACGACCTTTCTTCACGCTATCAATGAACTGCTTGTGCGTGACGTCCAGCACCTGTTGCCAGAAGGCGGTTTCATCCGCTTTCGGCGGCTGGAACGGATCGAGGAAGGCCTTGTGCTCACCGGAGGTATAGATTCGACGATCCACACCCAGCTTCTCCATGGCGCCAACAAAGCCGAAAGTGGCTGCCGTCACGCCAATGGAACCGACCAGGCTGGCCTTGTCCGCATAGATCTGATCGGCAGCACTGGCAATGTAGTAAGCACCGGACGCCCCCAGATCACTGATGACGGCGTAGACCTTGATATCCGGATGCTCACCACGCAGGCGCTTGATTTCATCGTAGATATAGCCGGACTGTACCGGGCTGCCGCCCGGGCTATTGATGCGCAGGACGATGCCCTTGGTGCCGGCATCCTCGAACGCCGAGCGCAGCGCGCCAACGATGTTGTCGGCACTGGCCGCCTCGTTGTCGGCGATCATGCCTTTCACTTCGATCAGCGCGGTATGGCTGGCGCTGCGCGAGGCGGACTTGGACAGGCCACTGAAGGGACTGAACAATGCCAGCGCGCCAAACAGGTAAACAAAAGTCAGCAACTTGAAAAAGATGCCCCAGCGGCGCGACCGGCGCTGCTCCTGGACACCGGCCAGCACGGCCTTCTCCAGCAGCTTCCAGCTCTTGTCGTCGCTCGCCGTGGTTTGTGCAGCCTTGCTATCGTCCGCCTTCCATTCATCCGACATCAGTTGCCTACCTCGAACACTGGTTTGACCGAACGCCCGGCGAGCCAGGCGCGCAATTCATTGAAATGATTCACTTCCAGCGCCGGAGCATACTCCCGAAGGACCTCCAGCGACTGAGCACCATAGCCCACCGCCACCGAATCCATGCCGGCTCGGCGCGCCATTTCCAGATCGAAGGGCGAATCGCCCACCATCAGCGCGTCACGGGCATCGACCCGGCAATGCTCGAGAATTTCATGCAGCATGCGCGGATCCGGCTTGCTCGCCGACTCGTCGGCGGCGCGGGTGATATCGAAGAAGTCCGTCCACCCCTGCCCCGCCAGCACACGATCCAGCCCACGGCGGTTCTTGCCGGTGGCGACCGCCAACTGGTAGCCCGCGCTCCGAAACTCAGCCATCGCCTCGGCCACACCGGGGAACAACGGCGAAGGCTGCACTTCCAGACTCAAATAGTGATCACCGTAGTCCCGGCGGAAACGATCCAGCGGCTCGCCTTCTTCGACCTCGGGATACAGCGTCTGAATAGCCTCCGGCAGCCCAAGACCGATGATGCCCTTGATCGCCGCCTCGCTACGCACCGGAAGACCGGAACCTACCGCCGCCACCCGCATCGCCTCGACGATACGGCCGATGGAGTCCACCAGCGTGCCATCCCAATCGAAGATCAGCAGGGAATACTCACGCATCCAGACGCTCCACGGTACGCAGCCAGATATCGTCCACCGGCGCCTCCAACTCCAGCACCGAGCCGTCAGGCATCGGCACTCGCAGGAACGCGGAATGCAGGAACAGGCGCTTGCCACCCAGCTCGCGGATCTCGCGGGAGAAATCCTCATCGCCGTACTTGGGGTCGCCGGCAATGGAATGGCCGGCATGCTTGGCATGCACACGGATCTGGTGGGTACGACCGGTAATCGGGCGCGCCTCCACCAACGTGGCAAAGTCACCGAAGCGGCGCAGCACCTTGAACTCGGTCAGCGCCTCCTTGCCTTCCGGGTTCACTTCCACCACGCGCTCGCCGGAGCGCAGGTTGTTCTTCAGCAGCGGCACGGCGATCTGCTTCTTCGCCACCGGCCAGTTGCCGCGCACCAGGGCGTGGTAGCGCTTGTCCACAATGCGCTCGCCGCGCAGGGCGTCGTGCAGGTGACGCAGCATGCTGCGCTTCTTGGCGATCATCAGCAGGCCGGACGTATCGCGATCCAGGCGATGCACCAGCTCCAGGTCCTTGCACTCCGGACGCAGCTGACGGAACGCCTCGATGACCCCGTAATTCAGCCCACTGCCGCCGTGCACGGCGATACCGGTGGGCTTGTTCACCACGATCAGCGCCTTGTCTTCGAAGACAATGGCAGCCTCCAGACGCTCCAGCAGCCCCTGCGCCAGCGGCACCGGCTCGTCGCGCTCGGCCAGGCGCAGCGGCGGGACGCGTATCACATCACCGGCCTGCAGCTTGTACTCAGGCTTGATGCGGCCCTTGTTGACCCGCACCTCACCCTTGCGAAGGATGCGGTAGATCAGGGTCTTGGGCACGCCCTTGAGCTGGGTGCGGAGGAAATTGTCGATTCGTTGGCCGGCATACTCCGGCGCGACTTCAAGCAGCTGGACGCCGGAAGTCGGAGGGGCGGGATTAGTCATCCGAATATAATAACAATTTTTCATTCAATTGAAGCACTTAATCATTGCTGCTATATTCGGGAGGCCGCCAAAAGTGGCCAGGCCTGCGGATGATCGCGTAATCGCCATCCCCAACCGCCTGCAAACACATTGAAAGGACACCAGGCAGTCCCCGGAAGCGTTGCAACGGCCCGAGCGATTCTCGCGCCGACAGCGCCTCGAAACCCAGGCCTTGAGACATGACCACGGCAACCAAGGTCGCCGTGATAAAAGCCAACCCCGCTCCCGGATTCAGCGAGTGGCACCCGGCTCTTAGGGAAATGTGCAGGGCGGAGATGCTCAACTGTCGGATTGCGTTGCGTTCATGCCTTGAACGCATGCCTTGAACGTAGACGCACTTATCGTCCGCATCTGACAGTCAATTCCTCCTCCTGATGAGTGCTTGTTCTTACACAACAAGCAGGAAACGTAGTCGCGGCACAGCAGATCTATCCTGCTGCCGCTGGACACTGGAATGGTCCGCCATTCCTGAGTACGTGCCTTAGCACCGACCGTGAGAGTCGTGTGTGCCGATCGCCGTTTCCGGTGGCCCCGGAAACCATTGGTACTACATGAAAAGAATGCTGATCAACGCGACTCAACCCGAAGAGTTGCGTGTAGCGCTGGTAGACGGCCAACGCCTGTTCGACCTGGACATCGAGTCCGGCGCGCGCGAACAGAAGAAGGCCAACATCTACAAAGGCCGCATTACCCGCATCGAGCCGAGCCTCGAGGCTGCATTCGTCGACTTCGGCGCCGAACGCCACGGCTTCCTCCCCCTCAAAGAAATCTCCCGCGAATACTTCAAGAAGAACCCCGAAGGCCGCATCAACATCAAGGACGTCCTGAGCGAAGGCCAGGAAGTCATCGTCCAGGTCGAGAAAGAAGAACGTGGCAACAAGGGCGCTGCCCTGACCACCTTCATCAGCCTCGCCGGCCGCTACCTGGTGCTCATGCCCAACAACCCGCGCGCTGGCGGCATCTCCCGCCGCATCGAGGGTGAAGAGCGCAACGAACTGCGCGAAGCCCTGAACGGCCTGACCGTTCCCGGCGACATGGGCCTGATCGTCCGCACCGCGGGCCTGGGCCGCAGCTCCGAAGAGCTGCAATGGGACCTGGACTACCTGCTGCAACTGTGGGGCGCCATCAAGGAAGCCTCCGGTGAGCGCAGCGGCCCGTTCCTGATCTATCAGGAAAGCAACGTCATCATCCGCGCCATCCGCGACTACCTGCGCCAGGACATCGGCGAAGTGCTGATCGACAGCATCGAAGCCCAGGAAGAAGCCCTGAACTTCATCCAGCAGGTCATGCCGCAGTATGCGAGCAAGGTGAAGCTGTACCAGGACAGCGTTCCGCTGTTCAATCGCTTCCAGATCGAGAGCCAGATCGAAACCGCCTTCCAGCGCGAAGTGAAGCTGCCGTCGGGTGGCTCCATCGTCATCGATCCGACCGAAGCCCTGGTGTCCATCGACATCAACTCGGCGCGCGCCACCAAAGGCGGCGACATCGAGGAAACCGCCCTGCAGACCAACCTGGAAGCGGCCGAGGAAATCGCCCGCCAGCTGCGTCTGCGTGACATCGGCGGCCTGATCGTCATCGACTTCATCGACATGACCCCGGCGAAGAACCAGCGCGCCGTGGAAGAACGCGTCCGCGAAGCCCTGGAAGCCGACCGTGCCCGCGTCCAGGTCGGCCGCATCTCGCGCTTCGGCCTGCTGGAAATGTCCCGCCAGCGCCTGCGTCCGTCCCTGGGCGAGACCAGCGGCATCGTCTGCCCGCGTTGCAACGGCCAGGGCATCATCCGCGACGTCGAGTCCCTGTCGCTGGCCATCCTGCGCCTGATCGAGGAAGAAGCCCTGAAGGACCGCACCGCCGAAGTTCGTGCGCGCGTGCCGTTCCAGGTTGCCGCCTTCCTGCTCAACGAGAAGCGCAACGCCATCACCAAGATCGAGCTGCGTACCCGTGCGCGCATCTTCATCCTGCCGGACGACCACCTGGAAACTCCGCACTTCGAAGTCCAGCGCCTGCGCGACGACAACCCCGAACTGCTGTCCGGCCACGCCAGCTACGAGATGGCCCCGGAAGAGCACGAGGAAGTCCAGCCGGTCAGCGCCACCCGCACCCTGGTTCGCCAGGAAGCCGCGGTGAAGACCGTTTCCCCGCAGACCCCTGCCCCGC
This sequence comes from Pseudomonas multiresinivorans, assembly GCF_012971725.1. Taxonomy (NCBI): domain Bacteria; kingdom Pseudomonadati; phylum Pseudomonadota; class Gammaproteobacteria; order Pseudomonadales; family Pseudomonadaceae; genus Pseudomonas; species Pseudomonas multiresinivorans. Next base: position 4,450,360 of record NZ_CP048833.1, read on the forward strand.
AGCAGACCGCTGCCGAAGCACCAGTTGCCGAAGCGACCAAACCCATGCCTGAGCCGAGCCTGTTCCAGGGCCTGGTGAAGTCGCTGGTGGGACTGTTCGCCGGCAGCAAGCCGGAGCCGACCCCGGTTGTCGCCGAGAAGCCCGCCACCGAGCGTAGCGAAGGCCAGGGCGAACGCCGCAACGGCCGCCAGCAGAACCGTCGCCGTGACGGTCGTGACGGCGGTCGCCGTGATGACGAGCGCAAAGAGCGTGGTCGTCGCGAAGAGCGTGGCGAGCGCGCCGAACGCCCGGCCCGCGAGGAGCGTCAGCCGCGCGAAGAACGTGCAGATCGCCAACCCCGCGAGGAGCGTCAGCCGCGCGAGGAGCGTGCCGAGCGTCAACCGCGCGAGGAACGCCAGCCGCGTGAAGAGCGCGCCGAACGTCAACCGCGCGAAGAGCGTCAGCCGCGCGAAGACCGCGCCGAACGCCAGCCGCGCGAGGAGCGTCAACCCCGCGAGGAGCGTGGTGAGCGCACCGAGCGTCAACCGCGTGAAGAGCGCCAGCCGCGCGAAGAGCGTCAGCCCCGCGGCGAGCGTGGCGAGCGCGCCGAGCGTCAGCCCCGTGAAGAGCGTCAGCCGCGCGAAGACCGTCAGGCTCGCGATGCCGCCGCCCTGGAAGCTGAAGAGCTGCCGAACGAGGAGCTGCTGGATCAACAGGACGACGAAGGCTCGGACGACGAGCGTCCGCGTCGCCGTTCCCGTGGCCAGCGCCGCCGCAGCAACCGCCGCGAGCGCCAGCGTGAAGCCGGAGTGGATGGTGCTGAAGGTGAAGTGAGTGGCGTCGAAGGCACTGCCGAGCAGGCTGCTTCTGACACGCCGTCGCCCGCCGCCATGGTCGCTGCCGCCGCTACCGCCGTCGCCGTAGCCGAAGCTGCTGGCGAGCAGGAGCAACCGGCTGCCGAAGCCCAGGTCGAGACCGTTGCGGTCGAGTCCGGCGTCGTCGAGGCCGTTCGCACCGAGAGCGCTCTGGAGCAGACCATCGAGTTCCTGGCCAAGCCGGCCGATCAGGCAGCCGAGTCGGTCGAAACCACCCACGAAACCATTGAAGTGCTTGCTACCGAGCCGACCATTGCAGAAGAAGCGCCGACCCCGGCAGCTGAAGCTGTGATCGAAGCTGTCGCCCAACCGGTCGAAGAGCCCAAGGCAGAAGCTCCGGCCGCTGCCGAAGAAGCCCCGGCTGCTGCTCCGGCGCCTGTCGAAGAGGCCGTTCCGGCCAACGCTACCGGCCGTGCTTCCAACGACCCGCGCGAGCGCCGTCGTCAGGAGCGCCTGGCCCGCGAAGCCGCCGCTGCTGCAGCTGCTGCCCCGCAGGTCGAGCAGGTTCCGGCTGTCGAAGCGGTGATCGAGGAAGCTGCCGTCGTCGAAGCTGAAGTCGTGGCCGAACCGGCTGCCGACGTCACTGCCGAGACCGTTGTGGCCGAGGCGGTGAATGAAGCCGAAGCGCAATCCGTGGAGCAGGCCGAGCCGGCTGCCGAACAGGTTGAAGGCGACAAGGCCGAGAAGACCGAGGAAGAAGGCACCGTGGTTGAGAAACACCACAGCTGATAGCTTCCGAGCATGAAAAAGGGGATGCCTAGGCATCCCCTTTTTTTGTGCCGGAGGCAGGTTCGCGAGCAAGCTCGCTCCTACAGTGGTGCCTCACACTCATCCTCGAACGAAACTGCTCTTCGTAGGAGCGAGCTTGCTCGCGACCCCCTTGATGCGGTGTTCGCCGGAAATCGATCGCGGACGGAGTCCGCTCCTACGCTCAGACCGAATCCGCAGCTCGGGGCAAATTGCGAGCAAGCTCGCTCCTGCAAAGCGCCACCCTCATTTGCGCTGGGGAACAGGCACAAAAAAGGGATGCCGAAGCATCCCTTTTCCATCTGAAGCAATCTCAGTAGAGATTCGGCTCCATCTCCAGGGCCACGCCGAAACGCTGCTGGATGTCATCCCGGATACGCAGCGCCAGGTCATGCAGCTGCGAACCGGTAGCGCCGCCGTAGTTGACCAGCACCAGTGCCTGCTGGGCGTGCACGCCGGCAGCACCGTCGCGGAAGCCCTTCCAGCCGGCCTTGTCGATCAACCAGCCAGCCGCCAGCTTCACCTGGCCGTCTCCCTGCGGGTAGGCCACCAGGTCACTGAAGCGCTGGTGCAGCTCGTCCGCCCGGTCAGCCGAGACCACGGGGTTCTTGAAGAAGCTGCCGGCATTGCCCAGCACGGCCGGGTCCGGGAGCTTTTCGCGACGAATCGCGCATATCACCCGCGAGACATCGACCGCCGTCGGCGCGGTCACGCCCTCTTCCGCCAAGCGCTGGCGCACAGGACCGTAATCCAGGTGCAGTTTTGCCACACGGCTCAAGGCGAAGCGCACGCGCAGGATCAGCCAGCGACCGGGCTCGCGCTTGAAGCGACTTTCGCGGTAGGCGAAGGCACAGTCCTCCAGGTCGAACTCGCGCAGCTCGCCCGTCTGGCGGTCCAGCGCGGTCAGGCCGGCGAACACATCCTTGATCTCCACACCATAGGCGCCGATGTTCTGCATGGGCGCGGCGCCCACGGTACCCGGAATCAGGCTGAGGTTTTCCAGCCCAGCGAAGCCCTGGGACAAGCTCCAGCGCACGAAGTCGTCCCACACCTCGCCGGCTTCCGCCTCGACCACCACACGCTCGTCATCATCACTGAGGACGCGAACGCCGCGGGAAGCCATGCGTAGCGCCAGTGCCTCGACGTCGCGGGTCAGCAGCAGGTTGCTGCCGCCACCTATCACCAACAGCGGCAGCCCCTTCTGCGCAGCAGCGGCAATACCTTCGCGCACTTCGGTGTCGTCGTGGGCCTGGGCAAACCAGCGTGCCGCGACCTCGACACCGAAGGTGTTGTAGGGCTTGAGGGAAATGCGTTCTTGCAGTTGCAGCGTCACAGGCGTCCCTTCACTTCCGTCAGCAGGCCGTCGCAGGCCCTTTCCACCAGGTCCAGCACCTGCTCGAAACCATCCTCACCGCCGTAGTACGGATCGGGGACTTCGTCGATTTCCAGCTCGTAGCGGGCCAGGAACAGGTCCAATTCGGCCTTGCCGCTGCTGCCGCGCAGTCGCTTCAGGTCACGCAGGTTTGCGTTGTCCATGGCCAGGACCAGGTCGTAGCGGGAGAAATCCGCCGCACTGACCTGCCGCGCCCGCAGGCCCGACAGGTCATAGCCACGGCGCAGCGCCGCGACACGGGTGCGCGCATCCGGCGCCTTGCCGACATGCCAGTCGCCGGTGCCGGCCGAATCGATCTCCACCCGATCCACAAGGCCCGCTTCGCGGACCTTGTGGCGGAACACGCCTTCGGCAGTGGGAGAGCGGCAGATATTGCCCAGGCAGACGAACAGGACCTTCATCAGGCCCCCAGGATGCGCCGCACGCGCTCCAGGTCTTCCGGGGTATCGACGCCGGCCTGCGGCGCTTCCAGGGCGTCCGCCACATGAATGCGTACGCCATGCCAGAGCGCCCGCAGCTGTTCCAGGCATTCGGTGTCTTCGAGCCAGCACGGACCCCAGGCCACGAAATCACGCAGGAAGCGCGCGCGGTAGGCGTAGATGCCGATGTGGCGGCGGTACGGCACATTGGCCGGCAGCGACTCGCGATCCACGGCGAAGGCATCGCGCGCCCAGGGCAGCGTGGCGCGGCTGAAGGTCAGTGCGAGGCCGTTCTTGTCGCTGACCACCTTGACGATGTTCGGGTTGAACAGCGCGGCCGGATCATGGATTTCCTCGCACAGGGTGGCGATGCCCGCCTCCGGATGCGCCGCAAGATTGGCCGCCACTTGATCGATGATCGACGGCGGCACGAGCGGCTCGTCGCCCTGCACATTGACTACGATGGCGTCGTCGGCCAGGCCCAGCGCGTCCGCCACTTCCGCCAGGCGGTCGGTGCCGGAGTTGTGGTCGGCGCGGGTCAGCACCACCTGGGCGCCGAAGCCCTGGCAGGCATCGAAGATGCGCTGGTCATCGGTGGCGACCACCACCTGGGTGGCCGAGCTTTTGCCGGCCTGCGCCCAGACGTGCTGGATCATCGGCTTGCCGGCGATGTCCTGCAGCGGCTTGCCGGGCAGGCGGGTGGAGGCGTAGCGCGCGGGGATGACGACGGTATAGGCCTGGCTCATGGGATTACTTGTCCAGACGCTCGTCGACGTTCAGGGTACGCGCCTCGCCTTCGAGCATCACCGGGATGCCGTCGCGCACCGGGTAGGCCAGGCCGTCGGCCTTGCAAATCAGCTCGGACTTGTCGTCGGTGAGCTTGAGCGGGCCCTTGCACAGCGGACAGGCGAGGATATCGAGGAGTTTCGGGTCCATGGTGCGTTCCTTGAGCTTGAAAGGATTGAAAGCTGGCGGCGCAGGTTACGACGGCGAATCAGCGGGCGACCAGGCGCTCGAGCTGGGCGTCGAACCAGGCGACGAAGGCCGGCGAGGGCTGCGCTTCGACGGCGAGGTACCACCAGTCGGGCGCGGCGAAGGACCGGCATTTCACCGCATCCTTCTCGGTCATGACCAGCGGCAGTTCCGGCGTGAAGCGCAGCTGCTCGGCGGTAAAGGCCGCATGGTCGGGGAAGGGATGCGGAATCGGCCGCCAGTTTAGCGCCTCGAGCGTCGTGAAGAAACGCTGCGGGTTGCCGATGCCGGCCAGGGCATGGAGTGCCTGACCGGCGGGGAAATGCTCGACGCCACGGCGTTCGCCGCTGGCCAGGTTGATCAGGGCAGATGGTCGCAGGGCGAAGGAGAAGGCGCCCGGCGGGTCGCTGGGCGCGCCGTTGTACAGCACGGCGTCAGCCTCACCCAGGCGCTCGGCCGGCTCGCGCAGCGGTCCGGCGGGCAGGCAACGACCGTTACCCAGGCCGCGCGCAGCGTCGATCAGCACCAATTCCAGGTCACGGGCCAGGCGGTAATGCTGCAGGCCGTCGTCGCAGAGGATCAGGTCCAGCGGTTCTTCGGCCAGCAGCGCGCGCACGGCACTGGAGCGGTCAGGGTCGATCATCAGAGGCACGCCGCAACGGCGCACTATCATCAGCGGCTCGTCGCCCGCCTCCGCTGCCGACTGCTCGGCGCGCACGCGCCAGGGTGTCTGCGGCGGTTTGGCGCCGTAGCCGCGGCTGACCACGCCGACCTTCAGCCCGCGGGCGCGGCAGTGCTCGATCAGCCAGAGGATCATCGGCGTCTTGCCGGTGCCGCCGACGGTGATGTTGCCGACCACGATGATCGGCACCGGCGCGCGGTAGGCCGGCTTGGCGCCGGAGAGGAAGTCCTGCCGGCGGCCGCGGGCGACGCGCCGGTAGAGCAGTTCGAGCGGCCTGAGCAGGGCAAGGGCCGGGTGGCCCTTGTACCAGGCGTCGAGCAGGCGATCGGAGAACGCCATCAGGGGGTCTTCTTGTCCGCCCGGGACTCGATGGTGGTGATGCGCAGGTGGGTGAAGCCCAGCTTGCCGGCGGCATCCATCGCGGTGACCACGGACTGGTAATCCACCTTGCCGTCGGCGGTGATCACCACCGGCAGGCTGTTGTCGCCGGCGGATTCACGCTGCATGGCGTTCATCAGGTTTTCCAGGTCGTCGCGCGCCAGGCTCTGGCCGTTGAGCGCGTAGTGACCTTCGAGGCTGATGGAGATTTCCAGCTGCTTGATCTCGGTGGCTTCGGGCGGCGTGCCGCTGACCGCCTCAGGCAGTTCGACCTTGAGCTGCGACGGCTTGGTGAACGAGGTGGCGACCACGAAGAACAGCAGCAGCACGAAGATCACGTCGATCAGCGACGCCAGGTTGATGAAGACGTCCTCGCGGGCCGCTCCGCCCGCTCTGCGGCGGAATTTCACGCTTTGCCTTCCTCGACGAAGTCGACTTCGCGGTCGCCCTGGGTCACTTCCACCAGCTTGATGGCTTCCTGCTCCATGGCGATGACCAACTCATCGACGCGGCGCAGCAGGTAACGGTGGAAGAACACTGCCGGGATCGCCACGATCAGGCCGGCCGCAGTGGTGATCAGGGCCTTGGAGATACCGCCGGCAAGCATAGGCGCGTTGGCCATGCCGTCGCCCATGAAGGCGCTGAAGATCTGGATCATGCCGAACACGGTACCCAGCAGGCCGAGCAGCGGCGCCATGGCGGCGATGGTGCCCAGGGCGTTGAGGTAGCGTTCCAGTTCGTGGATCACCCGGGACGCGGCCTCCTCGATGCACTCCTTCATGATTTCGCGGCCGTGCTTGGAATTGGCCAGGCCGGCGGCGAGGATTTCACCCAGCGGGGAAGACGCGCGCAGGTCCTTCAGGGCCTGGCTGTTCATCTTCTTGTCCTTGATCTGCTTCCACACCTGGCCGAGCAACTGCGGCGGGGCCACGCGGCTCAAGCGCAGGGTCCAGAGACGTTCGGCGACGATCGCCATGGCAGCGACGGAGCTCAGCAAGATCGGCAGCATCATCCAGCCGCCAGCTTTGACCAGTTCCCACACAGTGGTGAATCCCCTGAAAAAAAGTGGCGCCACTCTAGCACAGGGGCCGTGGCGAGCCGACCGCCCGAGGGTCAATTTTCCTGCCAGAAATGTGCGCCTTCCCGCACTCCCCCAAGCTCGCCATGGGCACCGAGGGTCAGGACCAGCGCGCCCCGCTCCGCCGTATCCTGAATCCGGATACCCAGCGCGCGAAAGCGCTCGACGACCGACGGATGCGGGTGCCCGTAGGGGTTGTTGGCGCCGCGGGACATGATCGCCGTGGACGGTCGGATCGCTCGCAGGAAGGCCGGCCCGGAGGAGCTGCGGCTGCCGTGGTGCCCGGCCAGCAACCAATCGACGTGTTCATCCGGATGCGCCGCCAGCCAAGCCAGTTCGGCGGATTGCGGCAGGTCGCCAGTGAGCAGGATGCGCTCACCATTGGCTTCGATTTCCAGCGCGCAGGAGCGGTCGTTGCTTTCCCTGGCGCCTGCCCACGCCCAACTGGAGAGGTGAACGTCATCGACCGTCCATTCCTCGATTCGGCAGGGTTGCGCCTGCAGCTCTGGCGCCAGCCTTTCCGGCTCGCCACTGATGACCTGCGCAGGCCGGAGCGAACGCTTCACCGCGACCGCGCCGCCGGCATGGTCATTGTCCGCATGGCTGAGCATCAGCAGATCGAGCCTGCCAACGCCGAGACTGCGCAAGGTCGGCACCACCACTCGCTCGCCGATATCGAAATCACCGTTGCGCGCCCCGGTGTCGTAGAGCCAGGCCTGGCTGCGCGTACGGATCAACACCGAGAGCCCCTGCCCAACGTCCAGCACACGGACTTCAGCCATGCCCGGCGCGGGTAGCGGAATGGTCGGCCAGAACACCGGCAGGAACATCGCGAGCCCCAACGCGCGCAATGGCAAGCCGGCCGGCGCCAGTAGCAGAAGCGCGCCAAGCATCGCCATCACCAGCGTCCAGGCCGGCGCCGCCACCGGCTGCCAGGCGGGTGCCAGTTCGGCCATCCAGCCCAACAGGCGGAACAGCCACTCCAGCAGGCCGCCGGACACCCACAGCAGCGCCTCCCCCAGGACGGGAACTCCCAGCACCAGACTGCCCAACAGGGCGAGTGGAACCACGACCAGCTCCACCCAGGGCACGGCAATCAGGTTCGCGGCGACTCCGGAAATGCTCAGCGGCAGGCCCAGCGCGATGGACGCCGGCAACAGCCCGATCGCCATCAGCCACTGCGCGCGCAGCCAGGTGCGCCAGGCCGTCCAGCGCCCCAGGCGGCCGGAGAAGCCGAAGATCAGCAAGGCCACCGCCGCATAGGACAACCAGAACCCCGGCAGCAACACCACCAGCGGCTCGGCCAGCAGTACTGCCAGCAAGGCGCCGAGCAATGGCGTCCACAGGCCGCGATGGCGATAACGCAGGCGCCACAGCAGGACGATGGAGACCATCACGCACGCGCGCTGCAACGGCACTTCGAAGCCCGCCATCAGGCTATACGCCCAGGCGCCGCCGGCAGCCAACAGGCAGGCGCAGGACAACCAGGGCAGACGGGATGGCCAGCAGCCCAGGCGCGCCAGCCCCGCCACGACGGCGTAGAGCAGGCCCGCCAGCAGGGAAATGTGCGAACCGGAAATCACCATCAGGTGCAGGGTTCCGGTGTCCTGCAGGACCTGCCAGTCCGCCGTGGTCAACCCGGAAGCGTCGCCCAGCACCAGCGCAGCAAGCGCACCGGAGCGACCCTGGGCGTCCACCGCCAGCAAACGTTGTCGCCAGGCCTCACGCCAGGCGCGCGGGCCACTGGAGACTTCCAGGCGCTGGCCATCCTTTACGCTGCCGGTGGCGCCGATACGCTGGGCAGTGAGCCAGGCCTCGTAGTCGAAGCCCGCCCCATTGGCCATGCCATGGGGACGCTTGAGCTTCACCGCCAGCCGCCAGCGTTCGCCGCCCTCCACCGGCGGGCCGCCGAACCAGGACAGGCGCAGTGTTGCCGGAACCTGCGCGCGAGGGCTCGAAGCCTCGGAGAGCACGAAGCGCAGTGAAGGCCCCGAACGATCCGGCAAGCCCTCTACCCTGCCCTCCAGCCACAGCGTGCGACCGTCCAGCTCTGGCGTCAGCCGGTCATCCAGCGCCCACTGCGCCGATTGGCAGGCCCAGGCGAAGCCGAGCAGGAACAGCCCGATGAAATAACCGCGGGTGAACAACAGAGGTAACGCGGACAGCGCGAGAAGCAGCAGCACCCAACCGGATGGAAGCGCCGGCAGCCAGCGCAGCGCCAGCAGCCCCAGGGCCAGAGCGAACATCCCTGCAAGAGGCAACGACTTTATCCCCCAGCGCCACCGAGGCCACGCACGACCACCGATCCGACAGGCCGGCGGCGGTTACACACGGACATAGTTGGCAACGAATGACTGTCACCTAGCTAGGCATAATGTGGCGTCGTCCGTCTGCCAGAGATTTCCCTCATGCCGCGCCGAATCTTCAAGCGCTACATGCCGGATCCGGAGAGCATCAGGAACCACAAGGGCCTGCGCTTTCTCGGACCGCTGATCCAGTCGCCCAACCTCTGGCACCTGAATCGCCGCTCCGTGTCCCGCGCCATGGGCATGGGGCTGTTCGCCGCGTTCATCCCGATACCGCTGCAGATGCTGCTGGCCGCCTCGCTGGCCGTCTGGGTGCGGGCCAACCTGCCGATCTCGGTCGGGCTCGTCTGGCTGACGAACCCGATCACCATGCCGCCGGTGTTCTACTGCACCTACAAGATGGGCGCCTGGGTCATGGGCATCCCGGCACGCGCCCTGCCCGAGCATCTGACCTGGGAATGGATCAGCGGCGAGTTGTCGCTGCTCTGGCAGCCCTTCCTGCTGGGCTCGGTGATCTGCGGCATCCTGGTCGGCCTCCTCGGTTACCTGCTCACCGAGGGTTACTGGCGCTGGTGGATCGGCCGCAGTTGGCGGCGGCGTCGGGCGTTGCGCAATGTGCAGCGCGGGCTTTAGGCATTTTCTTGCAGGAGCGAGCTTGCTCGCGAACCGCCCAAGCTCCGCAGCCGCCGACAGGTTTGTTCGCGAGCAAGCTCGCTCCTACTGGGTGATCCCTGAAACGAAGAAGCCGCCTCGAGAGGCGGCTTTTTCGTGGGCCGGTGAATCACTCGTAGCGCAGTGATTCCGCCGGCTGGGTCGAGGCCGCGCGCCAGGCCGGGTAAAGCGTGGCGAGGAAGCTCATCGACAGCGCCGCGACGCAGATCAGCACGATGTCGCTGATCTGCGGGTCGGACGGCAGGTAGTTGATGAAGTAGATGTCCGAATTGAACACATGGGTGCCGGCGATACGCTCCAGGGTCGAGACGATGGCGGTGACGTTGTACGCCGCCAGCACGCCCAGCACGCAGCCAATGACAGTGCCGATCAGGCCGATCACCGTGCCCTGCACCATGAAGATAGCCATGATCTGCTTCGGCGTGGCGCCCAGGGTGCGCAGGATGGCGATATCCGCGCGCTTGTCGGCCACGACCATGATCAGCGTAGCGATGATGTTGAAGGCAGCGACCGCGACGATCAGCAACAGCAGCAGGCCGATCATGGTCTTTTCCATCTTCATCGCGCTGAACAGGCTGCCCTGGGTGTGGGTCCAGTCCACCGAGCGGTAGCCCTCGCCCAATTGCTTGGCGATGGCCGCGCCGACTTCCGGCGCCTGGAACAGGTCCTTCAGGGCGATGCGCACGCTCTGTACCTGGCCCGGTTGCCAGCGCATCAGGCTCGCCGCGTCATCCACGTGGATCAGCGCCAGAGTGCTGTCCAGCTCGGCGCCGACCTTGAAGATGCCGACCACGTTCAGGCGTTGCATGCGCGGGGTGATGCCGCCGGGCGCCGTGCTCGGCTCCGGCACGATCAGCAGCAGGCTGTCGCCGACATTGACGTGGAAGCGCCGCGCGGTGATCTCGCCGATGACAACGCCGAACTCGGTGGCCTTGAGGTCGTCCAGGCTGCCCCGGACCATGTGCTGGCCGATGATCGACACCTGGGTTTCCAGCGCCGGGTCGACGCCGTCCACCTCGATGGGCTGCATCATCCCCTTATAGGAGAGCATGCCGTCGACCTCGGTGTAGGGCACCGCGCCGACGATCTTCGGGTTCTGCTTCGCCACCTCGGCCACACGCTGCCAGTCGTCCAGCGGGCCGCTGGTCTTCTGCAGCACGGCGTGGGGGACCATGCCGAGGATCCGCGAGCGCATTTCCTTCTGGAAGCCGTTCATCACAGAGAGCACCACGATCATCGCCAACACGCCCAGGGCGAGGCCGATCATCGAGGTCAAGGAAATGAACGAGATGTAGTGGTTGCGCCGCTTGGCCCGGGTGTAGCGGGTGCCGATGAAGACGGACAGGGGTCTGAACATTCCGGTATCCCTCAGGCGGCGACCAGCCGACCCTCCTCCAGGCGCAGCACACGGTCCATCTGCTGGGCGAGGTGAGTGTCGTGGGTCACCACCAGGAAGGCGGTGCGCAGGGACTGCGACAGCTCCAGCATCAGCTCCTGGATACCGTGGGCGGTGTGCTGGTCGAGGTTGCCGGTGGGCTCGTCGAGCAGCACCAGTTTCGGCGTGTTGACCAGGGCGCGGGCGATGGCCACGCGCTGGCGTTCACCACCGGAAAGCTCCGACGGCTTGTGGCTCAGGCGATGCCCCAGGCCCACGCGCTCCAGCAATGCCGTGGCGCGCTGACGTGCCTCGGGGATCGGCGTCTTGCCGATCAGCAGCGGCATGCAGACGTTCTCCAGCGCGGTGAACTCCGGCAGCAGGTGGTGGAACTGGTAGACGAAGCCCAGCGCGCGATTGCGCAGCAGGCCGCGCTGCTTCTCGTTCAGCGCCGACAGCTGCTCGCCAGCCAGCCAGACGCTGCCGGTGCTGGGCGTATCGAGGCCGCCGAGCATATTCAGCAGGGTGCTCTTGCCCGAGCCGGAGCTACCGACGATGGCCACACGCTCGCCGGGCAGCAGTTCCAGTTGCACGTTGGACAGCACTTCGACCGACTGCGGGCCTTCCTCGTAACGCTTGCCGAGGTCGCGGCAGCTCAGGACGGCCTGATCGTTGTTACTCATAACGCAATGCCTCCGCGGGCTGGGTGCGCGCCGCACGCCAGGCCGGATACAGGGTGGCGAAGAAACTCAGGATCAGCGCGGCGCTGCACACCAGGATCACGTCCTCGCTCATCAGCTGCGAGGGCAGGTAATCGATGAAATAGACGTCCGCGTTGAGGAATTTGTGGCCCAGCAGGCGCTCCAGCAGGGCGATGGCCGAGCTGACGTTGAGCGCCGCGAGGATGCCCAGCACGCCGCCGATGAAGGTGCCGATGACGCCGATCACCGTGCCCTGGACCATGAAGGTCGCCATGATCTGCCCCGGCGTGGCGCCCAGGGTGCGCAGGATGGCGATGTCGGCCTTCTTGTCGGTGACAACCATGACCAGGGTGGAAATGATGTTGAACGCGGCGACCGCGACGATCAGCAGCAACAGCAGGCCGATCATGGATTTCTCCATGCGGATCGCCTGGTACAGGTTGCCGTGGCTGCGGGTCCAGTCGCGGGCGAAGTAGTCGTTGCCCTTCAGGGTGCGGGCGATTTCCCAGGCGGTGCGCGGTGCCTGGAACAGGTCGTCGAGCTTCAGGCGCAGGCCTTCGACCTGGCCTTCCTTGAGGCGGCGCATGCGCGCGGCGTCGTCGATGTGGACCATGGCGACGTAGCCGTCCAGCTCGCCGGCGCCGACGTGGAAGGTGCCGACCACGGTGAAGCGCTTCATGCGCGGGAACATGCCCGCCGGCGTGACCGAGACTTCCGGAGCGATGAAGGTGACTTTGTCGCCCAGCTTCACCCCGAGGTTCTTCGCCGCCTTGTCGCCGATCAGGATGCCGAACTCGCCGGGCTTGAGGCTCTGCAGCGAACCTTCCTGGAAGAACTGGTCGATGATCGAGACCTTGCTCTCCTCGTTCGGGTCGACGGCGTTGATCAGCACCTTCTGTACTGTGCCGCCGGCGCTGAGCAGGCCCTGCATCTGGATGAAGGGCGCGACTTCCAGCACGTTGGGGTGCTGCGTCTTGATCTGCCCGGCGATGCCTTGCCAGTCGGAAATCGGCTGGTAGGACTCGACCGTGGCGTGGGGCACCATGCCCAGCACGCGGGTACGCATCTCATGGTCGAAACCGTTCATCACGGACAGAACCACGATCATCACCACCACGCCCAGCGCGAGTCCGATCATCGAGGTGAGCGAAATGAAGGAAACGAAGTGGCTGCGGCGTTTGGCGCGTGTGTAGCGCGTTCCGATGTAGACGGAAAGTGGTCTGAACATGAGGGGCCGATTGAGAAGATGAAGAGTGCGTCGAGCGTCAGATCCTTCTGGCGTGCGACTTCCGTGTGGCGAGGCCGGGCAGGCGGCTTTACACTCAGACCATCACTGCCGCCGTGGGTTCGCCATGTCCACTCCAGACGCGGATAACCGCCGCGAATACTATCGTATTGAAGATACGCTCGCATTGGAATTTCGCCCGCTGCGCGAGGACGAAATCCAGTCGCAAGAAGTGCTTCAGGATGATTCCGCGCTGTTCAATCTGCTCAGCGACCTGCACCTGGCCGACTTCGAGTCACAGCACCTGCTGCGGCATATTCACGAACGCGACCGCCCCCTGGCCAGCTACCTCAAGGTGATGAACAAGCGCATCGACCTGATCGCCCAGGCGCTCACCCAGAGCCTGCTCAGCGAGATCGGCCCGGCGCGCAAGGTGACACTGTCCGAAGGCGGAATCAATTTCCGCGACGCCCAGCCGCTCCCGGTCGGCCAGGACCTGGCGCTGAAGATCGTCCTGCTGCCCCACGGCCTGGGCCTGCTATTGCGCGCCAAGGTCACTCATTGCCAACAGCAGGCCGAGGGCGACTACGAAATCGGCACCGAATTCGAGATGCTCGGCGACGCCCCGCGCCAGTTGCTGGCCCGTCACATCCTCCAGCGCCAGGCACTGGAGCGCCGGCAGGCCAAGGCCCGCGAAGAATGAACAAACGCATCTGCTTGCGCCACCTGCTGCTCCTGTTGAGCCTTGTCACCCCGCTGCCACTGCTGGCCGATACTATCGAGATACCCGTGGGCGACCAGGGCGATCCGCATATCGTGCTGCCGACCCGCGGCGAGAGCCAGAAGGCCGTGCTGGAGCGCTTCGGCCTGCCGGACGAGGAACACCCGGCGGTAGGTAAGCCACCGATCACCCGCTGGGACTACCGCGAATTCAGCGTCTATTTCGAGAGCGGGGTGGTGGTCGATGCCGTCCGCCAGCACCGCTCCCAGTACCTCAAGGACCTTTCACCGACTCCCAAGGAGCCCCAGTGACTCTGATCTATGGCCATCGCGGCGCCAAAGGCGAAGCACCGGAAAACACCCTGAACAGCTTCCTGCACTGCCTGGAACATGGCGTGAAGCGTTGCGAGCTGGACCTGCACCTGTCCCGCGACGGCGAGCTGATGGTCATCCACGACCCGACGCTCAAGCGCACTACCGGTCGCCGCGGCAAGGTCTCCGAGCAACTGGCGGATGACCTGGTGACCATGGACGCTCGCGAAGGTGGCCCCGGCTGGTTGCGCCCCTGCCCTATCCCGCGCCTGGCGGAGTTGTTCGAGCGTTGCGAGTTCGAACACTGGCAGCTGGAAGTCAAAAGCGCGTCGAAGGATCGTGCCAGCCGCACGGTACAAGCGATCCACCAGTTGGTGGGCCGTTTCGGTCTGCGCGACCGGATTACCGTGACATCGAGCTCGCGCACGGTGCTGCGCGCGCTGGAGGAACTGGCGCCGGACCTGTCACGCGGACTGGTGGCCGAATACGCCTGGCTCGACCCACTGAAGGTCGCCGCGCACTACGGCTGCGATCTGCTGGCGCTGAACTGGATGCTGTGCACCCCGGAGCGCCTGCTGAAAGCGCAGAAGCAGGGGCTGCATGTGTCGGTCTGGACGGTCAACGAGCCGGCCCTGATGCGCCGGCTCGCCGATTTTGGCGTGGATAGCCTGATCACAGACTTTCCCGGTTTGGCCACTGCCACGATCGGGAATCGCTGAGCAGGTTCCCCCCGACCGGCTCAGGCCGCCGGCCGGGGTATTTCAAAAAATCCGGTTCAGGCCGTCGAACGCCGCTACGCGATAGGCTTCGGCCATGGTCGGATAGTTGAAGGTGGTGTTGACGAAGTACTTCAGGGTGTTCAGCTCGCCCGGCTGGTTCATGATCGCCTGGCCGATGTGGACGATCTCCGAGGCTTGGTCGCCGAAGCAATGCACGCCGAGGATTTCCAGCGTCTCGCGGTGGAACAGGATCTTCAGCATGCCCACCGGCTCGTTGGAGATCTGCGCGCGGGCCATGCCCTTGAAGAAGGCCTTGCCTACCTCGTAGGGAATCTTCGCAACCGTCAGCTCCTGCTCGTTCTTGCCGATGGAGCTGATCTCCGGAATGGTGTAGATGCCGGTCGGCACGTCGTTCACGAAGCGCCAGCCATCGTGCTCGACGATGTTGCCGGCGGCCGAGCGGCCCTGGTCGTAGGCGGCGCTGGCCAGGCTCGGCCAGCCGATCACGTCGCCCGCGGCATAGATGTTCGACACCGAGGTACGGTAGTTCTCGTCCGTCTCGATCTGGCCGCGGCTGTTGACCTTGATGCCGATGTTCTCCAGACCCAGGCGATCGGTGTTGCCGGTACGGCCGTTGCACCACAGCAGGGCGTCGGCCTTGATCTTCTTGCCGGACTTCAGGTGCAGGATCACCCCGTTGTCCAGGCCTTCCACGCGTTCGTAATCCTCGTTGTGACGGATCAGCACGTTGTTGTTGCGCAGATGATAGCTCAGCGCATCGGAGATTTCGTCGTCGAGGAAGCTCAGCAACTGGTCGCGGGTGTCGATCAGATCCACCAGCACGCCCAGGCCGCTGAAGATCGAGGCGTACTCGCAGCCGATCACGCCGGCTCCGTAGATGATCAGGCGGCGCGGGGTATGGCTCAGGGACAGGATGGTGTCACTGTCGTAGACGCGCGGGTGGTTGAAGTTGATGTCCGACGGGCGATACGGGCGCGAGCCGGTGGCGATGACGAACTGGTCGGCCACCAGGCGCTCCACGGCGCCGCTGGGGGTGACGACTTCGACGGTGCGTTCATCGACGAAGCTGGCGGTGCCATTGAACATGTCGATGCGGTTGCGCGCGTAGTAGCCGGTGCGCGAGGACACCTGCTTGGATATCACCCGCTCGGCGCTTTTCAGCACGTCCGGGAAGGAGAACCAGCGCGGCTCGCCGATCTGGCGGAACATCGGGTTGGTGTTGAACTCGATGATCTGCTTCACCGAGTGACGCAGTGCCTTGGACGGGATGGTGCCCAGGTGCGTGCAGTTGCCGCCGACCACGCGACGGCTGTCCACCACCGCCAGCTTGCGCCCGTACTTGGAGGCGTTCATTGCCGCCCCCTCGCCTGCCGGGCCCGTGCCGAGAATCACCACGTCGTAGTTGTAGACAGCCATGCGTACTCCTTCAGAACAGGCCGGGACGCCCGCTTGGCGCTCCCGGCGAAGCCCCGGCACCACATGCGCCGAGGCGGATCGAAATCATTGGCGCAGCTTAGCCCTGCGGCAAAAGGCTGCACATTAGCGGTTGGTCGGCAGGTAGGCGAATTTTGCCGTCACTACATGCCTTGACCAGACTGCGGGCCGCCATCATGCCCGCCGAAGCTTTCATTCAGGCGACGGGAACAGCGCTTCGAAGCGCGTCGTCGCTCGGGTCACGAAGCCCTTGCCCTGGCGCACGATGAAGAACGCGGCGAGCCCATTGCGCTCGGCAAAGGTATAGCCCTCCTCCGGCCCCAGTACCATCAGCAGGGTCGACAGGCCATCGGCGCGCAGGGCCTGCGCTTCCGCCACCGTCACCGCCGCCAGGGCATGCCTGACCGGCGCGCCGGTGCGCGGGTCGAAGGTGTGCGAATAGCGCTGTCCGCCCTCTTCGAAATAATTGCGGTAGTCGCCGGAGGTGGAAAGGCCGATGCCATCCAGCGCCACCGAGCGCTCCACCTGCCGTTCGCGGTCGCCGCTGGGCACTTCCAGGGCAATGCGCCAGGGCGTGCCATCGGGCTTGTGGCCCACTGCCTTGAGCTCCCCGGTGATCTCCACCAGGTAATCCGTCAGGCCCATCTCGGCCAGACGAGCGCTGACCTGATCCACCGCATAACCGGCGACGATGCTGTCGAAGTCCAACTGCGCATCGACGTCCTTGCACAGCTGATCGCCATTCAGCCGCAGATGCTGGTGGCCGACACGGGCGCGTTCACGCTCCAGCGCGGCGGCATCGGGCACCTTCTCACTGCGCGACTGCGGGCCGAAGCCCCAGAGGTTCATCAGCGGTTCGACGGTGAGGTCGAAGGCGCCGCCACTCTGCCGGGAAAGCTGCTCGCCGTAGTGCCAGAGCTTGAGCATGTCCGCCGGCAAGGCCATGCAGGCGCCGGCCGGCAAGGCATTGAAGCGAGAGATCACGGAATCGTCGCGGTAGGTGGAGAACTGCTCGTCCAGGCCCGCCAGGATGGCATCGACCTCGGTCTTGAGCTTCGTCGCGTCCGGAGACTTGCCGGTGGGCACGAATTGCACCGTGTAGCTGCTGCCCATGGTCGGGCCGCCGAAGCGCTCGACGGATTTCCCGCAGCCGCTCAGGGCCGACAGAACCAGCACGATCAACAGGCTTGCACGGAACACGGGTCTCTCCATCAGCCGCCAGGCGCGCGGCGCCGGGCATTCTACCGCAAGCGCCCGGCGCCACTGTTTCCGCTCTGGCAAAGGTGCATTACCAAAAGAAAACGGGAGCCGAAGCTCCCGTTTCTCAACCGGTTCAGGCGTCAGCCTTGGCCGGGGATTTGCGCTTGAACAGGAAGTAGCAGGCGCCCATCAGCACGATCCACACCGGGATCGCGTACACCGACACGTCGATGCCCGGGATCTGCAACATGATGCCCAGGATGAACACCACGAAGGCCAGGCACAGCCAGTTGCCGAAGGGATACCACAGCGCGCGGAAGAACGGCTGCACGCCCTTGGCGACCATGGCCTTGCGGAACTTCATGTGGGCCAGGCTGATCATC
Organism: Pseudomonas multiresinivorans; assembly: GCF_012971725.1. Classification (NCBI taxonomy): domain Bacteria; kingdom Pseudomonadati; phylum Pseudomonadota; class Gammaproteobacteria; order Pseudomonadales; family Pseudomonadaceae; genus Pseudomonas; species Pseudomonas multiresinivorans. The sequence goes on from NZ_CP048833.1 coordinate 4,467,951, forward strand.
GCCCAGTTGATCACCAGCGCAGCGACTACCAGGGACATCAGCAGCTCCAGCGCCTGGTGCGGGATCACGTAGTTGACCACCACGCAAGCCAGGGTGATGAAAGCCGAGACGCCAATCGCCAGCAGCGGCACACCACGGTCGTCGACCTTGGCGAAGGCGCGCGGGGCGTCGCCCTGCTCGGCCAGGCCGTAGAGCATGCGGCTGTTGCAGTACACGCAGCTGTTGTAGACCGACAGCGCGGCAGTGAGCACCACGAAGTTCAGGATATTGGCAGCGTACTCGCTACCCAGCAGCGAGAAGACCTTCACGAACGGACTGCCGCTGTAGGGATCGCCGGCACTGTTGATGCTCTGCAGCAGAGCATCCCAGGGGTACAGCGAGAGCAGCACGGCCAGGGCGCCGATGTAGAAGATCAGGATGCGGTAGATGACCTGGTTGATCGCCTTGGGGATTACCTTCTTCGGCTCGGAGGCCTCGGCGGCAGTAATGCCGACCAGCTCCAGCCCCCCGAAGGAGAACATGATGATCGCCAGGACCATGATCAGGCCCTTCCAGCCGTTGGGGAAGAAGCCGCCGTGAGCCCACAGGTTGCTCACCGAGGCCTGCGGGCCGCCGGTGCCGCTGACCAGCAGCCAGACGCCGAGCAGGATCATGCCGATGATGGCGACGACCTTGATGATCGCGAACCAGAACTCGGTCTCGCCGAAGGCCTTCACGTTGAACAGGTTGATGGCGTTGATCAGCACGAAGAACACCGCCGCCGTCGCCCAGGTCGGGAAGTCCGGCCACCAGAACTGGATGTACTTGCCGACTGCGGTCAGCTCCGACATGCCCACCAGGATGTACAGCACCCAGTAGTTCCAGCCCGACATGAAGCCGGCAAAACCGCCCCAGTACTTGTGCGCGAAGTGGCTGAAGGAACCGGCGACAGGCTCCTCGACGATCATCTCGCCGAGCTGGCGCATGATCAGGAAGGCGATGAAGCCGCCGATGGCGTAGCCGAGGATCATCGACGGGCCGGCGGATTGCAGGACGCCGGCCGAGCCCAGGAACAGGCCGGTACCGATGGCGCCGCCGAGGGCGATCAGCTGGATGTGGCGGTTCTTCAGACCGCGCTTCAGCTCGCCTTCGTGCAGATGTTGTCCATCCATTTGAAGTCTTTCCGGTTGCAGGAGTTGGCAGATTTTATCGTTGGAATGGTGGAGCCAGTAACGAAAAACGGGAGCCCGAGAGCTCCCGTTTCCCTTATACCGCCTGGATCAGCGCGGGAAAGCCGGCGGGTTCACGCCAGCCATGTCTTCCATCACGCGGACGACCTGGCAGCTGTAGCCGAACTCGTTGTCGTACCACACGTAGAGGACGACGCGGTTGTCGTTGGCGATGGTCGCTTCGGCATCGACGACGCCCGCGTGGCGGGAGCCGACGAAGTCGGTGGAAACCACTTCCTGGGAAGCGACGAAATCGATCTGCTTCTGCAGGTCCGAGTGCATGGCCATCTGGCGCAGGTACTCGTTGATCTCTTCGCGGTTGGTGGCCTTTTCCAGGTTCAGGTTCAGGATCGCCATGGAGACGTTCGGCGTCGGAACGCGGATGGCGTTGCCGGTCAGCTTGCCTTTCAGAACCGGCAGAGCCTTGGCGGCAGCGGTCGCAGCGCCAGTCTCGGTGATCACCATGTTCAGCGGCGCGGCGCGGCCACGACGGCTGCCCTTGTGGAAGTTGTCGATCAGGTTCTGGTCGTTGGTGAACGAGTGAACGGTTTCGACGTGGCCGTTGACGATGCCGTACTGGTCGTTGACGGCTTTGAGCACCGGCACGATGGCGTTGGTGGTGCAGGAAGCGGCGGAAACGATCTTGTCGTCAGCGGTGATATCGCCATGGTTGATGCCATGCACGACGTTCTTCAGCGCGCCCTTGCCCGGAGCGGTGAGGATCACGCGATCGATACCCGGGCACTTCAGGTGCTGGCCCAGGCCTTCCGCGTCACGCCATTTGCCGGTGTTGTCGACCAGCAGGGCTTTCTTGATGCCGTACTGGGTGTAGTCGATCGACGCCGGGTCGTTGGAGTAGATCACCTGGATCAGGTTGCCGTTGGCAGTGATGGTGTTGTGCTCTTCGTCGATGGTGATGGTGCCATCGAACGGGCCATGCACGGAGTCGCGACGCAGCAGGCTGGCGCGCTTGACCAGGTCGTTCTCGGCGCCCTTGCGGACGACGATGGCGCGCAGGCGCAGGCCGTCGCCACCACCGGTCTTCTCGATGAGGATGCGTGCGAGCAGGCGGCCGATACGACCGAAGCCGTACAGGACGACGTCGGTGCCTTCGCGAGCGCCGCCGTTCTGCTTGCCGACCACGTCAGCCAGCTCGTCCTTGGTGAACTGTTCGATGCTGCGACCGTTACCTTCGGCCTTGAACTTGGCAACCATCTTGCCCAGGTCTACCGAAGCGGCGCCCAGCTTGAGCTCGCTCATCGCCTTGAGGATCGGGAAAGTGTCGTGAACCGACAGCCCGCCTTCTTCGGCCAGGCGGTGACGGGCGAAACGGTGCGCTTTGAGAATCGCGATCACCGAACGGTTGATCAGGCCACGGCCGTAGATCGAGGTCACCACGTTGTTGTTACGGTAGAGTTGGCCGATCAGCGGAATCATGGCTTCCGCGAGGGCTTCACGATCGATCCACTCACCGAGACACTGGTCGGGCTTCTGGGTCACGGGCAATACCTTCCACATGTAGGAGAAGAAAAAAGGGGCTACATTATGACGGTGTGAACCTTCTCCGGCAATCCGCGACCGTCGCATGACTGACATCCGTCAATCGGGATAGTTACAATCCGGCCGGTCAAATTCCTCGACCGGAGCCACGAACGCCCGTGTCCGTATTGCGCATTCCTACATTGCCGACCGCAGCCGGCAAACAATCCTGGGGCAACCTCCCCGGGGCCGCCCTGAGCCTGGCCATCGCTGAAGCGGCCGGCCCAGCCAAACGTTTCACCCTGTTGCTGACCGCCGACAGCCAGAGCGCCGAGCGCCTGGAGCAGGAGTTGCGCTTCTTCGCGCCAGACCTGCCGGTACTGCAGCTGCCCGACTGGGAAACCCTGCCGTACGACGTGTTCTCGCCGCACCAGGACATCATTTCCCAGCGCGTCGCCGCCCTTTATCAGTTGCCCGAACTGCGCCGCGGCGTGCTGGTGGTGCCCATCACCACCGCCCTGCACCGCCTGGCGCCGGCCAAGTTCCTGCTGGGCAGCAGCCTGGTGCTGGACGTCGGCCAGAAGCTCGACGTCGAGCAGATGCGCAGCCGCTTCGAGGCTGCCGGCTATCGCTGCGTGGATACCGTCTACGAACACGGCGAGTTCGCCGTGCGCGGTGCGCTGATCGACCTGTTCCCCATGGGCAGCGAACTGCCTTACCGAATCGACCTGTTCGACGACGAAATCGAGACGCTTCGTACCTTCGATCCGGAAACCCAGCGCTCCATCGACAAGGTGGAGAGCATTCGCCTGCTGCCGGCGCGCGAGTTCCCGCTGCGCAAGGAAGCGGTGACCGGCTTCCGCGGCCGCTTCCGCGAGCGCTTCGATGTCGACTACCGCCGCTGCCCGATCTACCAGGACCTGGCCAGCGGCCTGACACCTGCCGGCATCGAGTACTACATCCCGCTGTTCTTCGAAGATGGCGAGACATCGACGCTGTTCGACTACCTGCCGCAGGACACCCAGGTGTTCTCCCTGCCGGGCATCGAGACCGCCGCCGAGCAGTTCTGGACCGACGTGCGCAACCGCTACGAAGACCGTCGCTACGACCCGGAGCGCCCGCTGCTGCCGCCCGCTGAAGTCTTCCTGCCGGTGGAAGACTGCTTTGCCCGCCTGAAGAACTGGCCACGCGTAGTGGTCAGCCCCGAGCCGATCGAGACCGGCGTCGGCCGCGAGCGCTTCCCCGCCGAGGCGCTGCCGGAACTGGCCATCGAGGCCAAAGCCACCGAGCCACTGGCGCGACTGCGCCAGTTCATCGAGCAGTTCGACGGGCGCATCCTCTTCACCGCCGAATCAGCCGGCCGTCGTGAAGTGATGCTGGAATTGCTGGCGCGACTGAAGCTGCGCCCAGTGGAAGTAGAAGGCTGGCCGGGCTTCCTGGCGCACAAGGATCGCCTGGCGATCACCATCGCGCCGATGGACGAAGGCCTCCTGCTGGACGCCGACCAGGGCCAGCCTGGCATAGCCCTGGTGGCCGAGAGCCCGCTGTTCGGCCAGCGCGTCATGCAGCGCCGGCGCCGCGAGAAGGCTCGCGACGGTGGCGAGAACGTCATCAAGAACCTGACCGAGCTGCGCGAAGGCGCACCGGTGGTGCACATCGACCACGGGGTCGGCCGCTACATAGGGCTGATCACCCTGGAGATCGACGGCCAGAACGCCGAATTCCTCGCCCTGCAATACGCCGACGAAGCCAAGCTCTACGTGCCGGTGGCCAACCTGCACCTGATCGCCCGCTACACCGGCAGCGACGACGCCCTGGCGCCGCTGCACAAGCTGGGTTCGGAAACCTGGCAGAAGGCCAAGCGCAAGGCCGCCGAACAGGTCCGCGACGTCGCCGCCGAACTGCTGGACATCTATGCCCGCCGCGCCGCGCGCAAAGGCTACGCATTCAAGGACCCGCAGGTCGACTACGCCACCTTCTCCGCCGGCTTCCCCTTCGAGGAAACCCCGGACCAGCAGACCGCCATCGAAGCCGTGGTCGCCGACATGCTCTCGGAGAAGCCGATGGACCGCCTGGTCTGCGGCGACGTGGGCTTCGGCAAGACCGAAGTGGCGATGCGCGCGGCCTTCGTCGCAGTGCACAGCGGCAAGCAGGTCGCCGTGCTGGTGCCCACCACCCTCCTCGCTCAGCAGCACTACAACAGCTTCCGTGACCGCTTCGCCGACTGGCCGGTGACGGTCGAGGTAATGAGCCGCTTCAAGTCCGCCAAGGAAGTCGAGGGCGCGATAGCGCAGTTGGCAGAAGGCAAGGTCGACATCGTCATCGGCACCCACAAGCTGCTGCAGGACGATGTGAAGTTCAAGAACCTCGGCCTGGTCATCATCGACGAGGAACACCGCTTCGGTGTGCGCCAGAAGGAGCAGCTCAAGGCGCTGCGCAGCGAGGTGGACATCCTCACCCTCACCGCCACGCCGATCCCGCGCACGCTCAACATGGCGGTCGCCGGCATGCGCGACCTGTCGATCATCGCCACGCCGCCGGCGCGCCGTCTCTCCGTGCGCACCTTCGTCATGGAAGAACAGAAGTCGGTGATCAAGGAAGCCCTGCTGCGCGAACTGCTGCGCGGCGGCCAGGTGTACTTCCTGCACAACGAAGTGAAGACCATCGAGAAGTGCGCCCGCGACCTGGCGGAGCTGGTTCCTGAGGCACGCATCGGCATCGGCCACGGGCAGATGAACGAACGCGATCTGGAAAGGGTGATGAGCGACTTCTACCACAAGCGCTTCAACGTGCTGGTGGCCTCGACCATCATCGAGACCGGCATCGACGTGCCGAGCGCCAACACCATCCTCATCGAGCGCGCCGACAAGTTCGGCCTGGCCCAGTTGCACCAGCTGCGCGGACGCGTCGGCCGCAGCCACCACCAGGCCTACGCCTACCTGCTCACTCCGCCGCGAAAGCAGATGACCCCGGACGCCGAGAAGCGCCTGGAAGCCATCGCCAACGCCCAGGACCTGGGCGCCGGCTTCGTGCTGGCCACCCATGACCTGGAAATCCGCGGCGCCGGCGAGCTGCTCGGCGACGGCCAGAGCGGGCAGATCCAGGCAGTGGGCTTCACCCTCTACATGGAAATGCTCGAACGCGCGGTGAAGGCCATCCGCAAAGGTGAGCAGCCGAATCTCGAGCAGCCGCTGGGCGGCGGCCCGGACATCAACCTGCGCGTACCGGCGCTGATTCCGGAAGACTACCTGCCGGACGTCCACGCCCGCCTGATCCTCTACAAGCGCATCGCCAACGCCGCCGACGAAGACGGCCTGCGCGAACTGCAGGTGGAAATGATCGACCGATTCGGCCTGCTGCCGGAGCCGGCGAAGAACCTGATCCGTCTGACTTTGCTGAAACTGCAGGCGGAAAAGCTCGGGATCGTGAAGGTAGATGCCGGCCCCCAGGGAGGCCGGGTAGAATTCGCCACCGATACCTGCGTCGACCCGCTGGTGCTGATCAAGATGATCCAGAGCCAGCCCAATCGGTACAAATTCGAAGGGGCCACCCTCTTCAAATTCCAGGTGCCCATGGAGCGCCCGGAAGAACGATTCAATACGCTGGAAGCGCTGCTCGAGCGCCTCACGCCACAGACTCACTAAGGAACCCTGTGCATGCGCCTGTTCCAACCCTTGCTGCTGTCGCTGGCGCTTCTCTCGCCAGCCGCTTTCGCCGAGCCTTACCAGGTGGAGCTGATCCTCTTCCAGCAGTCCGGCGACGCCGTGTTCGCCAGCCGCCCTGCGCCCGACGACTGGGCCAAGGGCGCGCAACCGCCGGGCCCGGACAGCTCGCGCCCCACCGCGATGGACGCTCAGGTCGCCAAGCTCAAGCAGAACGAAGGCTTCCAGGTGCTGATGCACAAGGCCTGGCGCCAGGAGATCGATGCCAACCCGGTGAAGGTTTCCCTGACCGAAGGCGCCCAACATGACGGCCACTTCCCGGTGGAAGGTACTGTCACGCTCAGCCAGCAACGCTTCGTGAATACCCAGACCGACTTCTGGATCAACCAGTTCGGCCAGGACGGCCTGCTCGCCGCCAGCCAGCACATGGTCCAGGAAGCCAGCCTGAAGAACAGCGTACTGACCTACCTCGACCACCCGAGCCTGGGCATGCTGATCAAGGTCACCCCGCTCAACGCCAAGCCGGCCTCCGCTCCGCCGCCGGGCATGGAAGACGAGGCACCGACCGGCCCGGACGCGCCGCAGCAGCCGGCGCCGGCCGCTCCGGCAGACGGTGGCTTCGACGCCCCGCCACCGGCCCAGCCCGCGCAATAACGAAAAAGCCCGGCAATCTGCCGGGCTTTTTATTTTGCTCTTCGTAGGAGCGAGCTTGCTCGCGAACCCGCAAGGCGCGGTGCCAAGCGGTTCGCGAGCAAGAACTAGGCGCCCCCCTCGCTCCTACAGTATTGGCTCAGCTCACCAGCACGCGCCCCAGCACCTCGCGCACCTTGCCGATGCCTTCGTGCAGCGCCTGCTCGATCTCAGCCATCGTGATGATGCCGCTGGACTTGCCCGCCGCCGGGTTCACCACCAGCGACAGGCAGGCATACGGCAGATCCAGCTCACGTGCCAGCGCGGCTTCGGGCATACCGGTCATGCCGACGATGTCGCAGCCGTCGCGCTCCAGCTTGGCGATCTCCGCCACGGTTTCCAGGCGCGGTCCCTGAGTAGCCGCGTAGACACCATGGCTGCTGTACGCATGACCCAATGCCTGCAGTGCAGCGATCAGCTTCTGGCGCAGCGGCTCGTCGTAGGGATGGCTGAAGTCGATGTGGGTGACATGGTCGATGTCACCGGCAAAATAGGTGTGCTCACGGCCCCAGGTGTAATCGACGATCTGGTGCGGCACACACAGGTGACCACTCCCCATCGCAGCATGGATGCCGCCCACGGCGTTTACCGCGAGGATGGCCTCGGCGCCGGCCTGCTGCAGGGCCCAAAGGTTGGCGCGGTAGTTCACCTGGTGCGGCGGGAAACGATGCGGGTGTCCGTGGCGAGCCAGGAACAATACTTCGCGACCGGCGAACTCACCACGCTGGATGGCCGCCGAGGGCGCGCCGTAGGGCGTATCCAGCTCGATGGCGTCCTTCAGGGTCAACCCTTCCAGCTGGGTCAGGCCAGTGCCGCCGATGATGGCGTAAACAGTCATGGCAAATCCTTAATCGATCAGTTGTGCGGCGCGCAGCTCGCCGACGGCTTGTTGCCAACGCGGCAGCTGCTTGTATTCGATGCCCGGCCAGGCTTTGGCACGCATACGCCCAAGGCGCTGCGGTGCAGTGACCTTCATGCGCTGCAGGGCACTGAGGGCCAGCTCCGCGGAGGCGCGGTCATTGCACACCAGCCCCATGTCGCAGCCGGCAGTCAGCGCGGCCTCGATGCGGTTGGCGGCATCGCCGACCACATGGGCGCCGGCCATGGACAGGTCGTCACTGAAGATCACCCCGTCGAAGCCCAGCTCGCCGCGCAGGATGTCCTGCAGCCAGCGGCGGGAGAAGCCGGCCGGATTCGGATCGACCTGCGGGTAGATCACGTGGGCCGGCATCAGCGCATCCAGCTCGCCGGAAAGACGCTGGAACGGCACCAGGTCCACGGCGCGGATCTGCTCCAGCGTGCGCTCGTCCTCGGGAATCCCCACATGGGAATCGACTTCCGCCCAACCGTGGCCGGGGAAGTGCTTACCGGTAGAGGCCATGCCGGCGGCGCGCATACCACGGATGAACGCACCAGCCAGCGCAACGGCACGCTCCGGATTGCCTTCGAAGGCGCGGCTGCCGACGACGGCGCTGCGCTGATGGTCCAGATCCAGTACCGGAGCGAAGCTCAGGTCGAGCCCCACCGCCAGCACCTCGGTCGCCATCAGCCAGCCGCACTGCTCGGCCAGCCGTTCGGCATTGGCGTTATCGGCGATGGCACGCATTGCCGGCAGGCGCAGGAAGCCCTGGCGCAGGCGCTGCACGCGGCCACCTTCCTGGTCCACGGCGAGCAGCAAATCGGGGCGCACCGCGCGGATGGCGGCCATCAACTCGCGCACCTGGCGCGGCGACTCGATGTTGCGGGCGAAGATGATCAGGCCGCCGACTTCCGGCTGGCGCAGGATCTGGCGGTCCTCGGCGGTGAGCCAGGTGCCGCCGATGTCGAGCATCAGTGAGCCTTGCATGTACATTCCTTTCAATTCAATTGCGCCACACGCCACTCGGGGCAGGCGGCTTCTTCGATTCGGGCCGAGCAATGGAGGGGAACCCTGGGGAAGAGTTCCAGCAGGTCGTCGTTACGCAGGCGGACACAGCCATGGGACAGCGGCGTGCCCATGGGCTCGCAGTCCGGCGTACCGTGCAGGTAGATGTAGCGGCGGAAGGTATCGACCTTGCCCAACCGGTTGCGCCCCGGCTCGCAGCCGCTGAGCCAGAGGATGCGCGAGAGTATCCAGTCGCGGCCGGGAAACGCCTCGTGAAGCTCGGCCGTCCAGGTCTCGCCAGTCCAGCGGCGCCCTTTCAGCACAGCACCTTTGGGCAGCCCGTCGCCAATGCGAGCGCGAATCTGGTGCAAGCCGCGCGGCGTACAGCCGGAACCGTTGCGCTCCCCCGCGCCATGGGCCGCGGTGGAGACTGGCATGCGCAAGACCAGGCGCCCCGCGGCAAAGCCGTAGAGCATCTGGTCAGCAAGGGAGATATGGAGAAGATCGAGATCAGCCATGGCCGGCTACTGTAGCCGATCAGGCCGATACAGCCCAGCGCAAGGCCGGGCCCTGGATCAAACCTTGGCGGGTGCCGGTGCGGTGCTGGATTTGGTGCGCGGCTTGAGCTGGGCGCCAGCCAGCGAAGGATCGCTGACACCGCTGTCGGCGCGCATCCCGGCGGCCAGGAACGGCACCATCAGGCGCATCACCTGCTCGATCGAAGTGTTCACGCCGAAATCGTTCTCGGCCATGGCGCGCAACGCCTTGATGCCGGACATGCTGAACACCGCCGTACCCAGCATGAAGTGCACGCGCCAGAAGAGCTCCAGCGGCGGCAGACGCGGCGCGGACTCGTTCACCAGCAGCATATAGCGACGGAAAACCTTGCCGTAGACCTCTTCGAGGTACTTGCGCAGGTGCCCCTGGCTCTGGCTGAACGCCAGGCCCAGCAGGCGCATGAATATGGACAGGTCATTGCCGCTGCGCGGCTTGACGGCCATGGCCTGGATCACGAGCAGTTCGAGCAGCTCTTCCAGCGTGGCACGCGGCGCATCGGGCTTGGCCTGGCGGCGATCCAGTTCCTTCTCGAGGCTGGCGCAGAACGGGCCGAGGAAGCGCGAGAAGACCGCCTGGATCAGCGCCTTCTTCGAGCCGAAGTGATAGTTCACCGCCGCGAGGTTCACCCCCGCCTTGCTGGTGATCAGACGCAAGGAGGTTTCGGCGAAGCCTTTCTCCGCGAACAGCTGTTCCGCAGCATCCAGGATGCGTTCGACGGTTTCCGACTGGGCCATGGCTACTCCGCCTGACAAACACTTGTTTGAAACATACGTTTCAGCGTCTTCTATTGTCAAGCAAAGTGCGATGGATTGTTACCAATATCATGGCAATGCGACGAGAGACCTTATGTACAGCAAGACGCTTGCCAGCGTCCAAAGGTTACATGCACGAACGTTCCACCGACAGCCGCGCCCAATAAAAGCATTGCCAGCCGGCCATCACTGTATATAATTCCAGCAACTGTATAAAAAGCCAGAGTATGGACATGCTGAAGCTCACGCCGCGCCAAGCCGAGATCCTCGCCTTCATCAAACGCTGCCTGGAAGCCAACGGCTACCCGCCCACCCGCGCAGAGATCGCCCAGGAACTCGGCTTCAAATCGCCCAACGCCGCCGAGGAGCACCTGAAAGCCCTCGCCCGCAAAGGCGCCATCGAGATGACCCCGGGCGCCTCCCGCGGCATCCGCATCCCCGGCTTTGAGCCCAAGGCCGCCGCCAATGACGACGAATTGCCGATCATCGGCCGCGTCGCTGCCGGCGCGCCGATCCTCGCCGAGCAGAACGTCGACGACACCTGCCGGATCAACCCCACCTTCTTCAATCCTCCAGCGGACTACCTGCTGCGTGTACGCGGCCAGAGCATGAAGGACGTCGGCATCATGGATGGCGACCTGCTCGCCGTGCATGTCACCCGCGAGGCGCGCAACGGCCAGATCGTGGTCGCCCGCCTGGGTGAAGAGGTCACGGTGAAGCGCTTCAAGCGCGAGGGAAGCAAGGTCTGGCTGCTCGCCGAGAACCCGGAGTTCGCCCCCATCGAGGTGGACCTCAAGGAACAGGAACTGGTCATCGAAGGCTTGAGCGTCGGCGTGATCCGTCGCTGAACAGGAGACAACCATGCAGTACCCGCAGCCACAAAACCTGCCGCAACTCCCGCTGTTCCAGGAAGCACTCTGGGCGAGCGGTACTGCTCCCCTGCTCCCTGAACTACTGGAAGACGAGCCGGTTGCCGACGATAGCGCCTTCAGCGAGATTGCCCTGCGCGGGCTGCCCGGCCAGTGCCTGACGCTGCTGGCGCCGATGCTTCGTGGACTCAGCGAGGAAAGCGATTCCCGCTGGCTGACACTGATCGCCGCGCCGTCCAGCCTGACACCGGACTGGCTGCGCAAGGCCGGCCTGAACCGCGAACGCATCCTCCTGCTGCCTGCCCGCGATCAGGCCGCAGCACAGGCACTGGCCTGCGAAGCGCTGCGCCTGGGCAACAGCCATACGGTGGTGAGCTGGCTGAATCTCAGCGAAAACGCGCGCAGGCAGCTTTCCCGCGCCGCCGTTGCCGGCCAGGCGCAGAGCCTGAATATTCGCCTGGGATGATCTGAACAAGAAGCCTCGCCGCGAGCGCGGTGAGGCGGCAGAACTCAGTGCAGGACGCGCGGACCTTCGTCTTCCATGCCCATGTCGCCACCTTCGGCAAGACGACCAGCCATCTGCACACCAACATTGAACATCGCCTTGGCGATCTCGATGTGCTGGCCCTGCAGGAAGCCCTTGGCATCGGCGGAGAACTCCAAGGTCACCAGCGCCTCCTCATCATCCGCACGACGTAGCACAATGCGCCCGTCAGGCAGCTCGACAATTTCCAGAAATGAGGTTGGCATAGCGAAGTTCTCCACAGCAGAACGCGTAGTGTAACAGCCACATCCGCTACGCCCTAGCCAAAGCGCGCATGGGCCGACCAGAAGGCCAGCACAGTGTGAAGCGGGAATCAGAGCTCGGTGAGCGAAGCGCGGAAACGCAGCACCAGGTCCTTCAGGGCTTTGCGCCAGGCTTCCAGCTCTTCATTACCCAGTTCGTCCGGCGTCTCGTCGTCGACATTCACCGCCTGGATCAGCGGCTGGGTCGGATCGACCTTGGCTTTCTTCGGCTCGCTCGGGGGCTGGAACAGCGCAGCATAGGCGGCCAGCAGGCGACCCAGCCAGGCTTCGGGCGATTGCGCCAGCTCGACCATTTCGGCCAGCTCCGGGCTTGGAGCGGCGGCCAGCACCTCGGCATTCAGCAGCATATCGACGCGCGGCGCACCGGCCTGGGGCAGGCGGTAGTAGCCGGCGATCTCATGGGCCACGCCCAGCACGGCACCATAGAGATGGAACAGCGCCGATTCGCGCTCGGCCTGAATGCGCGCCTGGGCATTCATCGCACGCGCCGTTTCGGCGCTGCGCCAGGCTTCCAGGGCAAGGCCGGCGAAGAACAGCTTCTGGTTGGTGCGGGTATAGAGTTCGTTCGCCATGACCGGGCCCTCTGCAGTCGACTTCGGCAGTATAAGCACGCCCCACCTCAGCGGGGCGCGCCTTCCATCAGCGCTTGTCCTCGACCTTCCACTTGCCGCCGTCGAAGAACGCGCGCCAGCCGGTGGGCTTGCCATCGACCTCGGACTGCACGTACTGCTCCTTGGTCTTGCGGCTGAAGCGGATCACCGCCGGGCGTCCATCCGGGTCTTTTGCCGGCGCGGCGAGCAGGAAGTGGTACTTCGGATCCAGCTCTTCCTTGTGTGGAATCAGCTCGGCCACCAGCGGAGCACGGGTCTCGCGGTTCTTCGGGAACTGGCTGGCGGCCAGGAACAGGCCGGAAGCGCCGTCACGCAGTACGTAGATGTCGTCCACCTTCTCGCACTTGAGTTCCGGCATGCGGATGGCGTCCATCTTCGGCGGTGCGGGCTCGCCGCTCTTCAGCAGCTTGCGGGTGTTCTTGCAGGTCGGATTGGTGCAACCGAAGAACTTGCCGAAGCGGCCGGTCTTGAGTTGCATCTCGCTGCCGCACTTGTCGCATTCGAGGCTCGGACCTTCGTAGCCCTTGATGCGGTACTGGCCCTCTTCGATCTCGTAGCCGGCGCAATCGGGGTTGTTACCACAGATGTGCAGCTTGCGCTTCTCGTCGACCAGGTAGGCATCCATCGCGGTGCTGCAGATAGGGCAACGGTGTTTGCCACGCAGCACGCGGGACTCGGATTCGCCCTCGTCATCCGCGGCGATCTCGTCGCCCGGAATCAGGTTGACGGTCGCCTTGCAGCGCTCTTTCGGCGGCAGGCTGTAACCCGAGCAGCCGAGGAACACGCCGGTGGAGGCGGTACGGATCATCATCGGCCGGCCGCACTCGCGGCAGGGGATGTCGGTCAGCGTCGGCTGGTTGGCGCGCATGCCGTCGTTGGAGGCTTCGGCCAGGTCGAGCTTCTTGCGGAAGTCGCCGTAGAACTCGTCCAGCACATTTTTCCAGTCACGCTCGCCCTGGGCCACGTCATCGAGGTTCTCTTCCATGCCGGCGGTGAAGCCGTAGTCCATCAGGTTGGAGAAGCTCTCGTTGAGGCGGTCGGTGACGATGTCGCCCATCTTTTCCGCGTAGAAGCGGCGGTTGTGGGTGGTGACGTAGCCCCGCTCCTGGATGGTGGAGATGATCGCCGCGTAGGTGGACGGGCGGCCGATGCCGCGCTTTTCCAGCTCCTTGACCAGGCTGGCTTCGGAGAAGCGCGCCGGCGGCTTGGTGAAGTGCTGGCTCGGATCGAGCTTGAGCAGCTTCATCGCGTCACCTTGGGTCATGACCGGCAGAACATCGTCCTCGCCCGGCTTGCTCTGCTGCGGCAGAACCTTGGTGTAGCCATCGAACTTGAGGATGCGGCCCTTGGCACGCAGCTCGAAGTCACCGGCTGCCACGCTGACAGTGGTGGACAGGTACTCGGCCGGCGGCATCTGGCAGGCCACGAACTGGCGCCAGATCAGGTCGTAAAGGCGCTCGGCGTCCCGCTCCATGCCCGACAACTGGGTCGGACGCAGGTTGACGTCGGAAGGACGAATCGCTTCGTGCGCTTCCTGGGCACCTTCCTTGCTGGAATAGAAATTCGGCTTTGCCGGCAGGTATTTCTTGCCGAACTCGCTGTCGATGAAGCCGCGCACCATGTCGATGGCGTCGGCCGACAGGTTGGTCGAGTCGGTACGCATATAGGTGATGTAGCCGGCTTCGTAGAGACGCTGGGCCATCATCATGGTCTTCTTCACACCAAAGCCCAGGCGATTGCTCGCGGCCTGCTGCAGGGTGGAAGTGATGAACGGGGCCGAGGGCTTGCTGGAGGTCGGCTTGTCCTCGCGCTTGGCGATGCTGTAGCTGGAAGCCTTGAGCTTCTCCAGGGCGGCCATGGCCTGCGCTTCATTGAGCGGCTTGAAGGCTTCGCCCTTCTCGCGCACCACTTCGAAGCGGACCTTGTCGTTCTTCGGCGTGCCGAGGTCGGCATGGACTTCCCAGTACTCTTCCGGGACGAAGGCGCGGATCTCGCGCTCACGCTCGACTACCAGCTTCACCGCCACCGACTGCACGCGGCCGGCCGACAGGCCGCGGGCGATCTTGGCCCACAGCAGCGGCGAGACCATGTAGCCCACCACCCGATCTAGGAAGCGGCGCGCCTGCTGGGCATTCACGCGATTGATATCCAGCTCGCCGGGCTGGGAGAAGGCCTCTTGAATGGCTTTCTTGGTGATTTCGTTGAAGACCACGCGCTTGTAGCGCGAGTCGTCGCCGCCGATAGCCTCGCGCAGGTGCCAGGCAATGGCCTCCCCTTCGCGGTCCAAGTCAGTTGCGAGATAGATGGTGTCGGCGTCCTTGGCCAGGCGGCGCAGTTCCTCGATCACCTTTTCCTTGCCGGGCAGGATCTCGTACTTGGCCTTCCAGCCGTGCTCCGGGTCGACACCCATGCGGGTGACGAGCTGGCGCTTGGCCTTCTCCTTCGGCGACAGGGCCGGCGCTTCGGAAGCGGTCTTGCGCGCTTTCGCCGCAGGCTCCTTCGACGCGGACGAGCCGCTGGTGGGCAGGTCGCGGATGTGGCCGATGCTCGACTTCACCACGTACTGGTTGCCCAGGTACTTGTTGATGGTCTTGGCCTTGGCCGGTGATTCCACGATGACCAGCGATTTACCCATGGATCGGAAGATTCCTGCGTCGAAAAGATGAATTTACAAGGAGGGAGGCGCTTGGAGCGGCACCGCTATATATAGTGGCGGTCGCGCCAAGGTCAAGCTTGGGTTTCGCCGGACGGGCCGGTCTGAAGACCCAACGGATCGTCTTCGGCGCTGATCAGAGCGAATCGCGGAACCTTCTCGCCATTCACTTCCACCGCCTCGGTGAACATGCTCAGCGGGCGCACCCAGAGGCCGAATTCGCCATAAAGCGCCTGGTAGATCACCAGGTCTTCCTCGGTCTCCGAATGCCGGGCGACGCCGAGCACGCGGTACTGCTGTCCCTTGTAGTGTCGATACAATCCGGGCTGCAAGTGCATGTCGGTTCTCCCTCCGCCGGCCAAAAGGCGGCGATTGTGCTGATTGCGCGGCTGCCGGGCAATCCCCACCCGACAAAAACGAAAGCCGGGGCACAAGGCCCCGGCTCGTCCATCCGCGAAAGCTTAGACGCGTTCGAAGACGGTGGTGATGCCCTGACCGAGGCCCACACACATGGTGGACACGCCCAGAGTACCGCCGTTCTGCTTCATCACGTTCAGCAGGGTGCCGGAGATACGCGCACCGGAGCAGCCGAACGGGTGACCCAGGGCGATGGCGCCGCCGTGCAGGTTGACCTTCTCGTCCATCTTGTCGAGCACCTTGAGGTCCTTCAGCACCGGCAGGGCCTGTGCGGCGAAGGCTTCGTTGAGCTCGAAGAAGTCGATATCGTTGATGGTCAGGCCGGCGCGCTTGAGCGCCTTGTTGGTCGACGGAACCGGACCGTAGCCCATGATCGCCGGATCAACGCCCGCCACGGCCATGGCACGAACCACGGCCATCGGCTGCACACCCAGGTCCTGGGCGCGCTGGGCGCTCATGACGATCATGCAGGAAGCGCCGTCGGTGATCTGCGAGGAAGTACCCGCAGTCACGGTACCGCCTTTGGGGTTGAACGCCGGTTTCAGGGCGGCCAGGCTTTCCAGGGTGGTTTCCGGACGGATGGTTTCGTCGAAGTCGAAGATCTTCAGGAAGCCGTTCTCGTCGTAGCCTTCCATCGGGATGATTTCGTCTTTGAACTTGCCTTCCTGGGTCGCTTTCCAGGCCAGTTGGTGCGAACGCACGCCGAACTTGTCCTGCGCCTCGCGGGTGATGCCGTGCATCTTGCCCAGCATCTCGGCGGTCAGGCCCATCATGCCCGACGCCTTGGCGGCGTACAGGGACATGTGCGGGTTCGGATCGACGCCGTGCATCATGCCGACGTGGCCCATGTGCTCCACGCCGCCGATGACGAAGACGTCACCGTTGCCGGTCTGGATCGCCTGCACGGCAGTGTGCAGGGCGCTCATGGACGAGCCGCACAGGCGGCTGACGGTCTGGCCGGCGCTGGTGTGCGGGATCTGGGTCATCAGCGACGCCATGCGCGCGATGTTCCAGCCCTGCTCCAGGGTCTGGTTCACGCAGCCCCAGATCACGTCCTCGACTTCCGCCGGGTCGATCTTCGGGTTGCGCTCCAGGAGCTTGCTGATCAGGTGCGCGGACATGTTCTCCGCGCGGGTATTGCGGTGCATGCCACCCTTCGAACGGCCCATCGGGGTGCGGCCGAAGTCGACAATGACGGCGTCTCTCGGATTCAGGCTCATAAATTCACTCTCGCTCTATTCGTTGCGCACTCAACCGAAGAACTTCTGGCCGTTCTTGGCCATTTCACGCAGCTTCGCGGTCGGGTGGTACAGCGCACCCAGGTCGGCGTACTTGTCGGCCAGTGCGACGAATTCGGCCACACCGATGGAGTCGATGTAACGCAGGGCACCGCCCCGGAAGGGAGGGAAGCCGATGCCGTAGATCAGGCCCATGTCGGCCTCGGCAGCGGTCTCGACGATGCCGTCTTCCAGGCAGCGCACGGTTTCCAGGCACAGCGGGATCATCATGTAGTTGATGATGTCCTCGTCGCTCAGCTCACGCTGTTCGGTGACGATGGACTTCAGCAGCTCATAAGCCTGCGGGTCGGTGACTTTCTTCGGCTTGCCGCGCTTGTCGGTCTCGTAGGCGTAGAAGCCCTTGCCGTTCTTCTGGCCCAGGCGGTTGGCGTCGTACATCACGTCGACGGCAGTCTTGCCTTCCACGGCCATGCGGTCCGGGAAGCCTTCAGCCATCACGTCACGGCCGTGGTGGCCGGTGTCGATGCCGACCACGTCGGACAGGTAAGCCGGGCCCATGGGCCAGCCGAACTTCTCCATGATCTTGTCGATACGTACGAAGTCCACACCGAAGCCCAGCAGCTTGGAGAAGCCGCCGAAGTACGGGAACAGCACGCGGTTGACCAGGAAGCCGGGGCAGTCATTCACCACGATGGGGTTCTTGCCCATCTTCTTGGCGTAGGCCACGGTGGTGGCGACAGCGACGTCGCTGGACTTCTCGCCACGGATGACTTCGACCAGGGGCATCATGTGCACCGGGTTGAAGAAGTGCATGCCGACGAAGTTTTCCGGACGCTTGAGCGCCTTGGCCAGCAGGTTGATGGAGATGGTGGAGGTGTTCGACGCGAGGATCGCATCATCCTTCACCACGCCTTCAACTTCAGCCAGAACGATCTGCTTGACCTTCGGATTCTCGACCACAGCTTCGACGACGATGTCGACGTTGCCGAAGTCGCCGTAGGACATGGTCGGGCGAATGGCGTTCAGGGCCTCGGCCATCTTGGCCGGGGTCATACGGCCTTTTTCGACGCGCTTGCCGAGCAGCTTCGAGGCCTCGTTCAGACCCATCTGGATACCCTCTTCGCGGATATCCTTCATCAGGATCGGAGTGCCCTTGGAAGCGGACTGGTAGGCGATGCCGCCACCCATGATGCCGGCGCCGAGTACGGCGGCCAGTTTCACGTCCTTGGCGATCTCGTCGTACTGCTTGGCCTTCTTCTTCAGGTCCTGGTCGTTCAGGAACAGGCCGATCAGGCTCTGCGCAACCGAAGTCTTGGCCAGCTTCACGAAGCCCTGGGCTTCGATTTCGAGCGCTTTGTCACGACCGAAGTTGGCGGCTTTCTGGATCGACTTGATCGCTTCGACCGGAGCCGGGTAGTTCGGGCCGGCCTGGCCAGCAACGAAGCCCTTGGCGGTCTCGAAGGCCATCATCTGCTCGATGGCGTTCAGCTTGAGCTTTTCCAGCTTCGGCTGACGGCGGGCCTTGTGGTCCAGCTCGCCGGCGATGGCGCGCTTGACCAGGTCCAGAGCGGCGGCTTGCAGCTGCTCGGGAGCCACGACGGCATCGACGGCGCCGACTTTCAGCGCGTCTTCAGCCTTGTTTTCCTTGCCCGAGGCAATCCACTCGACCGCGTTGTCGCAGCCGATGATGCGCGGCAGGCGAACGGTACCGCCGAAGCCCGGGTAGATACCCAGCTTCACTTCCGGCAGGCCGACCTTGGCGGTGGCGCTCATGACACGGAAGTCGGCAGCCAGGCACATTTCCAGACCGCCGCCCAGGGCGATGCCGTTGATCGCGGCTACGGTCGGAACATTCAGGTCTTCGAAGTCACTGAAGATCTTGTTGGCTTCGAGGTTGCCGGCCAGCAGCTCTTCGTCAGGCAGCTTGAAGTTGTCGACGAACTCGGTGATGTCGGCGCCGACGATGAACACGCCTTTGCCGCTGGTCACGATCACGCCCTTGACGGACGCATCGGCCTTGATGGTATCGACTGCTTGGCGCAGTTCATTCAGGGTGAGTCGGTTGAACTTGTTGACGGACTCGCCCTTGAGGTCGAAATTCAGTTCGACGATGCCGCTCTCAAGAGCCTTAACCGTGATGGCTTTACCTTGGTAAATCATCAACTGATCTCCACGCTAGGGAAGCTTGAAATCACACGTCGGACACCGTGTATCGGGACGGCCCGGCAGTCGCCGAGGATAGTCCCAAAGCTTGCGGCACACCCGCCAACGCGATAGCCGGGGCGTTCTGATCAAGTCACTGCACGGGGCAAACGCTCGATTCATACGCCCGTTTGATTTGGGTGCGCCCACCTTCTAGGAAAAGCCAAGGCTTGTCAATCAGCGAGACGCAACAGTCGCAAAGCGGCCGGGGCGTCTGGGCCGGAGCATTCAGCGCAGTCCTGACACCCCATTCATCACGCCTATCATGACAATTGCTACCTGGCACCACCGTCCCGACAGCCACTGTTCAAACCCCATGGCCCGCGCTAGAGTCGGGCGCAATGGCGATCTGCCTCCTGCCAACGCTGGCGGACGCCTGGAACCTGTGCAAAACAAAACAACAAGAAGCCCATGGCTCCAAGGAGTTGGAACGATGTCCAGCCGTCCGCTCGTGCGTCTGCTGTCCGCGCTCGCGCTCACCGCCCTGCCCCTCATCGCTGCCGCCGACACCGCCAGCGACCTGCTCAACGTCCACCAGACGCGCCTGGCCGCCCAGCGCAGCCTCGGTGATTTTTTCATGTTCAACGCGATGGAAGGCGACCAGAAGTACGCCAAGATGGTCGAGGCCTCGGCGCAGACCGCGACCGACGCCCTGGGCAAGCTGGGAGAAATGCCCGGCAACGAATCGAAGAAGCTCAGTAGCGAGTTGCAGGATGAATGGAAAGCCTACGCGACTCAGTTGCACACCCTCACCGGTGCACTGGACAAGAGCGGCTACACCGACCTGCAACCGGTGGCCGACCTCGCCGCACAGAACCGCAAGCTGCTGGACACCGCCGAGCAGCTCTACGCGAAGATCCAGGAAGAAAGCGGCAGCAAGGTCCCGCCGCTGACCCAGCAGACCCGCGAGCAGAGCCTGCTGATGCAGGACATCGCGGTGGACTACGCCTCGCGCAATGCTTCGGTAGGCGCCAGCTTCTTCGGCGGCGGCGAAGAGCGTCCGCTGGACGACCTGGCCAACCGCTTCGCGATCAACCTGGTGAAACTGCAACAGGCGCCGCAGACCACGCCTGAGATCGGCCAGGAGCTGCGCGGCGTGGCGATCAAGTGGCGCTACATCGAGAAATCGCTGCAGAACTACAACCAGAACAGCGTGCCTTTCCTGATCAACAAGTACTCCGACCGCATCATCGAAGACCTGGAGAAAGTCTCAGGCCTCTATGCCGCGCAGCAGAGCTGATCGCTTCAGGGATGCTGCTCGAGGGCTTCAGGCTTGCTGCTTAAGGAAGGCAGCGACTCGCTCGAGGTCGCTGCTGTCGCCCCGCTCGCCCCAGTACAGCGCGAGGAACTGGGGCGTCGCCTCGACCATGTAGACGTCCTTCGGCAGGCTGGCGAGCGCCTGGGCCAGCTCGGCGGGGGCGCTCGCCTCGCGCCAGCGGTCCAGCCAGACGCCCGGCTCGCTCTGCCAGTAGCACCAGACATCGCGGTTCCTGCCGCGCGCGCGGTGGTACTGAGCGCACTGGCGCGGTGGCTGCCGTTCCAGCCAGTGCGGCCACTCCTGCTGCGCCATCTGCATGGCCAGGCCCAGGCGCCGCGCCTGCAGGCGAAGGTCCATCTGCCCGCGCTGGCCGCGCGAGGGAATCAGCCAGGTCAGGGGGCTGAGCACCAATGCGATAAGAAGAATTACCATCCATGTGGTCATATCGGTTATACCGGTCAAACAGGTCAAGCACGGCCTTTAGGGCCATACTGATAATTATCGAGTCCCCCGGAGGAGACGCTCATGCCCTACCAACACATTCTGGTCGCCGTCGACCTTACCGAAGAATGCGATCCGGTGATGAAGCGGGCGGTCGCGCTGGCCAAGGCAAACGATGCCCGGCTCTCGGCGGTGCATGTGGTCGAGCCCATGGCCATGGCCTTCGGTGGTGACGTGCCGATGGACCTGTCGATGCTGCAACAGCAGCAGTTCGACCAGGCCAAGGAACGCCTGCACCAGTTCACCCTTACCTACGCCGAAATCACCAGCTCCCAGTGCCACCTGGTCTACGGCCAGCCGCGCCAGGAAATCCACCGCCTCGCCGATGAGCAGGACTGTGACCTGATCGTCGTCGGTAGCCATGGCCGCCACGGCCTCGCCCTGCTGCTGGGTTCCACCGCCAACGATGTGCTGCACGGCGCACCTTGCGACGTTCTCGCCGTACGCCTGCAGAAAACCAGCTGAGCCAACTCGAGTGAAACAGTGGGCCCTGCGGGGCCCGCTTCGTTTCAGGCGCCGAGCATATCCCCGCTCATCAGCAGCGGGCGCACCTTCTGCAACTGCGCCTCCAGCGAATAACTCATGCTCGACGCCATGGAGAAGAAGCTGAGGAAAGCTTTCAGGTTCGAGTCGCCCTCGCAGGTCTCGTGAATCCGCTGCCAGAACGCCTGGTTCACCAGCTGCAGCTGCTGGAACTGTTTCACCAACCCCTTCAGTTCCCAGTCCGCATGCCGCCCTTCACGGAAGTTGAAGTACTGCCGCATCAGGTACAGCGACACCGCGCGCAGGATGAACTCCTGGTTACTGGCGAACGGCAAGTGCTGCTGCGCCATCGGCTTGAGCCGGCCCAGCAGCGGGCAGGCGCTGGTGGCCATGATCACGCCAAGCAGTGCGCGCAGCCCCTCTTCCAACCCCGCGTGCTTGATGTACTCGCGCTCCGGTGTGCGGACCTGCACCGAAACCTTCTTGAAGGCCGGCAAACCACGGAAGTCCTCGATCACTCGGTGCAGGTCCACCGCCGCCGGGCAATGGCTGTGCTGCGCCGGGTTCAGCGGGCAGTTGCTGCAGCGGTTGTTCTCCAGGCGCGTCCAGCGTGGCGTCTGGGCGGCTATCTGCGGCTCGTACTGGCGCTCCAGCTCTATGCGGTAACTGAACTCGTGCTCATCATCCAGGGTGATGCGGTACTCGATTGCCATTCGGCCATCCCTAACAGTCTTTGATCAGCGATACGCACGGGCACATCGCCAGACCGAACGGATCACTCTTCCAGTTCAGCCCAGCGCTCGATCAGCCGGTCCAGATCTTCCTGCAGGGTACCGAGGCGCGCGAGAGCGGCCTGGGCTTCGTCCTGCGGGCGCTGGTAGAAGTCCGGTGACGCGGTTTCTTCCTGCAGCGCGGCCATTTCCGCCTCCAGGGCCTCGATCTGCCCGGGAATGGCTTCCAGTTCGCGCTGCAGCTTGTAGCTCAGTTTCTTCTTTGGCGCGGCTTCCACCGACGCACTGGCAACCACCGGCTGCTCGGCAACGGGGGCAGCAGCGGGCTTGTCACCCTTCTCTTCACCTACGCCGAGCAACTTGGGCGAGCCGCCCTGGCGCAGCCAGTCCTGGTAGCCGCCGACGAATTCGCGCACGCGACCTTCGCCTTCGAACACCAGGGTGCTGGTGACCACGTTGTCGAGGAAGGCCCGGTCGTGGCTGACCATCAGCACGGTGCCGTCGAAGGTCAGCAGTACTTCTTCGAGCAGCTCCAGGGTTTCCACGTCCAGGTCGTTGGTCGGTTCGTCCAGCACCAGCAGGTTGGCCGGCTTGCTGAACAGCTTCGCCAGCAACAGGCGTGCCCGCTCGCCACCCGAGAGCGCCTTCACCGGGGTACGGGCGCGCTGCGGGGAGAACAGGAAGTCGCCCAGGTAGCTGAGGACGTGGCGATTCTGCCCGTTGATCGTGATGAATTCGCGACCTTCGGCAATGTTGTCGATGACGGTCTTTTCCGGCTCCAGCTGGTGACGCAACTGGTCGAAATAAGCCACTTCCAGTCGGGTGCCTTCCTTGACGCTGCCGGAAGTCGGCTGCAGGTCGCCCAGCAGCAGCTTGAGCAGGGTGGTCTTGCCGGTGCCGTTGGCGCCCAGCAGGCCGATGCGGTCGCCGCGCTGCAGCACCAGGGAGAAATCACGAATCAGCGCCGGGCCGCCCGGGTGAGCGAAGCCGGCGTTCTCGACAACGATGACCTGCTTGCCGGACTTCTCCGCAGTCTCCAGCTGGAAACTGGCCTTGCCCTGGCGCTCACGGCGATCGGCACGCTCGTTGCGCATCGCCTTCAGCGCTCGCACACGGCCTTCGTTACGGGTACGACGGGCCTTGATGCCCTGGCGAATCCACACTTCCTCCTGGGCCAGGCGCTTGTCGAACAGCGCATTGGCGGCCTCTTCCGCGGCCAACTCCTGCTCTTTATGCACGAGGAAGCTGGCGTAGTCGCCGTTCCAGTCGATCAGGTGGCCGCGATCCAGTTCGAGGATGCGGGTGGCCACGGCCTGCAGGAAGGCACGGTCGTGGGTGATGAACAGCACGGCGCCGGGGAAGTCGGCCAGGGCATTTTCCAGCCAGGCGATGGCACCGATGTCCAGGTGGTTGGTCGGCTCGTCCAGCAGCAGCAGATCGGGCTCGGCCACCAGCGCCTGGGCCAGCAGCACGCGACGGCGCCAGCCACCGGAGAGCTCGGCGAGGGTCTTGTCGGCCGGCAGTTGCAGGCGCGTCAGGGTGGTGTCCACCAGTTGCCCCAGGCGCCAGCCGTCGCGAGCCTCCAGCTCCTGCTGGACGCGCGCCAGCTTGTTCAGGTCGTCCTCGTTCTCGATGTGCATGCTCAGGTGGTGATAGCGCGCCAGCAGCTCGCCCACTTCAGCCAGTCCTTCAGCGACCACGTCGTAGACGGTACGGTCATCGGCTCGCGGCAGCTCCTGCGGCAGCTCACCGATCTTCAGCGCCGGGGCGCGCCAGATGTCGCCGTCGTCGGGCTTCTGCTCGCCCTTGACCAGCTTGAGCATGCTCGACTTGCCGGTACCGTTGCGGCCAATGACGCACACCCGCTCACCCCGGGCGATCTGCCAGGACACCTTATCCAGCAGCGGAGTGGTGCCAAAGGCGAGGGACACGTCGGTGAACTTGAGCAGGGTCATTGGGTATCTCCACAAACAGGGCGCGCAGTTTAAGGGAAAGCGCGGAAAAGTCAGAGGGTCGCGCACAAACTCGCGCGGCGAGACAGGCGTCTGCCTTTGCGCGATGCATCCGTGGTGGCGCTTTCGCCGCCCTCGCGCAACAGGCTAAGCTACGGGGCAGCGGGCGCGCGCCATCCAGCGCCCACCGATCATCTTCCCGGAAGAGCCATGCGCGGTCGCCTTTTCTCACTGTTCTCCTGCCTGATCCTCAGCCTGTCCGCTTCGACAGCCAACGCAGCGTCCCTGCCCCAGCAGCGCCAGATGTACGACGAGGCGCAGAAGGCACTGGCGCGCAATGACAGCGGCCCGTATTTCCGCTACCAGTCGGCACTGGCCGATTATCCGCTGCAGCCGTACCTGGCCTATGACGAGCTGACCAACCGTCTGAAAAGCGCCAGCAACGCCGAGATCGAGCGCTTCATCGAGCAGCACGGCGACCTGCCGCAGATCAACTGGCTGAAGCTGCGCTGGATGCGCCAACTGGCCGATCGGGGCGACTGGAGCACCTTCGTCCGCTACTACGATCCGAAGATGAACTTCACCGAGCTGGACTGCCTCTACGGCCAGTACCAGCTCGGCCACGGCAACAAGGCCGAGGGTTATGCCACCGCCGAGAAGCTCTGGCTGGTCGGCAAGCCGCAGCCCGACGCTTGCGACACTACCTTCGCCATGTGGCAGGCTGATGGCCAGCTCACCGAAGAGAAGGTCTGGAAGCGCCTGAAGCTGGCAGCCGAGAAAGGCAACTACAGCCTCGCCACCGTGCTCTCCAAGCGCCTGCCGACCCTCGGCAGCCAGGGCGCGCTGATGGTTAATGTCGCGCAGAACCCTGCGCAGCTGAGCCAGACCACCCGCTTCGGTGCCCGCGACCATGCCACCGCCGACGTCGTCGGCCTCGGCCTGCGCCGCCTGGCCAAACAGGACCCGGAAAAAGCCATCACCCTGCTGGACTACTACAGCTCGGTACTACCCTTCTCCAGCGACGAGAAGGTCTCCATCGCCCGCGAGATAGGCCTGAGCCTGGCGCGGCGCTACGACCCGCGCGCCCTGCCGATGATGGTCAAGTACGACCCGCAGCTGCGCGACGACACCGTCACCGAATGGCGCCTGCGCCTGCTGCTGCGCCTGGGCCGCTGGGAAGAAGCCTACGAGCTGACGCGCGCGCTGCCGCCGTCGCTGGCCGAAACCAACCGCTGGAAGTACTGGCAGGCGCGCTCGCTGCAACTGGCGCAACCACAGAACAAGCAGGCCATCAGCCTGTACCAGCCGGTGGCCGGCGAGCGTGATTTCTACGGTTTCCTCGCCGCCGACCGGATCAACGCCCCGTATCAACTGAACAACCGCCCCGTGGCGCCGGATGCCGGCACAATGCAGCGCGTGCGCAACGCGCCGAGCACCCGCCGCGCTCTGGAGTTCTACGCCCGCGGCGAGATCATCAACGCCCGCCGTGAGTGGTATCACGCTGCCCGCCACCTGAGTCACGACGAGCTGCTGGCCCAGGCCAAGATCGCCTATGACATGCAGTGGTACTTCCCGGCGATCCGCGCGATCAGCCAGGCCAAGTACTGGGACGACCTGGATATCCGCTTCCCCATGGCCTACCGCAACACCCTGGTACGCGAGGCGCGCAACCGCGGCCTGCATTCGAGCTGGGTGTTCGCCATCACCCGCCAGGAAAGCGCCTTCATGTCCGATGCGCGCTCCGGCGTCGGCGCCACCGGCCTTATGCAGCTGATGCCGGCCACCGCCAAGGAAACCTCGCGCAAGTTCGGCATCCCGCTGGCCTCGCCGCAGCAACTGATAGTGCCGGATGTGAACATCCAGCTCGGCGCCGCCTACCTGAGCCAGGTTCACGGCCAGTTCAACGGCAACCGCGTGCTCGCCACCGCCGCCTACAACGCCGGCCCCGGCCGCGTGCGGCAATGGCTGAAGGATGCGCGCCACCTGGCCTTCGATGTCTGGGTGGAGACCATTCCGTTCGACGAGACCCGTTCCTACGTGCAAAACGTACTGTCCTACGCGGTGATCTACGGACAGAAACTCAACGCGCCACAGCCCATCGTCGACTGGCACGAACGCTTCTTCGACGAGCTCTGATCCATCCACCGCCCGGCACTCGCCGGGCGGCTTTCATCCCCTCAAGGAAAAAAGGAAATTTCCATGCGCAAGACCGTTCTCTCCCTCTCCATGCTTGCCGCAGGCCTGCTCAGCGCCGACCTGGCCCTCGCCGCCTGCGAGAAGCCGCGCAACGCCTTCGACAGCGTGTACTGCCTGAGCACCGAATACGCCCAGGTCGACCGCGAGCTGAACAATGAATTCGGCACCCTGCGCAAGATGCTCAACGACGGCCAGAAGGCTGCTCTGAAGAAGAGCCAGATCGCCTGGATCAAGGATCGCGATGCCCAGTGCAGCTACGAGCGCGACGGCGGTTACTTCGTCAACCTGCAGTGCGCCGTGAACAAGACCAACGAGCGCCTGGCCGTGCTGCGCGAGCGTGAGCGCGAGTGCCAGAGCACCGGTTGCGTCGACAGCAAGCTGTAAGGCGCTGATGGCGAACAACCGTGAAGGTTGTTCGCCCTGCGGTTACCTGAGGGATCGAGCTTGCTCGCGAACAGATTTTCCGGCGGCACAGGCGTCAGGCGGGTTCGCTAGCAAGCTCGCTCCAACAAGTTGGCGCCTGGCGCACAACCCCACGCGTGATTTGCCTATGCGCCCTACTCCAGAACTTCCACTTCCATACCCTCGCGCAGCGTTCCGCTGTTCAGGGCGATCAGGTTCTGGCCGAACAGCGCCTCGCCATTGACGTTGCGATAGTCCAGCAGGGTCGCCAGCGGCTCACGGGCGGCATCGCGCTCGCCGGTATGCGGGTCGATGGTGGTGAGGATGCAGCGCGAGCAGGGC
The DNA here is from genome assembly GCF_012971725.1 of Pseudomonas multiresinivorans. Classification (NCBI taxonomy): domain Bacteria; kingdom Pseudomonadati; phylum Pseudomonadota; class Gammaproteobacteria; order Pseudomonadales; family Pseudomonadaceae; genus Pseudomonas; species Pseudomonas multiresinivorans. The sequence goes on from NZ_CP048833.1 coordinate 4,494,826, forward strand.
TTGGCCACCTTGAAGGTGACGTCGCCGATGCGGACGCGCTTCCAGCCGTCTTCCGCGAACGGCTCGGCGCCGGTCACCACCAGATTCGGGCGGAAGCGCAGCATCTCCAGCGGGCGACCAACCTTCGCCGACAGGTCGTCCAGCGAACCCTGGCCGATCAGCAGCAGCGGGAAGCCATCGGCAAAGTGCACGTGCTCGCCAGGCTCGGCGTAGGCGGTGTCCACCTGCCGCGCGCGCTGCTCGGGCATCTGCACCAGGCGCACATCACGCTCGAGGAATGCGCTCAGCCACTGCGCGGCGGCGTCGCCGGCATCCGGCACCTGCAGCATGTCGCGCCAGATCAGCACGCCACGCAGGTTGTCATCGCGTCCCGGCACTTGCACCAGCAGGTCGTCCATGCCCGGTGCACGCAGGCGCAACGCCTGGAAATCGTCCTGCCAGCGCGCCTCGATACGGCCCATCTGGGGCAGCAGGCGCTGGGTGAGGAAGCGCCCGTTGGCGGAGTCGACCACCATCCAGCGTCGATCCCCTTCCAGGCCCAGGGCGTCCAGGCGAACGGACTCCAGGGGCTCGTAGGCAGTGGATTTGACCGGGTAGCGGTAGAGCTCGCTGAGCGTGTACATCGGAGGCTTCCTTTCGTGCAGGCGAAAGCGACCTTATACGGTGTGGAACGGGCGTCTAGCAATGGCAACGAACTTGTAGGAGCGAGCTTGCTCGCGAACGCTTTTTTCCGGAGGCAACGGCATCAGGCGGTTCGCGAGCAAGCTCGCTCCTACGAAAAGCAGCTACGCGGGTACTTTCTGCAGGCGGCGGCGTACCACTTCCACCAACTGGTCCGGCTGGAACTTGGAGAGGAAGTCGTCGCAGCCGACCTTCTTGACCATGGCGTCGTTGAAGCTGCCCGACAGCGAGGTGTGCAGCACCACGTAGAGGTCACGCAGGCGCGGGTCGTTGCGGATCTCGGTGGTCAGCCGGTAGCCGTCCATTTCCGGCATCTCGGCGTCGGTGAAGATCATCAGCAGCTTCTCTTCCATATCCAGGCCTTCATCGGCCCAGCGCTTGAGTTGCTGCAGCGCGCGCAGGCCGTCGGTCGCCACATGCAGGCGCAGGCCGAGCTGGCCAAGGGTATCGCGCAGCTGGGAGATGGCGACACTGGAGTCATCCACTACCAGCACTTCGCGGCCACGGGTCTGGCTGAGCAGCAAGTCGTCCAAGCGGTCGCTGGAGACGCGGGTATTCATCGGCACGATCTCGGCCAGCACCTTCTCCACGTCGATGATCTCCACCAGGCGGTCTTCCACCTTGGTGATCGCGGTCAGGTAATGCTGGCGGCCGGCGCCACCGGGCGGCGGCTGGATCGACTCCCAGTTGAGGTTGAGGATGCGCTCCACCCCGCCCACCAGGAACGCCTGCACCGAACGGTTGTACTCGGTGACGATGATGGTGCTGTTGGCATCCGGGGTCAGCGCGCGCATGCCGATGGCGCGTGATAGGTCGATCACCGGCAGGGTCTGGCCGCGCAGGTTGATCACCCCGCAGATCATCGGGTGGCGCTGCGGGATCAGCGTCAGGCGCGGCAGCTGCAGGACTTCCTGCACCTTGAACACGTTGATCGCGAACTGCTGCCGCCCGGCGAGGCGGAAGACCAGGATTTCCAGGCGGTTCTCGCCTACCAGTTGGGTGCGTTGATCGACAGTGTCGAGAATACCGGCCATGCCTGCTCCAGATTCGGAATGAGTCGTGCGGGAGAGCTATCGGCCGTATCGGCGCCAACAAGATACTGGCCGTGCGCCATCATGCACGACTTGTCCGGTCCGGACCAGCGCGATCAGCCTTGTTCGGCAGCGAGCCGCCCAGTGGGCGAGAGCAGCGGCGAGTCTGCCGGCAGGTGCATGGCGAGCGCTGCCGGGCGCACCTCGAAACGCAGCTTGCGACCTTCCAGCGGCTCGCCGTCGAGATTGACATCCAGGCCCTCGCGGGCTTCCACCTCGACCCAGGGCAGGCGCGCCCGGACGAAGACGTCCTGGGTGCCGAACCCGCTGCTGCCCAGCAGCGCGCCCAGCGTACCGACCATGTCCTGCGGGGTAGGCAGGATGCTCACGTCCAGCAACCCGTCATCCGCCGTGGCCTGCGGGCAGAGCACATGTCCGCCGCCGGCCTGTCGGCCATTGCCGATGCCCAGGGCGAGGAATTCGCCCTCCCACTCGAAATCCGGCCCGGTAAAGCGCCCCTGGGCCGCATGGACTTCAGAAAAGCGCGTCAGACCGGTCAGCAGGTAGGCTGCGCCGCCGAGCAGCTTCTTCAAGTCTTCCGGGGTGTTGGCGGTGACCTTCGAACCGAAGCCACCCGTGGCCATGTTCAGGAAGAACTGCCCGTCGACCTCCCCCAGGTCGATGGGACGCGGCGGCACGTCCAGCAAGGCCAGCGCGGCCGCGGGCTCGAGCGGCACGCCGGCCGCGCGGGCGAAGTCGTTGGCGGTGCCCAGCGGCAGGATGGCCAGGCTGGCCTTGCCGCCGGCCTGGACCAGCGCCTCGGCGACGTCGCGCACGGTGCCGTCGCCACCGCCGGCGATCAGCGTGGTGTATCCCGCCGCCAAGCCCTCCTCCACCAGGCGCCTGGCGTCACCACTCTCCCAGGTCACCCGCACGTCCAAGGCACGCCCCGCTTCGCGCGTGGCCAGCACGGCGGCGCGCACTTCGTCGTTGGCGGCTTGCTTGCCGTGCAGGATCAGCAGGGCCCTGGGCTGGGTCATGGTCGGCTTCCTCGCGAGTAGTCCATTGAGCGTCAACTAATGGACCCAGAGTAGCGCGGGAAAATTTCCTCGCTTTTTATCACTGAATCAGGAATGGGCAGCTCAGGCCGGGTAGCCGGTGATCTCCCGAATGCTCTGGTACAGCGGCTTGAGCTGCTTGTACATGCGCTGGTAGACCTCGTTGTAGAGCCGCTCGTAGGTCCGCTGCGCCTCGGGGCGCGGGTGGAAGACGTCACCCACGCGGGTCATGGCGGCGATGGCGCTGGCGAAGTCCGGATAAAGCTTCAGCCCCACCGCGCAATCGATGGCCGCACCCAGGCCGGAAGCTTCGTAGACGTGCGGGCGCTCCGCCGGCAGGCCGAAGATGTCAGCGGTGAGCTGCATCGCTGCGTCGCTCTGCGAACCACCGCCAGCCACGCGCAGGCGCTGGATGCGGGTGCCGGAGCGCTTCTCGATGCGCTCCTTGCCCTGGCGCAGCGCGTAGGCAAGGCCTTCGAGGATGGCGCGGTAGATGTGCGCGCGGGTGTGCACGTCGCCGAAGCCAATGATCGAGCCCTTGGCCTCCAGGCCCGGCTCGCGGATGCCCGGCGTCCAGTAGGGTTGCAGCATCAGGCCCATGGAGCCGGCGGGCACGCTGTTGACCAGTTCGTCGAAGAGTTTCTCCGGTTCGATGCCCAGCTCCTCGGCACGCTGCATCTCGCGCAGGCCGAACTCGCGCTTGAACCAGCTGACCATCCAGAAGCCGCGGTAGATCATCACCTCGGTGTTGTAGTGATCGGGAATCGCCGCCGGGTACGGCGGGATCAGCGGGATGGTTTCCAGGTAGCGCGAACGAGTGGTGTTGATGGTCGCGGTGGTGCCGTAGGACAGGCACGCCACGGTCGGGTCGATGGCGCCCGCGCCGAGTACTTCGCAGGCCTTGTCGGCGCCAGCGGCGATCAGCGGCAGGCCTTCGGGAATACCCGTCAGGCGACTGGCCTCGGCGGTGATCTCGCCCAGTTTCTCACCGGGCTTGTACAGCTCCGGCAATTGCTCGGGGCGCACGTCGATCGCCTGCCACTTCCAGTCCCGCGGCGCGGCCCAGGCGAGCTTCTTGTAGTCGAACGGCAGGTAGGCAACGCTGCAGGCCACCGAGTCCACGTAGCGCCCGCACAGGCGCTGGGTGAGAAAGCCCGAGAGCAGCAGCAGCTTGTGGGTGCGCTGGTGGATGTCCGGCTGCTGCTGGGCCACCCAGTTCGCTTCGGCCTGGGTGCGGAAGTAGTCCACGGCGCCCTGCGCGCCCACCAGCTTGAACAGCCAACCCCAGGGCCCCTTGATCGGGTCGCCCAGCTCCGCGCGGCGCTGGTCCAGCCAGATGATCGCCGGGCGCAGGGCCTGGCCGGCTTCGTCGACATGGATCACCGTGCCGCGCTGGGTAGTCAGCGACACGCCACGGATGCGGCTGCGGTCGATGTCGACGCTGGCCCATAGGCGCTTGCACGCCTCTCCCAGCTGCTCCCAGTAATAGTCCGGGTGCTGCTCGGCCCAACCGGGCTGCGAGGAGAAATACGCTTCCAGCTCGACCTTGCCCTTACCCACCAGGTTGCCCTGGAGGTCGAAGAGCAGCGCGCGCACGCTCTGAGTGCCGTTGTCGATGGCCAGCAGATAGTTGTTGTTATTCATTGGGCTCTTGTCATGGAGACTCAGTCAGTGCGGAAGGCTGTAGCAGCGACGCCACAACGCCAGGTAGTCCTGTTCTTCGCGTTTCCAGCGCGCGTCGTCCCAGCCCAGGCGTGGCTGGCACAGCGCGCGAATTCTTGGCAGCTCGTGGGCGCCACCGTCGGCCAGGAGCAGGCCGATACGGGTGCGGCGCAGCAGCAGGTCATCCAGGTGCAGCACCAGTTCGCCTTCCGCCGCCCAGGCCAGCTCGGCCCAGAGTGAATCGGTGTGGCCGATGCATTCGCTGCCCACGGTTTTCAGTACCCGCGCCAGCTCCGGCAGCGCACGGCCATGGCGACCGCGCAGGCGGATTTGCTGGGGCGGGGTCAGACCCGGCAAGGCGATCAGTTCAACCGACTCGAAGACTTGCTCGCCAGCCGCTTCCAGCGGGCGCTCCAGCATTGGCGCACAGGCGGCGAGCACCTCCAGCGCCAACAGGCGGAAGGTGGTGAGCTTGCCGCCGGCCAGTGTCACGCAGCCGGGCTCGACCCACAGCGCATGCTCGCGCTTCTCGTCCGACGGCTTGAGCGACGGAGCACCATCACTGACCACCGGGCGCACGCCGGCCCAGGTGGAACGCACGTCACCGGCAGTGATCTGCGCGGACGGGAATTGCTGTGCGCAAGCCGCCAGCAGGTAATCCACTTCTTCGCGGCTGATGGCAGCGTCGTCGTCCAGCGTTTCGCGGTGATCGAGGTCGGTGGTGCCGACCACGGTCGCGCCTTCCCAGGGGAAGACAAAGACCGGACGCTTGTCCTGCCCGTGCATGAAGCTGAAGGCATGGGCGACAGGCAGGCGCCACGCCGGCAGCAGCAGGTGGCTGCCACGCAGCGGGCGGATGTGCTCGCTGCCATGCTTCTGCCGCAGCGCATCGGCCCAGGCGCCGGTGGCCAGCGCGACGGCGCGGCTGCGGAAGATGAAGCGTTCACCACTCTCGCTGTCCTCGGCGATCAGTCCCTGAACTCGACCGTCGCGGCGATCCAGTTCAATCACCTTCAAACCATTCAACGCTTCGCCGCCCTCGGCCCGTGCTTCGCCGAGTACGCGCATGACCAGGCGCGCGTCATCGGTCACTGCATCCTGGAAGCGGGTGCCGCCCAGCAGGCGATCTTCCTTCAGGCCCGGCGCCAGGTAGCGCAATTCCTCCAGGCGATGGAACAGATGGTTACGTCGCCCCGCCAGCGCGTCGTACAGCGACAGCAGGGTGCCGAACACCCGCGGGCCGGGGAAGCCGCCCTGGTAGTGCGGCATGATGAAGCTCAGCGGATCGACCAGCCCCGGTGCCTCACCCAGCAGGCGCTGGCGCTCGCGCACCGAGTCGCGGGTCAGGCCGAACTGGCCCTTGGCGATGTAGCGCAGGCCGCCGTGGACCATCTTCGAGGAGCGGCTGGAAGTGCCCCAGGCGAAATCGCGCTGCTCGACCAGCAGGCAGCGCCAACCGCGCCGTGCCGCTTCGCGCAGGATGCCGGCGCCGGTGATGCCGCCGCCGACCACGATCAGGTCCCAGTCGCGCGCCGCCAGCTCCGGCAGCGCCTGCGCGCGCCAGGCTGCGTTCCAGGCAGGCATGGGCTCAGTCCTGCAACAGGGTGCCGGGGTTCAGCCGGCCGGACGGATCGAAATGCCTGGCCAGCGACTTGATCGCCGCCATGCCCAGCGGGCCCTTCTCCACCGGCAGGTAGGGCGCGTGATCCTTGCCCACGCCGTGCTGGTGGCTGATGGTGCCGCGGTTCTGGGCGATGGTCTGGCTGGCGGCATGCTTGAGCTTGCGCCAGCGCTCGTGTGTCTCCGCATAGCTGCCAGCCGGGCGGAACACGTAGGTGGTGTAGATGCTCGAACCCTCACCGTAGACGTGCGACAGGTGGGTGAACACATGCACACGCTCGCCCTCGGCGGCCAGGCCTTCGCGCAGGCTGGCTTCGATGCGGTTCAGCAGGTTGTCGACGTTGGACCAGTCGGTAGCGGTTTCCAGGGTGTCGACTACGTAGCCGTTCTCCCACAGCGCCTCGCGCAGGTAGGGGAAGCGGAAACGGTTCTGCGCCCACTTCTTGCCCAGCAGGGTGCCGGTGAATACGCCACCGAAGCCCTTCAGAAGCCGCCGCGCGGCGCGCAGCGAAGTCGCGTTCTGCGCGCGATCACCGGTGACGCCGAAGGTCAGCATGCACTTGCCCTCGGCCGCGCCGCGCAGCTTCAGGTAGCGCTCCAGCCAGGCGATCTGCCCCGGATGGCCGGCCAGGGCCAATTGAGTCGTGGTCTCGATGGCATTGGACAGGCGCAGCATGGACAGCGGCACGCGCGCCTGCACCAGGGTGCGGATACCTTCCAGCGCCTGCTCCCATGAAGGCAGGAACACCGCGTAGAAGCGCTCATCGTCGGCGATGCGCGTGACCCGTACCCTCACCGACGAGAGAATGCCGAAGCGGCCTTCGGAACCCATCACCACCTCGCGCAGGTCAGGGCCTGCGGAGGATGCCGGGAAGGTCGGGATCTCAAGACTTCCCGCGAAGGTTTCCAGGGTGCCGCCAGCGAACAACTGCTCGATGCGACCGTAGCGCAGCGATTGCTGGCCACTGGAGCGGCTGGCAACCCAGCCACCGAGGGTGGAAAGCTCCCAGGACTGAGGGAAGTGACCCAGGGTATAGCCACGGGCGCGCAGCTGGCTTTCCACCTGCGGGCCGTTGGCGCCGGGGCCGAAGGTGGCGATCAGGCTCTGCTCGTCCAGCTCCAGCAGGCGGTTCATGTGCTCCAGGGAAACGGTGAGCACCGCCTTGTCGGACGCCGGCGGGTTGATGTGGCCGGCCACCGAGGTGCCGCCGCCGTACGGGATCACCAGGCAGTCCCAGATCTCGGCGAACTTCAGCAGCTCGCGGATCTGCTCGGCAGTCTGCGGGTAGGCCACGCCATCGGGGAACACGCCGAACTCGCCTTCGCGCATCGCCAGCCAGTCCGGCAGGCTCTGGCCTCGGGCGTGCAGCAGGCGGTCGCGGGCTTCGCGCACCACCAGCGGATGCTCGGGCAGGCGCGAGGCCGGCACCTTGGCCAGTACCTGCTCCAGCGAGGCGTCCGGGAGCGTCAGGCCAGGGCCAACCAGCTCGGCGAGAAAACCGCGTCCGTTGTCGGGCAGTTCCACTACCGTCGTTTCTTCACCCCAGCCGTTCCAGCGTCGCATGCCCGCTCCTTTTCAATAGGGTCTTTGTCTGCAATTTCGATTGCTATTTCGGTGCCGCTTGATGGCTGCCTATACTAGCCAGCCGCCCTGCCCTGTCACTGTCGGATCAAGACAGGCGCAGTTGCCGATCGAGACACCCAGAACAAGAACTCACGCCATGCATTCCCTCGGCTACACATCCGTCCCTGCACTGCTGAAGTACCTGCGCCACGCCGAGTCTCTCGGTATGGACCTGGACGTCGCCCTCAAGGCCGCGGGCCTGGAGCGTTCGCAACTGAGCGACAACAGCCAGCGCCTGCCCAGCGAGGCCCACGAGCGCCTGCTGCAGCACCTGTGCGCGCATTCCGGCGACCCGCTGTTCGGTCTGCACTCCGCACGCTTCGTGCAGCCAGGCTCGTGGAGCGTGCTGGGCTACATCACCATGAACTGCGCCAACCTGGGCGAAGCCATGGGCCGCATCATTCCCTACGAGAAGCTGGTCGGCGACATGGGCGTCAGCCGCCTGGAACCGGGTGCGGATCACATCAAGCTGATCTGGAACTGCCGCCACGAGGCCGTGCAGATCCGTCGGCACATGGTGGAGAACGTGCTGGCGTCCTGGCTGCTCTACGCGCGCTGGATCGCCGACACCAATGGTTCACCGCAGGAAGTCTGGTTCGAACACGCGCAGCCCGAGGGCGCCGACGTCGCCGAATACGGGCAGTTGTTCGGCTGCCCGGTGCGTTTCGAGCAACCCTTCAGCGCCCTGCTGGTGCCCCTGCAGTTGCTCAGCTACCCGTTGCGCCAGGCCGACGCCAATCTGCTGCGCACCCTGGAAGAGCACGCCCTGGCGCTGATGGCCGAGCTGGACGACGACGAGCCGCTGCCGCTGCGGGTGAAGAACGCCCTGCGCCTGCTGCTCAAGGATGGCCTGCCGCGCAAGGAGCGCGTCGCCGAGCGCTTTGAGATGACCGTGCGAACCCTGCAACGCCACCTGCAGCAAGCCGGTACCAGCTACCAGCAGATCCTCGACGAACTGCGCCAGGAACTGGCCGAGCACTACCTGGTGCACAGCGACCTGCCGATCCAGGACATCGCCCAGTACCTGGGCTTCACCGAGTCACGCTCGTTCCACCGCAGCTTCAAGGGCTGGACGGACCAGACGCCGGGCGAGTATCGCCAGCAGCATAAAAAAACGCCGGTCTGAGACCGGCGTTTTTCATGGAGCGGGCGTCACCCCTTGCGCGTACTGGGCGGGCCTGTTTTGCGTAGGAGCGGACTCCGTCCGCGATCGACTGATCCACACGCCGGGCTCATCCACAGAGCGGTCGACAGGACATCTCGGACGGAGTCCGCTCCCACGTTCAGTCGAGGAGTTCACTGAACGGAATGAAGGTCAGCCAATCACCCTCGGCCACCGTCGCCCCTTCGCGTACCTCCGCCAACCCTTCCGCCCAGGCCGCACTGCGCAGCACGCCGGAACTCTGGTTGGCATAGGGCACCGCCCGGCCACCCTCCAGACGCGCGCGCAGGTATTCGCGGCGATTGCCCGGCTTGGTCCAGCTGAACCCGGCGGGCACCTGCAGGCGCAGCGGCTCGACCTTCTGCATGCCGAGGCGGCGCATCAGGTAAGGCCGCGCGAGCAGGGCGAAAGTCACCAGGGTAGATGCAGGGTTACCCGGCAGTCCGATCACCGGCACGCCTTGGTAGTGGCCGACGGTCAGCGGCTTGCCCGGCTTGATGGCCAGCTTCCACAGCGCCAGTTCGCCCGCTTCGCGCAGGGCCGCACCGAGGAAGTCCGCCTCGCCGACGGACACGCCACCAGTGGAGAGAATCAAGTCCACCTTCGACAGCCCGGCCAGTGCGGCGCGGGTGCATTCGAGGTCATCGGGCAGGATGCCGGCGTCCACCACGTCGCAACCGAAGCGCAGCAACCAGGTGCGCAACAGATGGCGGTTGCTGTTGTAGATCTGCCCCAGCGCCAGCGGCTGGCCCGGTTCGACCAGTTCATCGCCGGTGGACAGCAGCGCAACGCGCGGACGGCGGCGCACCTTCAGTTCGGCATGACCCAACGAGGCGGCGAGGCCGATTTCGATCGGCCCAAGGCGCGTGCCGGCTGGGAGCACACAGTCGCCCTTGCGGGTTTCCTGGCCCTGCGGGCGCACGTGCTGGCCGACCTTGAGCGCTTCGAGGAAGCGTACGCGACCGTCCGCAAGCACTTCGACGTTTTCCTGCATCTCGACGCAATCGGCGCCTTCAGGCACCGGCGCGCCGGTGAAGATGCGCACGCAGGTGCCCGGTTGCAGCGGTTCACCGGCCTGACCGGCGAATATCTTCTGGCTTACCGGCAGTGCTTCGCCCCGCCAGTCGGCCAGGCGCAGCGCGTAGCCGTCCATGGCACTGTTCGGCCAGGGCGGCAGGTCCAGGCCGGCCAGCAGCGGCTCGGCCAGCACGCGGCCGTCGGCGTCGGCCAACGGCAGGGTTTCGTACTCGGAGATCGGAGACTGTTCGGCCAGCGCCAACAGGCGCGCCAGTGCGTCCTCGACCGGCAGCAGGCCGGGCTTGTCGCAGCAGCTCATCCGCGGCTCTCGCAGGGCGCCGCCTTCTTCAGGTGCGGCACGAAGTTGCAGGGACGATGACTGGCGTCCAGTTGCTCGCCGAGGATGCCATCCCAGGCAGTGCGGCAGGCGTTGGTGGAGCCCGGCAGGCAGCAGACCAGGGTGCCGTTGGACAGACCCGCCAGCGCGCGGGACTGCACGGTGGAGGTGCCGATGTCGGCCACGGAAATCTGCCGGAACAGCTCGCCGAAACCGTCCACCACCTTGTCCAGCAGGCAGGTCACGGCTTCCGGGGTGCTGTCGCGGCCGGTGAAGCCGGTACCGCCAGTGATCAGCACGACCTGCACCTCGTCCTCGGCGATCCAGGTCGCGACCTGGGCGCGGATGCGATAGAGGTCATCCTTGAGCAGTACGCGAGCGGCGAGGTTGTGGCCGGCGGCCTTCAGGCGGTCGACAAAGAGCTGGCCGGAGGTGTCGCTTTCCAGGGTGCGGGTGTCGCTGACGGTAAGGACGGCGATGTTCAGCGGGACGAATGGCTGCTCGGCCTTGTGGCTCATGATGAGGGCCCTTGCTTGTGAGGTTGGAATGCGCGGTGTTATATCACAGGCCCGCCCTGGAGACCCTGACATGCCACAAGCCCCGCTACCCCGCTGTTCCGTCCTGATTCTCGCCGGAGGACGCGGCCAGCGCATGGGTGGCCAGGACAAAGGCCTGCTGGACTGGCAGGGCAAGCCGCTGGTGAGCTACGCCGCTGCCCTCGCCCGACCGTACAGCGACGACCTGATCATTTCCTGCAACCGCAACGCGGACGTTTACACGGGCTACGCCGACCGCCTGGTGCAGGACGACAGTCCGGACTTCCCCGGCCCGCTGGCCGGCATTCGCGCAGGCCTCGTTGCGGCGCGGCACTCGCACCTGCTGGTGCTGCCCTGCGATGCGCCGCTGCTGGACGCCGAGCTGCTGGAGCGCCTGCTGCGCGCATCGACTGAAGCACCGGACGTCGTGCACATGCTGCGCTGCGGCACGCAGTGGGAGCCGCTGTTCAGCATCATTCCGGTGGCGATGCGCGAACTGATAGAACAGGCTTGGCACCAGGGCGACCGCAGCCCGCGCCATGTGTTCTCGAACCTGGGGTTGCAGGCAGTGGATTGCCCGGCGAACGACCCGCGGCTGGCCAATCTCAACACGCCAGAGCTGCTCTATCACGCACGATAGCGACGTATTCGAAAATTTTCCGGGAACTATGCCAAGAAGCACCCTGTCAGACTTTTCGTACCTTTATGTTCGCTCATCAGGAGATTCACTAATGAACAAACGGATGCTTCCCGCCTTCCTGCTCGCCCTGGGCTTCGGAGTGCTCGCTGGTTGCTCCACTCCGTCGGTCATCACCCTGAACGATGGTCGCGAGATTCAGTCGGTCGACAAACCCAAGTACGACGAAGAATCCGGCTTCTATGAGTTCGAACAGCTGGATGGCAAAACCGCCCGCGTGAACAAGGATCAGGTACGGACCGTCAAGGACCTCTGATTCTCCCGGCGGTGAAAACGCCCCGCAGCCCCTGACCGGTCTGCGGGGCGTTCGCGTTTTACCGGGGGGCGAAAAATATTTTTCGCTAACCCCTTGTGCGTCAAAAGTTTTTCGGTAGAATGCGCGCCATCAAACGGAGCGTAGCGCAGCTTGGTAGCGCGTCTCGTTCGGGACGAGAAGGTCGCTGGTTCGAATCCAGTCGCTCCGACCAAATCCCGAAAAACCCGCCTGACGGCGGGTTTTTTATTGCCTGCGATTTTTCATGCAGATCAATCTTCAGGCACAAAAAAGCCCGTCCAGCCGGACGGGCTTTTTCATGGGCGAATCAGAGCTGCCCGGACTTGCGCAGCGCCACCTGCGATAGCGCGCTCCAGTCCAGATCGCCATCGCCGTGGGCAATGGCTTCCAGCAGGTTGTCACGCAGGACGCTGGCGAACGGCAGCGGCACGCGCTGCTCCTGCCCGGCCGACAGCGCCAGCCCCACATCCTTGAGGCCCAGCACCAGGCGGAACGCCGCCGGATCGAAGCGCTGCTCGGCGATCAGGGCGCCGTAGTTGCGGTACACCGGCGCGTTGAACAGCGTGTTGCCCATGATCTCCATGAACTCACCCGGCGCCACCCCGTAGGTCTTCACCAGCGCAGTACTCTCCCCCATCGCCTCGATGGCGCTGGCAATCATGAAATTGCCGGCGATTTTCACCGCAACGGCGCGCAAAGGGTCGTCGCCCAGCGGCCAGGTCTTCTGTCCCAGCACATCGAGGACCGGCTGCGCCTTGGCGATAGCCGCCTCGGGGCCGGCGACCAGGATGTTCAGCTTGCCGGCGGCGGCGACGTCGGTGCGACCAAACACCGGCGCAGCAACGAACTCGACGCCCTGTTCACGGTGCAGCTCCACCAACTCGGTGACAAGGGCGGTGGACAGCGTAGCCATGCTCAGGTGCACCAGCCCGGCCTTGGCCGAGGCCAGGGCGCCGCTGTCCAGCAGCACGGCACGGGTGGAGGTGTCGTCGGCCAGCATGGAAATCACCAGCTCGACGTCGAAAGCCTGCACAGGCGTGGTCGCGGCAACGGCACCCAGCGCCACCAGGGGCTCGGCAGCAGCTGGCGAACGGTTCCAGACGACGACCTGGTGGCCGGCCTTGATGAGGTTTGCAGCCATGGCAGCACCCATGCCGCCCAATCCGAGAAATCCGATCTTCATTGCAATGCGCCTCGCATCAGTTGATTGAGGAGAGGAAAAGCCGCCAAAGGCATCAGCGGCGGAGGAAAGTGGCGACCTGTTCGGCGTCGAAGGGCCAGTTCAGCTCGGCGCCGGAATCGCAGCGGCGCAGCACGGGAATGCTCAAGCCATATTGCTCGACCCATTCCTCGCGATCGGCGATGTCCACCAGCTCGACCAGCAGGCCGTGTTCGACAAAGGGCATCAGCACGGCTTCGGCCACTTCGCAGAGATGGCAGCCGAGGGTGCCGAAGAGTTGGCATTCCGGGGGCATGTGAGACTTCAGGGTTGGCGGCATGGGTTCAGACTCCGGCGTGCTTGAGCAAGGTATCGGCCATGGCGCGGGCTTCTCGCCCTTGCTGCGCCGGGCCCTGCATATGCGCCATCACCAGCACGCCCTCGAGCAGGTATTGCAGTTGGCGGGCCAGAGCCTCCGGCTCCGCAGCACCAAGGCGCATCAATTGGGCTGCGAAGAAGCGGCCGAGGAAAGCCTTGTGCTCAGCGGCCTGCTGGTGGATGGGGTGTTCGCGGTTGTGGAATTCGCCCGCGGCGTGGATGAAGGCGCAGCCGCAGAAGTCCGGGCTGTCGAGCACCTCCTGCAGGCCGTCGAAGATCGCCAGGATCGACTCGCGCGGCGCGAGGATGCGTACGGCCACCTCCATACGCTCGACCATGCGGGCGTGGCGCTCCTCCAGCGCCGCCATGATCAGGTCGTCCTTGGACTTGAAATGCTTGTAAAGCGTCATCTTCGCCACGCCCGACTCGGCAAGGATGCGGTCGATCCCGGTGGCGTGGTAGCCCTCGCGGTAAAACAGGTCCTGGGCGGTGGTGAGCAGCAGCTCGCGTTTGCTGGATGCCATGGCATTACCTCCTGACCGGACATTATGCGCGAGGCGCGGCGCCCATGGGGAGCCGGAGCGTTGCAGGGAGCGGCCGCGCAGGTGCCGATGGGTGACGGTCATTTCGCTTGAACTATACAGACCTGTCTGTCTAATATCTATGCCGTCGTCCCCACAACAATGCACAGGGCTCTCGCCATGAAACTCCACGACGTCGCGCTTTCCGGTAACTGCTACAAGGTTCGTCTGTTCCTCGGGCTCATCGGCCACAAGGCTGAGCTGGTGCCGGTGGACCTGCAGGGCGGCGCGCACAAGCGCCCGGCCTTCCTGGCGATCAATCCGCGTGGCCAGGTGCCAGCGCTGGAAGACGGCGAACTCCGCCTGGGCGACTCCCACGCCATCCTGGCCTACCTCGCACGGCAGTACGGCGAGCCGCACTGGTCCCCCCAGGACGCCATGACTCAGGGGCGAATCGCCAACTGGCTGAGCTTCTCGGCCAACGAGGTGCAGCACGGCCTGGCCCTGGCACGGGTGATCCAGCTGTTCAAGCGCCCCGGCGACCTGGCCACGGCGCAGGCCAAGGGCCGCCATGCGCTGGAACTGCTGGACGCGACGCTGGCCGACCACCGCTGGCTGGCGCAGACGGAGAAGCCGAGCATCGCCGACATTGCCGTCTACCCCTACGTCGCCCTGGCGCCGGAAGGCGGGCTCGAGCCATCCGGCTATCCCTATGTGCAGGACTGGCTGGCCCGCGTGCGCGCCCTGGCCGGCTACGTCGCACAGCCCGCCCTCTGAATCTGCGCGCCGCCCCGAACCTGGCGGCGCCCTTCTCCGCTCCACGAAAAGGAAAGTTCGATGCGTCTGCCATCCCTGCTGCTGGCCGGGCTGTTCGCCCTCGCCTGCCTGAACAGCCAGGCCGCCGACCTGCGCTTCTCGCTGATCCGCACGTCCGGCGTAACCACCCTGGATGCATTCACCGTGGCCGGCGGCGACTGGACACAGAAGGTCCCGCTCAACCACACCGCAGTATTGATCCAGCACCACGCCGCGACCCTGCTGTTCGATACCGGGCTGGGCAGCCAGGCGGACGCGCAGTTCAAGCAGGACATGCCCTGGTGGGACAAGCCGCTGTTCCAGTACGAAGGCCTGAAACCGGCGCGCGAGCAGTTGCAGGGCAGCGGCATCCGCATCGACCGGATCATTCTCTCCCATGCCCACTGGGATCACGCCTCCGGCCTGTCCGACTTCCCGGATGTGCCGGTCTGGGCGACCTACGAGGAAATCAACTACGCCCACATCGCCCAGCCTCCGGCGGTATTCCCGAGCCAGTTCCGCCATCCGGTGAAATGGGTACCGTTCCAGTTCGAATCCGGCCCCTTCCTGGCCTACGACCGCAGCCTCGACCTGTTCGGCGACGGCAGCCTGGTGCTGGTACCGATGCACGGCCATACCCCCGGCGCGGTCGGCCTGTTCATCACCCTCGACGACGGTCGGCGCTTCTTCTTCAGCGGCGATACTACCTGGCGCCTGTCCGGCTTCACCGGCCCCCGCGAGAAATTCTGGGTCAGCCGCAGACTGGTAGACAGCAACCGCGAGCAGACCCTGGCCGAAGTGGCCCGCGTCCACGAATTGATGCTTGCCTATCCAATGCTGACCGTGGTGCCCGCCCACGACGCTCAGGTGCAGGACAAACTCGGCTACTACCCCCACTGGATTCAGTGAAAGCCACGCCAGCCGCCGCTCAGCGCTTCAATAGCCAGCTCACTAATCAGCGACTAAGGTCTAAGAGTCGTCAACATTCGGTAATGATTTAGTAGGTAGGCTGTAACAGATCGACATGCCGGCCCGATCCACCGGTATCACCGAACTGCCCCAAGCGCTCGAGGAGACAATAACAATGAGCAAGACCCCGATCGCCCGTGCCGTGGCTTTGTCCACGCTGGGTACCAGCTTTATCCTTCCGACACTCGCCCACGCTGACTTCATCAAGGACAGCAAAGCCACCGTCGAACTGCGCAACTTCTACTTCAACCGCGACTTCCGCCAGGACAGCCCGGCCCCTGCCCAGAACAAGGCCGAGGAATGGGCCCAGGGCTTCATCCTCAAATACGAATCCGGCTACACCGACGGCACCATCGGCGTCGGCGTCGATGCCCTGGGCACCCTGGGCCTGAAACTCGATTCCTCGCCTGACCGCAGCGGTACCGGCCTGCTGCAGCGCTCGCGCAGCGATGGCCGCGCCGAAGACAGCTACGGCGACCTGGGCATCACCGCCAAGCTGCGCGCGTCCAAGAGCACCCTGAAGGCCGGCACCCTGCTGCCGAAGATGCCGGTGGTGCAGTACAACGACACCCGCCTGCTGCCGCAGACCTTCAGCGGCTTCGCCCTGAACTCCGCGGAACTCGACGGCCTGACCGTCGATGGCGGCCGCCTCTACCAGGTGAACCAGCGCGACTCCTCCGACTACGAGGACATGACCATCACCGGTGGCGGCAAGCGCAACATCAAGCTGGGCGATGCCACCACGAGCAACAAGTTCCTGTTCGGCGGCCTCACCTACAAGTGGACCGACAGCCTCAGCACCAGCTACCACTACGGCGGCCTGGAAGACATCTACAAGCAGCACTACCTGGGCCTGATCCACGTATTGCCGATCGCCGACAAGCAGTCGCTGAAGTCCGACATCCGCTGGGCCAAGTCCGATGACGACGGCGGCAGCAACGTCGACAACAAGGCGCTCAACGCCATGTTCACCTATGCCCTGGGCTACCACGCCTTCGGCCTCGGTTACCAGAAGATGAGCGGCGACACCGGCTTCGCCTACATCAACGGTACCGACCCCTACCTGGTGAACTACATCCAGATCGGCGACTTCGCCAACAAGGACGAGAAATCCTGGCAGGCGCGCTACGACTACAACTTCGCCGGCCTCGGCATCCCCGGCCTGACCTTCATGACTCGCTACGTGAAGGGCGACAACATCGACCTGATCACCACCGACGGCGAAGGCAAGGAATGGGAACGCGACACCGACATCGCCTACGTCTTCCAGGACGGCCCGCTGAAGAACCTGGGCGTGAAGTGGCGTAACGCGACCATGCGCACCAACTACACCAACGATTACGACGAAAACCGTCTGATCGTCAGCTACACCATGCCGCTCTGGTAACCCTAGCGGCATGACGAAAAGCCCGGCAGATGCCGGGCTTTTTCTTGCTCTTTTGTAGGAGCTAGCTTGCTCGCGAACCTCTCTACCGCCACTCCGGCGCGAAGCGTTCGCGAGCAAGCTAGCTCCTACAATCTCCTTCAGTCCTGGCTGAGCGCCCCGATCTTGTGGATCGACAGGTCGGCACCGTAGTACTCCTCCTCCTTCGTCAGGCGAATCCCCACTGCCGACTTCACCAGGCCGTACACCAGCAGACCACCGGCGAAGGCCACGACGACTCCCAGCAATGTGCCGATCGCCTGGCTGGCAAGACTCACACCGCCCAAGCCGCCGAGCGCCTGCTGCCCGAAGATCCCGCAGGCGATGCCGCCCCAGGCGCCGCACAAACCGTGCAGCGGCCAGACACCGAGCACGTCGTCGATCTTCCAGCGCACCTGGGTCGCGGTAAATGCCCAGACGAACAGCGCGCCCGCCACCATCCCAGTGGCCAGGGCGCCTATGGGGTGCATCAGGTCGGAACCGGCACAGACTGCGACCAGCCCGGCCAGCGGGCCGTTGTGCAGGAAGCCCGGATCGTTGCGGCCAACCAGCAGCGACGCCACCGTGCCGCCGACCATCGCCAGCAGTGAGTTCACCGCCACCAGGCCGCTGGCGCCGGCCAGCGACTGAGCGCTCATCACGTTGAAGCCGAACCAGCCAACGATGAGAATCCAGGAGCCCGCCGCCAGGAATGGAATGTTCGACGGCGCGAAGGCCACCAGGCGCCCTTCGCGATAACGGCCGTTGCGCTGCCCCAGCAGGACCACCGCCGCCAGCGCCAGCCAGCCGCCAAAGGCGTGCACCACCACGGAACCGGCAAAATCATGGAAGGCCGCACCGAACTCGGCCTTGAGCCAGTCCTGGAAGCCGAAGTTGCCGTTCCAGATCAACCCTTCGAAGAAGGGATAGACGAAGGCGACGATCAGCGCGGTCGCCATCAGCTGCGGGCCGAACTTTGCCCGCTCGGCGATGCCGCCCGAGATGATCGCGGGAATCGCTGCAGCGAAGGTCAGCAGGAAAAAGAACTTCACCAGCGCGTAGCCGTTTTCGTGCGTCAGCTGCGCCGCCGGCTGTAGAAAGGTCACGCCATAGGCGATCCAGTAGCCGACGAAGAAGTAGGCCAGGGCAGAAATAGCGAAGTCCGAGAGAATTTTCGACAACGCATTGACCTGGTTCTTCAGGCGCACCGTGCCAACTTCCAGGAAGGCGAAGCCCGCATGCATGGCCAGCACCATGACCGCGCCCATCAGGAGGAACAGTGTGTTGGAGCCGTGGACCAGCGTGTCTACGGCACTATTGAGGTTTTCCATCGCTACAGGCAGCCCCGGAGGTCAAGGGGAAAGCACCAAAACAGCTCGCGGCGACCCCGCGCCGCACCACACTGAAGCAGTGATGCACCGCAGAAGAGCCGAGCGCTGAACCAGATTGGCCCACAGGCCATCCGACCAGCTTCGCAATTTCCTGTACTTCCTTATGTTTTTCAGTGATTTGAGCTCAGTTTCCGCGCCGTTCAAGGCACCGGAAACGCCCCGCCGTGGGGCGCTCGGCTCTCCATGCGCACCAGAGAAATGCAAGCGTCATACCACCCGCCAGACCATCAACAGCTAGGCTTCATCTCGCACGCAAGAGCGGCCCCGTGGTGAATTTATGAGAAACTTTCCTCCGCCCCCGGGGCTCGAAAACTAGGAACCTCAACCCGCACAAGGAGCATCACATGCCTCGCAAGACCGCAGTGAACGCCGCCAAGGATGAACTCCTGGCCGAATTCCAAGCCCTCGTCAGCGACACCGAGAAACTCCTGCAGAGCTCTGCCGACCTGGCCGGCGCCGAAGCCGACCAGATGCGCGCGCAGATCCACGAGAGCCTCAAGCGTGCCCGCGATGCCATCTACTCCACCAAGGACTCCGTGCGCGACCAGGGCAAGGCCGCCGTGGACGCCACCGAAGACTACGTCGGTGATCACCCCTGGCAGGCCGTGGGTATCGCCGCCGGTGTCGGCTTCCTCCTCGGCTTGCTGGTCAGCCGGCGCTGACCGATGAGCGACGGAATGGACGCCGGGCCGAAGTCCTCGGCCAACTCTCCTTCCCTGCGGCGCTTCGGCGCCGCAGCCCTCGGGCTGCTGCACGGCCACGTCGAACTGTTGGGCATCGAGCTGCAGGAGCAGAAGACCCGTACCGTGCAGATGCTCCTGATGGCCGGCCTCGCACTGGTCTTCGCCTTGCTCCTGCTGGTTGCGCTGTCGGTGCTGGTGTTGATTGTCTTCTGGGACAGCTATCGCCTGCAGGCCGCCATCGGCCTGTGCCTCTTCTATGTCGGCGGCAGCCTGCTCTGCGCTTGGCGCCTGCACCTGTTGGTCACCGACGAAGGCTCGCCCTTCAGTGCCACCCTCGATGAACTGGCCCGCGACCGGGAGCGCCTGTTGCCATGAGCGAAATGCCGGACGCCCGCAACCTGACCCGGGCCGAACTGCGCAAGGCCATCGTCCGTCTGCGCCTGGAAATGCAACGCCAGCAGCTTCGTCAGGAAGGTGAATTGCTGCTGCAACCCCTGAAACAGGCTCGCCATGTCGGCCAGAGCTTACGCGGTGGCCTGGGCAGCAATATCCCGCTGTGGGGCGCCGGCGGCGCCGCAGCCCTGGCACTGCTGTTCGGCCGCAAGCGCCGCTGGATACGGCTGCTGCGCCTGGGGATCGCCCTGGCGCCAGTCATCCTGCAGATGCGCAGGAAGCCCGACCATCAGGACCCTCCCGCGCCGTCGACGCACCTCTGACGTCCATACTGGCCACATTCTTGCAAAGTGACATGGAGCAGCGCTCCAGCGCTTTCCTGTCACGCCACTAAGGATGTGTCCCTTGATCGACGGGCAACCCATCGCCTGCTTCCAGCCCTTCATCGACACCGCGACCGGCCTGATCGCCGGTGTCGAGGCGCTGGGGCGGTTGCGCCAGGACAACGGTGACCTGCAATCGGTCGGCCCGCTGTTCTTCAACCCGCGAGTCGGCCTCGCCGAACTGCGCCGCCTCGACCGGCAGATCCGCGATGCCGCCCTCGCCCGCATCCATGAGGCGCCCAAGGACTGGTTCCTCAGCCTGAACATCTCGCCGCGCTGGATCAGCCGCCTGCGCCCGAACCAGCCACTGCCCAGCCTCAAGCAACTGCAACAGCAGGGCGTACCGCCCGAACGCGTGGTCTTCGAGATCACCGAGCTGGGCGGTGCCCACCAGCGTCTGCCCGAAGTGGTGGCGCGCTATCGCGACGCCGGTGCGCGCATTGCCATCGACGACTTCGGTGCCGGTTACTCGCAGTTGGATCGCGTGCTGGCGCTGCAACCGGACATTCTCAAGCTGGACATGCGCCTGTTCCAGGAGGCAGCACGCGGCGGCCCCAGCGGCGAGGTAGTCAAAGCCCTGGCGCAGATGGCCGAGAAGACCGGCTGCTGGATCATCGCCGAAGGCGTGGAAACCGAAGAGGAAATGGACTTCGCCCTGGAGTGCGGTGCGCGCTATGTGCAGGGCTACCTGTTCGCCAAGCCTGCGTTGGAGTTTCCCGCCAGCGACGCCTTCCGCGATGCCTTTGCCCAGCGCCGCGACCACTACGTGATTCGCAAGCTGCAGGAGCGCGCCAACCTCATCCAGCTGCGGCAACAACTCTCCGAGCTGATGAACATGCTGCGCCCCTGGGCCGAAGGCGGCGCCATGCTCAGCAGCCTGCCACCGGCGCCGGAGTCCTTCAGCCGCCTGCTGCGCATCTACCAGTGCGACCGCCACGGCACCCAGACCTCGCCAAACCTTGAGTGGAACGGCCTGTTCTGGAAGGAAAACCGCCGCTACCTGGGACACAACTGGTCCTGGCGCCCGTACTTCTACCAACTGCTCGCAGAGGGCTGGGAAGAACGCCGCCTGACACTGTCCAACACCTACCGCGACGCCACCACCAACCAATACTGCATGACTGCCGGGCAATTCATCGACCAGGGCCGACGGCTTCTACTCATCGACATCGACGCCGAAGGTCTCTAGCGCCACGATTGAGATTGCCGGCACGAACGGCTAGCGTTGCCGGTAACTCTCTCGATTGCGGAATGACGAATGGACTGGCACACCCTGCTCCCCCGAGAACGCCTCGGCAAACCGGTGCACAGCAGCGCCGAACTCGGCCGCAGCGCCTTCCACAAGGACCACGACCGCATCATCTTCTCCGGCGCCTTCCGCCGCCTGGGGCGCAAGACCCAGGTGCACCCGGTATCGAGCAACGACCATATCCATACCCGTCTGACCCACTCTCTGGAAGTGGCCTGCGTCGGCCGCTCACTGGGCATGCGGGTCGGTGAAATCCTCCGCGACCGTCTGCCGGAATGGTGCGACCCGGGTGACATGGGCGTCATAGTGCAGTCCGCATGCCTGGCCCACGACATCGGCAACCCGCCCTTCGGCCATTCCGGCGAGGATGCCATCCGCCACTGGTTCCAGCAGGCCGCCGGGCGCGGCTGGCTGGATGGCATGAGCGAAGAGGAAAGCTCCGACTTCCTGAACTTCGAAGGCAACGCCCAGGGCTTCCGCGTCCTCACGCAGCTCGAATACCACCAGTTCGACGGTGGAACTCGCCTGACTTACGCCACCCTCGGTACCTACCTGAAGTACCCCTGGACGGCACGCCACGCCGACTCCCTCGGCTACAAGAAGCACAAGTTCGGCTGCTACCGCAGCGAACTGCCGCTGCTGGAGCAGATCACCCAAAAGCTCGGCATGCCGCAATTGGAGGACGAACGCTGGGCGCGCCACCCGCTGGTCTATCTGATGGAGGCGGCCGACGACATCTGCTATGGCCTGATCGACCTGGAAGACGGCCTGGAAATGGAGTTGCTCGACTACGCGGAAGTCGAATCGCTGCTGCTCGACCTGGTGGGAGATGACCTGCCGGAAACCTACCGCCAGCTTGGCCCGAAGGACTCACGCCGGCGCAAGCTCGCCATCCTGCGCGGCAAGGCTATCGAGCACCTGACCAACGCTGCCGCACGAGCCTTCGTCGAACAGGAACCGGCTCTGCTCGCCGGCACCCTGCAAGGCGATCTGGTGGAGCACATGCATGGCCCCGCCAAGCGCTGTGTGCAGCGGGCCAAGGGCATGGCGCGGGAAAAGATCTTCCAGGACAAGCGCAAGACGCTGCACGAGATCGGCGCCTACACCACCCTCGAAATCCTGCTGAACTCCTTCTGCGGTGCAGCGCTTGAGCAGTACGGCCGGAGTACGCCGTCATTCAAGAACCAGCGCATCCTTGATCTGCTCGGCCACAACGCGCCGGACCCGGATTGGACACTCTATCGCGCGTTCCTTCGGGTCATCGACTTCATCGCCGGGATGACCGACAGCTACGCCACAGAGATGGCTCGCGAGATGACCGGCCGCTCCAGCCCCAGCTGAAGCGGCGGCACTGACTAGGCGGCCAGCGTACGCAGCTGCGCCAGCAAATCGTCCTGCAAGGCCGCCATCGCTTGTTCCACCGCCAATGCCCGGTTGCGCAACTCGTTGCTGCCCAGACCATCCTTGCAGCCGCCTTCAAGCTGGCCGCACAACTCCTGAAGCGCGTTCGCGTTGACCAGGCGTGCCGCGCCCTTCATGCGGTGGGCAAGGTCCGCCAGTTGCTTCCAGTCACCCGCTTCCCAGAGTGGCCGGACCTGGTCGATATCCAGCCGGTTACTGCTGTGCAACTCCTCCAGCAAACGGCGAATCAGGCCGGGGTCACCGCCGGTCATCTCCCGCAGGGACTTCAGGTCAACTCCATCGGCTCGCTTGCCCTGCGCGACCCTTGGCCGCTCATCGGCAGCGGTGATCTTCGGTACCGCTTCCAACCGCACCCGCAAATTGTCCAGGCCAATGGGCTTGAACAGGCAATCGTCCATCCCGGCGCGTCGACAGTTCTCGACCTCGTCCGGCTGGGCATTGGCGGTGAAACCGAAGATCACGCAGGGCTCGGCCTCCATCTCCGCTTCCAGTTCGCGAATTCTGCGCGCCAGGCCATAGCCGTTAAGAACGGGCATATTGCAGTCGGTGATGACCAGATCGAAATCACCCGGGTGCCATGCCTGAAGCGCCAGCGAACCATCGGAGGCCACCTCGACCCGATGCCCCAGGTGCTCCAGCTGCTGGGTCAACAACATCCGGTTGGCAGCGTGGTCGTCGACCACCAGCACCTTCAGCGAATGCACAGACCTCAGCACATCCGAAGCCGGACGCACCTCGCCTTCGGGAAGGCTCTCGAGAGTCTGTAGCAACAGCCGTACGGTGACCGTCGTCCCTTCGCCGGGGCGGCTCTCCATACGTACCGTCCCGCCCATCATTTCCGCCAACTTGCGACAGATTGTCAGGCCCAGCCCGGTACCGCCACGACTTGAATGGCTGCTGCGGGCAACCTGGCTGAAGGGCTCGAACAACTGCCGCTGATCCTCTTCGGAAATCCCGATACCGCTGTCCTTCACGCTGACTTCGAGGGACAGGCGCTCACCAGCGACCCGCTCCCCGGAAACGTGGATTCGCACGTGGCCAACATCGGTGAACTTGATGGCATTGCTGACCAGGTTGGAAAGGATCTGCTTGAACCGCAGCGGATCGATGAGCACGTCACAGGCGGCGTCCGCCTCGATTTCCAGCCGCAGCTCCAGCGCCTTCTGCCGGGCCAGCCCGTCGAACACCCGGGCCACGGACTCCACCAGCTCGCGCAGGTGCGCACGCTCGGGCAGGAGGGTCAGGCGACCGGACTCGATCTTGGCCACGTCGAGAATGTCGCCGATCAACGTCAGCAGCGAGTGTGCTGAGTCATAGGCCACTTCCACCGGTTCGCGTTCCCAGTGGCCCTGGTCGGCGCGAGTCAGCGCCAGCTCCAGCATTCCGATCACCGCGTTCATAGGAGTACGGATCTCATGGCTCATGGTCGCCAGGAAGGTACTTTTCGCCCGGTTGGCTTCCTCGGCCTGCTCCTTGGCTGCTTCCAACTGGTGGTGCAGGCGCTCGCGCTCGGTGACATCGATCCAGCCGGTCACCACGCCGGAAAGCTCACCCCCAGGCCCATGGTATGGCGTGGCCCAGTAATGGATTTCACGGACATTGCCGCAAATCTGCAGCATCAGATCGGAGGCCACCTTGCCATCCTGCTCCATGGCCTGCTGATGAATCAGCTGGAGCGTGGCTGCGTCCTGTGCATCCAGCCACGAGCAATCGAAAACTCGGGTGCCGCCAACCGTTTCGTGGGACATACCGGTCTCCGTCAGGAATCCGATATTGCAGGTGACCAGACGCCCTTCACGGTCCCGCACGGCCACCGGCTGGGGAATACCATCGATCAGGGCACGCTTGAATGCGAGCCGGTAATTGAGCTCGCGCTCGGAGTCCTGTCGGTGCCGGACCTTCAACCACAAGCGCCAGTTCCACAGCAACAGCAGGAGCAGCAACAGTGTTGCGGCCCACGCGAGCTGGATGAATTGCGTGCGATAGCCTTGCCAGACGCTGTCCGGCTTTTCCGTGCTGGCGGACCAGCGGGTAACGATGTTGCTCATGTCCTCGGGGGAAATGGCGAGGATCGCCTTGTTCAGAATACCGAGGAGTTCGGGGTCGGTCTGGGAGACAGCCAGGGAGAACTGCCCCGGCTCCCGGTCGAGGGCAAGTGCCACCCGCAGCTCCGGGTAATAGCGAGCGATCAGGTAATTGGCGGAAGACAGCAGATGAATTCCTGCATCGACCTTGCCTTCGCTGATCATCGACAGATCATCGACGTTGTTCTCGACCTCAATCAGTTTGGCCTGCGGATGATGCATACGCAGAAAATCGGCGATGACCGAGCCCTTTGGAACCGCGATTCGACGCCCGTCCAGATCACTCAGCGAGTGCAGCCAGTCGCTCTTTCCGGACACCACGACCACGAAGGAGGCGGCCATATAGGGTCGAGTGAAGCCGAGCCACTCCTCACGCTGAGCCGTCGGTGTCAACGCTGCGATGATGTCTGCCTTGCCCGTTTTCACCTGTTCCAGCATCGCCGTGACGCTGGGCTGGGGGCGCACCTCGAAATCCAGGCCAGTGCGGCTCTGGACGAGGTCCAGTACATCCGCGGCAATGCCGCGGAACTGCGCCTGGGCATCGAAGAATGAGACGGGAGCCAGAGCCTGATCCACAACCACCACCGGGCGAGGATGACGATCAAGCCAGCGCTGCTCCCGGGGAGTGAGGATGAGTCGCTGATTGACGATCGAGAACGCCCCGCCCGGACTCCAGCGCCGCTGGATTGCGCTCTTCGTCTGGCGTGGAATGGCGGCCAGGGTGTGGTTGATAATGTCCAATAGCTCATGCGCCGAGGCGGTGACGGCGAAGCTGAATCCCAGGCCGTCGAAGCCAGCGAAATTCAGCGGCTTGAGGTTCGCCATGTACCCCTGGCTGATCAGATACTGGGCGCTGAAGGCATCCCCGACGTAAAAGTCCGCCTGACCGAAGGCGACCGCCTCCAGGGCCCGACGCACCGACTGGTAGCTCTGGATGGTGGTCCCGGAAAGGTATTTGTCGCGCTCATCCGCGGAGAAGTAGTCGCTGACTACGGCAATGCGCTTTCCCACCAGCTGCGCGGCACTCTCCAGGCGTACGCCCTCCGGGCCGATAACCACAGGCTGATTGGAAAAATAGGGTTGCGTCAGGGTGACTTCGGGGCGCATTGCCTCGTAACGGGTGGAACGACTGAGCATGTCGATATCGCCCCGGTCCAGCGCCTTCAGGGCTGTGGCGCGATCCGCATAACGGCGTACCTCAATGTGGACATTGAGCGCGTCCGCAATGACTCCGGTGAAGTCTGCGGTGATGCCTTCGAGATCCGTGCCACTGGCCATGATGTCGAAGGGTGCGTAGTCCGGCGAGGTCACGCCGAGACGCAGCGTGCGCTTGTCCCTGAGCCATTGCCAGTCGGAATCGTTCAACTTCACCTTGACCGGCTCGTCCGTCGAACGAGCCAGCAGGTTCATTGCGGTCCAATCGTGCTGCTCCGCGACTACCCATCCGCAACAGATGAATAACAACACACTGACGAGCAAGCGGAAGCGGTACATCAAACACCTCAGACCAGCGCGTTCCGCTTGGCAAACTCGATCAGATCGACCAAGGAATGAGCATTGAGCTTCAACAGCAGTCGGGTCTTGTAGGTGCTGACCGTCTTGTTGCTGATGAACATCTGCTCGGAGATTTCCTTGTTCGAATATCCGTTGGCCAGGTACTGGAGAACAGCCATCTCACGGTCGGAAAGGCGCTGGATGAGCTCCTGGTCATCCATCTGCCCGCTGTTGCGGCGGGTCTGGCGAACGGCGGTGCTGGGGAAGTAGTTGTAGCCGGCAACCACGGCGTTGACCGCGCTGATCAGCTCCGCCAGGCCACCCTGCTTGCAGACGAAACCCGAAGCACCGGCCTGCATGCAGCGCATGGCGAACAACGAAGCGCTCTGCCCCGTCAGCACTAGGACCTTGAGCGGAAGCTCGAAGGCGGAGATCCGGCTGATCACCTCCAGGCCATCGAGTCGGGGAATGCCGATATCCAGAACGACGAGATCGGGGATCAGATCCTTGACAAGCGAAAGCGCATCCACGCCGTTGTCGGTCTCCCCGACGATGACGTGGCCTTCCTTTTCCAGCAGCACGCGCATTGCCATACGAATGACCGGGTGATCATCGACAATAAGAACTTTGCTCATCAAGCTTCCTCCCACGGACCCATCGAAATTAATATTTGTCCGTAAGATATATGCCAAGCCTGTTCTGTCGAGATTAACCACCCTCATTATTCATCATTAGAGG
This sequence comes from Pseudomonas multiresinivorans, assembly GCF_012971725.1. Taxonomy (NCBI): domain Bacteria; kingdom Pseudomonadati; phylum Pseudomonadota; class Gammaproteobacteria; order Pseudomonadales; family Pseudomonadaceae; genus Pseudomonas; species Pseudomonas multiresinivorans. The sequence continues at coordinate 4,521,586 of NZ_CP048833.1, forward strand.
ACTTTCCTACGTAACATCTAAATAATTCCTACAAGAATCCCTCACCCCTCCCTTATCCGCTCCCCTTCCGCAAGAATATTCTGACACCACACAGGAGATAATCTGACTTCGAGTCCTGATAAACCTCGGCACTATCTCCGCATACTCCATCTAGCTGGTTGCTGGTATGCATTCTTCCTTGTTTGCGGGTAACAATGGACAGCCTTCTCCACCATGCTGGCGTGCAGGGCGCGAAAAATTGATCGAAGATCTCTGCATCGGCCTTTCCGGACCCAGAGGGACAGTCGATTCCACGACCTGTGCGGCAGTAAGTGCCAGGCCTCAACCCAATCCATCATGGAGGTCTCCACGGCAAAGCCTGTTGGCTATCGTTTTCACCCGCCAAGCGCCGGACACTGAATAAAACCTGGCACTTCCTACAAGAATTGGAACCCATCCAGAACAGTGCAACAGATAATATCTTGACTAATCGAAGACCAGCCTAACTGGGCAACAAGCGCGCCTCAATCAGCACAACTTCAGATATAAATTCATAAAAAATCAATCTGAACTTTCGACCAGGGCACATACCATCAATCATATCAAGAAAAACCTTAAAACCTTCACACACACATCCAGACACATACTAAAAGTTCAACAAGAACATTACTCAGGCTTCAACGTCTTCCCCTGGAGAACCTTCAGCAAAGTTCATCAACTGCATCCAGAGTGTTCAAGGAGCGCATCGTGCAGGACAACAAACTCAGCATCCTCGTAGTCGAAGATCATCCCTTCCAGTTAATCGCCACCCAGATGCAATTGAACCGCCTGGGCTTCTTCAGATTGACTCCTGCACTGGACGCCACGGAAGCGCGCGAAGCGTGCGCACGTCGCAGCGCGCCATTCGACCTGCTGCTCTGCGACATCAACCTGCCGGACGTCAATGGAATCGACCTGGCCTGCGAACTAGCCAACGCAGGCACGATTCTCCACGCAGTCCTGTTCAGTGGCCGCGACGAAGAGGAGTTGCAGGCGCAGCTAAAGAGGCTCAGGGCACGCGGACTCCCCATCCTGGCCTGCCTGCCGAAACCTCTCGACCAATGGAAGCTGATGCAAGTCCTGGAAGCGGACGAGAGCCTCAAGCTCAACGAGCGGGCGGATTGACCGGTTGGTCCGGGTACCAGGCATCGATCAACGGGCTGACGGTGAACTCCGCCAACTCAGGCTGCTGCTTCAACCAGCCCTCGACCAGCTCGCGCTGCTCGTTGCTCACCGAGCCACGCCGAGCCAGACAGATGAAGCCGTACTCATCGCACCCACTGTAGACAAGGTCATTGGGCTCCACAGCGCCAGCGGCGAAGCGCTTCATGAAATCGCCGATTGAGCCCTCGCCTTTCCCCTCGCGGTACTTGAAGCTCAATTCGAAACCGAGCTCCTGGAACTCATCGACACACAACTTCTTGCGTAAACGACGGGAACGATGGGTGGCCATCTGAATCTCTCCTCATGAGGGCTTCGTCACTCGATGAACAAGTGTGCCTGAACCAAATACACAACTTGCGCCAGGACAGTCACGCGGTATCTCGTCGAGACGACCGGCGCTCGAAGGCCTGCGCATACTGGAACGGCTTGCGGCATAATGTGCCGCATCTCCCAGTCCAACAGGGAGTACTTCAACTGTAGTGTTGCGCTTCATCTTTTCATTTTATCAAGTCAATGCCCGACCACTGGGATGTCATCTTTTCTATGTTCAAGTCTCTGCGCGTCCTCGCTCTCGCTACATTGCTGCCCTTCGCCTTACCGGCCGTTGCCCAGATCAACACCACCCTGCCCGAGCGCGTACAGAAGGCGCTGAGAGCCAGCAAGCTCACCGATGATGCTCTCTCGCTGGTGATGATTCCGCTCGAAGGCCCCGGTAACGCCACTTATTTCAACTCCGACGTCTCGGTGAACCCGGCGTCAACCATGAAGCTGTTCACCACCTATGCAGCACTGGAGATGCTCGGCCCGACCTATCAATGGCAGACCGAGTTCTATACCGACGGCCAGCTCAAGGATGGTGTGCTGAACGGCAATCTGTATCTCAAGGGCGGCGGCGATCCGAAGCTGAACCTGGAGAAACTCTGGTTGATGATGCGCGACCTTCGCGCCAACGGCGTGCTCAAGGTCACCGGCGACCTGGTGCTGGACCGCAGCTATTTCAACATTCCGCAGTTGCCGGTGTTCAATGACGACGGCGGCGACGACAACAAGCCGTTCCTGGTCGGCCCCGACTCGCTGATGGTCAACCTGAAAAGCGTGCGTCTGGTAATCCGCACCGAGGGCAGCAAAGCCACCGTGCTGATGGACCCGCCGCTGGCGAATGTGCGCATCGACAACCAGATTCAGGTGAGCAAGGCTGCCGCCTGCCCGGCCTGGCCGAAGCTGCGTTTCAACCCGGTGACCCAGTTCGACGGCACCTCGCTGGTCGCCACCGGGCAGATTCCGCAAGGCTGCAGCGCACAGACCTACATGTCCCTTCTCGAACACCCCGCCTACACCGCCGGTGCCGTGCGCGGCATCTGGCAGGAACTGGGCGGCAGCATCCTCGGCAAGGACCGTGAAGGCGCGGTACCGAAGAACGCCACCCTGGTGGCCCGCGCCATGTCGCCGGACGTCGTGGAAATCATCCGCGACATCAACAAGTTCAGTAACAACACCATGGCCCGCCAGCTGTTCCTCTCGGTCGGTCGCCAGTACCGCAACGGCGCCGACGCAGACGACGCCCAGGCCGCGCAGCGGGTGATCCGCCAGTGGCTGGCGCGCAAGGGCATTACCGCGAGCCACCTGGTGATGGAGAACGGTTCCGGCCTGTCCCGCGACGAGCGCGTCAGCGCTCGCGAGATGGCTGCCATGCTGCAAGCCGCGTGGCACAGCCCCTACGCTGCCGAGTACATCTCCTCGCTGCCGATCGTGGCGAAGGACGGCACCATGCGCAAACGCCTGCGCGGCACGCCCATGGCCGGCGAGGCCCACGTGAAGACCGGCACCCTGAACACCGTACGCGCACTTGCCGGCTTCAGCCGCGATGCCAACGGCCGTACCTGGGTGGTGGTGGCAATCCTAAACAGCAACCGCCCCTGGGGCGCCTCGTCGATCCTAGACCAGGTGCTGCTGGACCTCTACAGCAGCACCAAGCACTGATCCAACGCAAACCCCGGCCAACAGGCCGGGGTTTTCGCATCAGGCTTCGACCTTCTCCAGACGGTCGCGCCCCAGGCGCTTGGCGCGATAGACCGCACGGTCCACCTTGCGCATCAGATCATCGGCGCTTTCCCCAGGGCACCAGGAGGCAACGCCGAAACTCGCGGTGACCACGCCCACTCCCTCCATCGGCTGACCACGCAGTGCCTGCCACAGCGCCTCGGCCAGTTGCCAGGCCTGCTCCGTGGTGCTGCCCGGACAGAGCACCACCAACTCCTCGCCTCCCAGGCGACAGAACACATCCACCTTGCGCAGGCGCTGGGAAATGCGCTGGCACAAGGTCACCAGCACGATATCCCCCGCCTCGTGGCCAAAGCGGTCGTTGATATTCTTGAAGTGGTCGATGTCGAACATCACCAGCGACAGCGGCTCGCTGCTGCGCGAGCAGCGCGCCATGGCCTGGTCCAGTTGCTCCTTGAAATAACGGCGATTGTGGATGCCGGTGAGCGCATCGGTGACCGAAAGGCGCCGCAGCTCCAGCTCCGCTTCCTTGCGCCGGGTGATGTCGGTGGCGATGCCCAGGTAACCGGTGGTGCTGCCAGACGAATCGCGGACCCCGGTGATGATCAGATTGATCTTCAGTTGCCGGCCATCTCGACGCACGCAGGTCCATTCGTGCTCCTCGTGCCCCTCGCCGACCAATGCTCCGACCACTTCGAAGCCGCGAATCTCACGGCCGAGGATGCTCGACAGATCCTGCGCGCGACGGCGGATTTCGTCCTTGACGAAGACGTTCTCCGGCACCGGCCTCCCGATCACCTCCTGGGCGCTGTAGCCGAACATGCGTTCGGCCCCCACGTTGAAGCTGCGCACGAACCCGCGCAGGTCGGTCGACACGATGGCAACCTGGGTCGCCGCATCGAGCAGGCCGTGCAGACGGCTGTTCACCTCGCCCAGCTCCAGCTCGGCGGCCTTGCGCGAACTGATGTCGGTCTGGGTGCCGATCATGCGTCGCGGCGCGCCGTCGTTGTCGCGCTCCACCACCTGCCCGCGATCGAGCACCCAGAGCCAGCGCCCACTCTTGCAACGCAACCGATGTTCGCTCTGGTAGAGCGAAGTCTCGCCGCGAAGATGCCGGCGCAACGCCTCGCAACGTGCGACCTTGTCATCCGGATGGACGCGACTCAGGCTTTCGTCGGTCGTGGTGCCCACCTCGCTGTCGCGGTAGCCAAGCATCGCTTTCCAGGCGTGGGAGTAGAAGACGCTGCCGCTATCCAGGCTCCAGTCCCATACGCCATGACCGGCACTGTCCATGGCGAAATGCAGGCGCGCCTGGTTCTCCTGCAGCTCCAGCTGGTTGGCGCGCAGTTCGGCCGTGCGCTCTCCCACCAGTTGCAGCGCCCGCTGACGCTGGCCCAGCAGGATCAGGACATAACCGGCGAGCAACAGTGAGGTCAGCCCGCCCGCGAAGATCACCCACAGCTGAGGATGCCCCTGGTTGCGGCGCAGAAAGTCGCTGGATGGCTCGACGCGCACCAGATAGTCGCGACCAGCGAATGCCAGGTGGCGCTCGGCCACCAACCCTGCCGTCTGGTCGGGGGACACCGGGCTTCGATACAGGGGGACATCCGGGCGCAGGTCGCCGGCATCGCGCAATGTCAGGGCCAGTTGCTCCTCGCGCCCTTCCGCGCCTTGCTCGATGAGCAGCCGGTAACTGATGGCCGCCAGCAGGATGCCCTGGATTCCGACCCGGGTTTCCGCCGTTGGGCTGGGCGTCACGCTGGTCCGGTAGAAGGGGGCTGCCAACAGCACCCCGGTGGAATCGGCCGGCGGCGCGCCGGGCAGGACCACCGGGATAGAGGCCGCAACGGCGCGCGTCTTCACTACGCGCCGGGCCAGCTCGCGCCCTGGCAATGTCGAGTTGAGATCCAGGCCCAGCGGCATTTCCTCCAGATACTCGGAGGCGCCATAAAGGACGGGGAAGTAATAGTCCCGAACCTGCGCGGGAATAGGCTGCCCCTGCAGGTCGAGCTCGAACAGCATGTAATCGAGCATCCCGGCAGCATGAGCGCGGGCCTCGAAAGCCTCCCGGTCGTGCTGCGCCACATGGGGCAGCCAGGCATAGCCGAGGGTGTCGCCCAGCAGGGGACTGACGAAATGCTCGAACTCCTCCCTGGAGACCGACCTGGAATTTTCGAAGAAGCGCTGGATCGACTCCAGCTCACTCTGCTGCAGCGTGAACCGCTCGCGGACCCGATCGATCCGCTCATTGGCGGCCAGGGAGAACTGCTGCTCGAGGGCTACACGGGCGTTACGCCAGACATTCCAGCCCAGCAGGGCGGTCAGCAGCAGACCTGCCGCCAGCACCAGGCCGGCGGCGCGCAGAGCCTTCTTCTGGCTGACGACTCCCTGAGCAACGGGCAACTGCTCGTAGGCCGGCAACTGAGTCATGTGGAATCCCGGTCTCAGGGTTTACTCAGTTTTTATAGCAGCCGATGGCCATTTGCCCAGGGCCCGCGCGACGCACGGCCCCTGCCGCGCGCCGTTGGGACTTCAACGGACGATGATGCGCCAGGCGCGGTGGATCTTGCTGTTGCGGGCAAAATCCTGGTCCAGCGTCTGGGCGCTGATATCCTCGACCTGGTAACGCGCCGACAACCCTTCGTCCAACTCGAACTTGCGGAAGTTGTTGGAGAAGTACAGCACCCCACCCTTGGCCAGCCGCGCCATGGCCAGGTCGATCAGTTCGACATGGTCACGCTGCACGTCGAACACCCCTTCCATGCGCTTGGAGTTGGAGAAGGTCGGCGGGTCGATGAAGACCAGGTCGTACTCGCCGCGGTCTTCGCGCAGCCATTCCATCACGTCGCTCTGCACCAGGCGCTGCTTGTCGGAGAAGCCGTTGAGCGACAGGTTGCGCCGTGCCCAGTCCAGGTAAGTCTTGGACAGGTCGACGCTGGTGGTACTGCGTGCATCGCCCTTGGCCGCATGCACGGTGGCCGTGGCGGTGTAGCAGAACAGGTTGAGGAAGCGCTTGCCCGCGGCCTCGCGCTGGATGCGCAGACGGATCGGGCGGTGGTCGAGGAACAGACCGGTGTCGAGGTAGTCGGTCAGGTTGACCAGCAGCTTCACGCCGCCCTCTTCCACTTCCATGAAACGGCCTTCGGCATTCTGCCGCTCGTACTGCTTCTTGCCGGCCTGGCGCTCGCGACGCTTGATCACGATGCGCTCGGTGGGAATGCCCAGGGCTTGTGGCAGCGCCGCCAGTGCATCGAGCAGGCGGGTCTGGGCCTTCTCCGGGTCGATGGACTTGGGTGCCGCGTACTCCTGCACGTGCGCCCAGTCACGGTAGAGGTCCACTGCCAGGGCGTACTCAGGCATGTCGGCGTCATACACCCGGTAGCACTCGATCTTTTCCTTGCGCGCCCACTTGCCCAGCGCCTTGACGTTCTTCTGCAGGCGGTTGGCGAACATCTGCCCGCCCTCGCTCAGGCGAGCCTGCTCGATCACCGCGGCGCCCTGAACCGGTGACGCTTCGCTGCGCTCGCCCCGCTCGCCGGTCACGAACTGGCGCGGCTCCACGTCGAGCATGATCAGCTTGCACGGCAGCGCCCCGTTGAAGAACGCGTACTGCTTGTGGCTGCGGATACCCATGCGCTTACCCAGCTCCGGCGCACCGGTGAACACCCCGGCACTCCAGCCCAGGCAGCTCTGGCGAAGCCGTTCGCCCAGATGCTGGTAGAGATACAGCAGGCTGGCCTCATCCCCCAGGCGCTCGCCGTAGGGCGGGTTGCAGATGATCAGGCCCTTCTGGCCCTTGTCCGGACGCGGCTCGAAGGTCGCCAGCTCGCCCTGATAGATCTTTATCCACTCGGCCAGTCCCGAGCGCTCGATGTTGTTGCGCGCCGGCTGGATCAGGCGGGGATCGGCTTCATAGCCACGAATCCACAGCGGGGTCTTCGCCAGGCCGACTTCGGCGCGCTGCTGGGCCTCGTCGATCAGCATCTTCCAGATCGCCGGCACATGGCCCAGCCAATTGCTGAAACCCCAGCGCTCGCGCTTAAGGTTCGGCGCCACATCAGCGGCAATCAGGCCGGCCTCGATGAGGAAGGTACCGACGCCGCACATAGGGTCGGACAGTGCGCCGCCTTCAGCGGCGATCTTCGGCCAACCGGCGCGGATCAGCACCGCTGCGGCGAGGTTTTCCTTCAGCGGCGCGGCGCCTTGCTGCAGGCGGTAGCCGCGCTGGTGCAGGCTGTGGCCGGAGAGGTCCAGCGACAGTACCGCCTGGCCACGATCCAGGTGCAGGTGCACGCGGATATCCGGATTGACCTTGTCCACCGTCGGGCGCTTGCCGAACTCGGCGCGCAGGTTATCGACGATGGCGTCCTTGACCTTCAGCGCACCGAAGTGGGTGTTGTCGATGCCCGAGCCCTTGCCGCTGAACTCCACCGCCAGGCTGCCATCGGCCTCCAGGTGGTCACTCCAGGACACGGCGTTGACGCCCAGGTAGAGGTCTTCGGCATTGCTCACCGGGAAGCGCGACAGCACCAGCAGCACACGGTTGGCCAGGCGCGACCAGAGACACAGACGGTAGGCCGTCTCCAGGTCGCCCTTGCCGCGAATGGCCGAAACCTGGGCGCGCGCCTCGGTCAGCCCGAGAGCCTGGGCTTCCTCCAGCAACAGGCCATCGAGCCCTTTCGGGCAGGTGAGGAAGAGATCGTGCAAATCCGCCATGCAAATAGTTCCTGGGCCGCAGCCCTTTCAGCAAAGCCGCTTACGGCCTTGTCGGCCACCTTTTTATTCGACCAAGGTGACCCGTGTATTCATTTTCAGGGATGGACCGGCGAACCGGCCTGCGGCCTCGCGTCGCAGAAAGTCATCCCACTCGTCGGAACGAGAGATGGTCTCAATTAGACACACATTCCTCTTGATCCTCGGCAAGCTCCCGCCCCTGGGGGGTTATGCCGTACTGGCATTTTGCAAACCGGGCGAACCTTATGGCTTGAACCCATAAGAGTTACGTCCTTATGACAAATTGGTCATTCACAGCCCCGGAACCTTTCGATAGAACTCGGGGTAATCCTTCACCGCAATGGTGTCGGGCGGGGCGCGTCACGCCGGCAATGCGCCCCATTTGGCGGAACATTCCGCCCGGCCTCCCTGGGGGGCCAACGGGACATAACAGTCAACAAGTGAGGGCTACACCCTATGAGAAGACTTAAGCGTGATCCGTTGGAAAGAGCCTTTTTGCGCGGTTATCAGCACGGCATTACTGGAAAATCTCGCGACCTCTGTCCGTTTACCCATCCCACCACCCGGCAATCCTGGCTCAACGGCTGGCGTGAGGGCCGCGGCGACAACTGGGATGGTTTGACCGGCGCCGCCGGTATTCAACGAGTGAACCAATTGCAGCACGCAACAGGCTGAATCCAGGGTCACCCACGACTTCCCCAAGCCGCCCCATCCGGGCGGAAAAGGGCGCAAGCCCAAGGGCTCCGAAAGGAGCCCTACTTATTTCTGCTACCTGTCCTTACGCCCGCCTGGCCGCCGCAATGGCGTCCACCGCTTCGCGAATCAGCGCCGGGCCCTTGTAGATGAAGCCGGAATAGATCTGCACCAGGCTCGCCCCCGCGGCGATCTTCTCCGCAGCATGTGCGCCTTCGGTAATACCGCCGGCAGCAATGATCGGCAGGCGACCACCCAGTTCACCAGCCAGCACCTTGACGATGTGCGTGCTCTTCTCGCGCACCGGAGCGCCCGACAGGCCACCCGCCTCGTTGCCGAACGGCAGGTGCTCGACGCCTTCGCGGCCCAGGGTGGTGTTGGTAGCGATTACCGCGTCCATACCCGACTCGATCAGCGCGGCGGCGACCATCGCAGTCTCCTCGTCACTCATGTCAGGAGCGATCTTGATTGCCAGGGGCACGCGGCGGCCATGCTGCACGGCCAGGTCCTCCTGGCGCAGGCGCAGCGCCTCGAGGAGCTGCTTGAGCGAATCGCCGAACTGCAGGCTGCGCAGGCCGGGGGTGTTCGGCGAGCTGACGTTGACCGTGACGTAGCTGGCGTGGGCGTAGACCTTGTCCAGGCAGATCAGGTAGTCGTCCACCGCGCGCTCGACTGGAGTGTCGAAGTTCTTGCCAATGTTGATGCCCAGCACGCCCTTGTACTTCGCCGCCTTGACCCGCTCGATCAGGTGATCGACGCCATGGTTGTTGAAGCCCATGCGGTTGATGATCGCGGTGGCTTGCGGCAGGCGGAAGATGCGCGGCTTGGGGTTGCCCGGCTGCGGACGCGGGGTAACGGTGCCGATCTCGACGAAACCGAAGCCCAGCTGGGCGAAGCCATCGATGGCATCGCCGTTCTTGTCCAGGCCGGCCGCCAGCCCCACGGGGTTGGCAAACTCCAGGCCCATCACCTTCACCGGCAGGCTCCTGGGCGCCTGCGTCAGCAGGCCATTGAGGCCCAGGCGGCCACCGGCACCGATCAGGTCGATGGACAATTCATGGGAGGTTTCCGGGGAGAGCTTGAACAGGAGCTCGCGGGCCAGGCTGTACATGGTCGGGCATCGGTCGGCAAAATGGGGCGCTATTATAGCCAGCCTGCCCTCGCTCAGGCGAGGCGACGCAGCGCCAGCAGCCGCCCGGAATCATCGAATTCCAGCTCGAAGCTACCGTGCACTCCGGAGTGAGTGACGAATGGACGCAGGTGATGAGCAGGCAGGTTGACCTGCCGGCCATCGCGGCTACGTACCTGCACCCGGTTGGCATACCCGCGATAGAGCGCCTGCAGCCGGTCCGCCGACAGAGAAATATCCAGCACAACGCAAGCCATGGAGGCCTCCCGGAAGTGAAGGAAAGAATTTTGCCACAACGCATGCGCCCAACGGCGCCAGGGTTTTCTATGCTTAGGGCAACACGCCGCGCATCCGGCCCGGCGCTTCCTGCACTGACCAGTCGGCCATCGGGAGTCTTGCGTCGTCCATGAGTCAACCACCTCGCCCCCGCAGCGTGACCAGTCGGCTGGCTGCCCTTGCCCAACGCCTGGGCATCGGCAACGCCGATGGACGGAACATCGTCGAACGCAGCCGGAGCCTGTCCCTGCCCTTCGAACCGCTACCCGACTGGCCCGCCGGCCTCGGCTGGCAGTCCGGGCCGCCACTGTACCGGCTGATCGACCTGCCGCGCGGAGCGCTCTCCGGTCCCGTGCAGGAAGACAAGGCGCGCATCCATGCCGTACTCAAGCGCCTGGTGAGCAGCCACCACGAGGAACATCCCGCAGTCGACATGCGCAGCATCGACGGCCTGTGCTGCCGCGGCCTCATCGACAGCCCGCTTGCAGGGCTGGAGGAGCTTTCCAACTGCGAGCAGTGCCGCAAGGTGCGCATCATCAGCTACAACGATTTCACCAAGGTGCTGGGCGTGGCCCTGCCCGGTTTCGAGCGCAAGGCGCAACTGCAGTTACGCAGTGCAGGCTGGCACGGCGAGCGTCTGTTCTGGGACGACGACAATCACCCCTGCGAACTGGCCAACGCGGTGGTCTATGCCCGCCGCCGCGGGCTGGAGATCGTCCTGCCCGCGCGAATCCAGCGCTTCGCGTTGCAGGCTGCTGTCCTGGATGAACTACAGCGCGACTTCCACATGCTGGCCATGCCGTCCAGGGCCTGGAGCGACGCGGCCTTCATGGAGTTGCTGCTGGAAACCGGCATGCCCTACGCGCGCTTCGGCCTGTTCAACTCGGAAACCCCGGAGAGCCTCCTGTTGCCCAGGGACAATCCGGCGTCGGATGCCTTCGGCCAAGGACTGCAGGAGGCCGGAGCACAGGACGTGATCACGTACCTGCGCAACGTCGGCAGCAAAGGCTGACCCTCGGCGTCACACCTCGGGTGCATCCTCGCGGAGCTGGCGCTCCTCCTCGTCCAGGCTTTCCAGCATCGCGTGATGCCTGGCCTGCCATTCTTCGAGACTGAGACCCGCCGTCGCCAACAGTTGCGGATTGCGCTTCACCAGGTAGACCGCTGCCCGCTGCGCGGAGTCTTCCACCTTCCAGCTCACCTCGGCCGGATCGATCGGCCCTTCATAGGTGATCCAGCGACTGAAATCCGGGTACACGCTGCAGACCTTCTGGAAGTCCAGGTCCCGCATGCGCTGGTTGCCGTACTCGATGTTCTCCACATCCTTGGCCTTCATTCCGACCGTTTCGGCGAAGGCGCGGCGCGACTGCCCTGTCAGCGAGCGCAGTGCCCGTAGTCTCTCTCCTGCGGTGAACAGGAAACGTTTCTTTATCATGTGTCGTCCATCTCCGAGACTGCGAAGGCCTCGAAAAACACCCCAACTACTAGGATAAATTGGCTATCCAGACCGAGGCGCAAGCCCGTGGATCAAGGGGCATGATGGTGCGGGACACGAGATGAAGCAGGGAAGAGGATTCACCCCGGACTTGCTCGCGGGTGGCTATTACGTGACGCCGCAGCGCTTTGCACAGCTGATCGGCCTGGGCGATCGCCAAGCCATTGTGCAACGCTGGATCGAGCAGGGAGACCTGCCCTCGCGCTGCATCGGCGGCCAGACCCTGGTGGACCTGGCCGCCCTGCTCCTGATGACCCAGCCGGATCAGTCCTGATCCGCTTCCTGGGCGGCCTGCAACGCTGGCATGGCGGGAATGCCGATTTCCACGCAGAGTGCCATGACGCGCTCAAGGTCGTTTCGATACACCAGCACGCACTGCAGTTCGGTATCCAGCGGCTCGCTGAAGTCCACCAGCACGTACCCGCCCTTTTCCGGGTACAGCGCGCCGAGCTGGGTCTGGATGCGATTCAGCGCGGCAAGCGGCTCGGCCTTGCGCAATTGCTTGGCCTGCAGCACGAAATTGACGCTGGGGTCGAAGGAGGCGCGGATCTCACCGAACAGCTCCTCGTAGCTGTCGCCCATGAACAGCACGATTTCCGGCAGGCTGCCGACCACGACCCATTCGCCCAGGGGAATGGGGAAGCTGTCGTCGTAGTTGATGTCTGCATTGGCCGCGAGGAAGGCGGCCGGATCGGCATAGGCCTGCGAGGCCTCGTCGGCGATCTGCTGGATCTCTTCCTCCGCCAGGCAGCCGGAGCTGATCAGCGTAAGGAGTTCGACGAGTTGCGCTTTCATGAGGGAGTCCTGAAGAGAGATGAACAGCCGGAAAGCATATCTGCATTCGCCGTAAAACACCGCAGGTAGGGAACTTTCCGTCAGACAAAAGCGTCCGAAGTTGCCAGAAACGATACCCACTATCGAACGGGATGATTTCTGCTCACCTCGAGCGGTTGATAGCCTGACAACCATCCCGAACCAGCCTGCGTGTGAATCCATGAACCGTGCCCTCGCCCTTCTCTCCCTGACCCTGCCCCTGTGGCTGGTGGGTTGCGCCAGTCAGCCCGCGCCGCAGCAGGAGCCCTACAGCAACGAACAGGTGAAGTCCTTCGCGCTGAAGATGCTGGGGACCAGCAACATGTCCGATGAGCTGTACGCCAAGTACCGCCGGGCTCTGACCGAGCCGCACGAGGATGGGCGGAGCGGAAGCTGATTTTGCATTGATCCTGTTTCTGACTGCCCCTAGAGGCGCTCCTGCAGGCCAGCGCTGTCGGCCTTGCTTTCTGCTCTTCTGATTGGGCGTGTCTGCGCTGCCTTGGCGTGCGCGCAGACTCCGTCTTTCTTCCCTTCGGCCGGCCTGCTTTGCCAAGCCCCGCAACGTAGGCCAAGGCCTCGCCACTCCGTCTGAACTGTTCGCGAGCAAGCTCGCTCCTACAATCCAGCTGAGCAGCGCTCCTGGCAGGAGCGAGCTTGCTCGCGAACATGCCCCGTCTCTGTGCTGGCTGGCCTGTCGATCACGGTAAAAAAAGCCCCGCACTTGGCGGGGCTGGAGCATCAAAAGGTCAATCAGGCTTGAGCATCACACAGGGCACACGCCCTGCTGGTTGCTCTGCGCCAGGTCGAGCAGCTCGCGGTTGGCCACGGCGTACATGGCGTAGTCAGTGCTGGTGGAAGCACGCAGCTCGACGAGCATGGCGCGCCATCTGGCGACCATCGGGGCGTGCTGTTCCAGCCAGAGCGCCACGCGCGCATCGATTTCCGCCGGGCCGTCTTGCATCTGCAGCACCGAGACGGTGATTGCCCGCTGCTGCCAGTCCAGGTCGTCGCGGAAGGCCTCGCGGGCCAGCGCCTGCCAGTTGTTCTCCACCGGCAGGGAGCTGAGCTGCTGCAGGTACCAGGTCAGTTCCAGCTCGCTGCCCAGGGCGAAGTAGGCGCGCGCCACGTCGGCCGGGTCGCGGCCGGTGACGTCGGCTGCCTCGACAATCGGCAGCAGGGTGTAGAGGTGGCTGGTGCCGGCGACCATGCGTGCCAGCAGCTCCGGCACACCGGCGTCGACATAAGCCTGGTAACGCGCCTGCCACAGCTCGCGCGTCGGGCCTTCGAGCAGCTCGTTGAGCTTCAGGCCAAGCGCGGCGATGCGCGGACCGAAATGCGCCACGTCACGGGCAGCATCCTGTTCGTTGCGGCGGCTGCGCAGGAACCAGCGCGTTGCGCGGCGGCCCAGGCGCATCAGTTCGTCCATCAGGGTGAGTTGCACTTCCGCCGGCACCTGGTAGTCCAGCGCCTCGATCTGGCGGAACCAGTGCGGCAGGTGGAACACATCGCGCACGATCACATAGGCACCCGCCACATTCGCCGGCGTCATGCCGGTGGACTCCTTCAGGCGCTGCACGAAGGTAATGCCCATGTGGTTGATCAGGTCGTTGGCGATCTGCGTGCTGACGATCTCGCGCTTCAGGCGGTGCCGGCGCATGGCCGGACCGAAGGTGTCGACCAGGGTCTGCGGGAAGGCCGTCTCCATGTCGCGGGTCAGGTAGTCGTCGTCCGGCACCAGCGAGCCCAGCAACTGCTCCTTCAGATCGATCTTGCTGTAGGAGATCAGCACGGACAGTTCTGCGCGAGTCAGGCCCTGTCCTGCGGCGATACGCTCAGCCAGCGTGTCGTCGGTTGGCAGGAATTCCAGCGCGCGGTCCAGCTTGCCACGGCTTTCCAGGTCGCTCATCAGGCGCTTGTACTCGGCGATGCGCTCGCGGGCACGGCGCTCAGCCAGGGACAGCGCCTGGGTCTGCTTGTAGTTGTTGCCCAGCACCAGATCGGACACCTGGTCGGTCATTTCCGCCAGCAGCTTGTTGCGCTGCTTGCTGGTCATGTCCCCGGCGGTCACCACTTCGTTGAGCAGGATCTTGATGTTCACCTCGTGGTCGGAGCAATCCACGCCACCGGCGTTGTCGATGAAGTCGGTGTTGCACGCGCCGCCATTGAGGCCGAATTCGACCCGCGCCAGTTGCGTCATGCCGAGGTTGCCGCCCTCGCCCACCACTTTCACCCGCAGGTCGCAGCCGTCCACGCGCAGGCCATCGTTGGCCTTGTCGCCGACGTCGGCATGGGTTTCATCGCTGGATTTCACGTAGGTGCCGATGCCGCCGTTCCACAGCAGGTCCACCGGCGCCTTGAGCAGCGCGTGGATCAGCTCGGTGGGGGTCAGGCGCTCGGCGTCGATGTCGAAGCGCGCGCGCACTTCCGGCGTCAGGGTGATGCTCTTGGCGCTGCGCAGGAAGATGCCGCCGCCGGCGGAGATCAGCGAGGCATCGTAGTCGGCCCAGCTGGAGCGCGGCAGGTTGAACAGCCGCTGGCGCTCGGCGAAGCTCGCCGCCGGGTCCGGATTGGGGTCGAGGAAGATGTGCATATGGTTGAAGGCCGCGACCATCTGCAGCTTGTCCGACATCAGCAAACCGTTGCCGAACACGTCGCCGGCCATGTCGCCGATGCCGATGACGGTGACGCTGTCCTTCTGCACATCGATGCCGCGTTCGCGGAAGTGGCGCTGCACCGAAACCCAGCCGCCACGGGCGGTGATGCCCATGCCCTTGTGGTCGTAGCCGGCAGAGCCGCCGGAGGCAAAGGCGTCGCCGAGCCAGAAGTTGTAGTCGGCGGAGATGCCGTTGGCGATATCGGAGAAGGTCGCGGTGCCCTTGTCCGCCGCCACCACCAGGTAGGGGTCGTCCGGGTCGTGGCGCACCACGTTGGCCGGCGGCACGACGTTGCCTTCCTTCAGGTTGTCGGTGATGTCCAGCAGGCCGGAGATGAAGATGCGGTAGCAGGCGATGGCCTCGGCCTGGATCTCATCGCGCGAACCGCCCAGCGGCAGGCGGCGCGGGATGAAGCCGCCCTTGGCGCCGGTGGGCACGATGACCGCGTTCTTCACCTGCTGCGCCTTCACCAGGCCCAGCACTTCGGTGCGGTAGTCCTCCTCGCGGTCGGACCAGCGCAGGCCGCCACGGGCCACGTCGCCGAAGCGCAGGTGCACGCCTTCCACCCGCGGGCAGTAGACGAAGATTTCAAACTTCGGCGTGGGGCGCGGGATTTCCGGAATGGCCTTGGGATTGAACTTGAAGCTGAAGTAGCTCTTGTTCTGCCCGGCAGCGTCGGGCTGGTAGAAGTTGGTGCGCAGGGTCGCCTTGATCAGGTCGAGGTAGCGCCGCAGGATGCGGTCCTCGTTGAGCACCTGGACGTTGTCCAGGGCCGCGAGAATCGCCTGCTCCAGCTTCTGCTGCTTGTCTTCCAGGTCCTCGGCGGTGAGCTTGCGGGCCAGGTAGAAACGGGTCTTGAACAGGCGCACCAGTTCGCGGGCGATGTCCACGTGGGCGTTCAGTGCGCTGGCGATGTAGCCCAGGTCGAAGCCCAGGCGAATCTGCTTGAGATAGCGCGCGTAAGCGCGCAGCAGGGCCACGTCGCGCCACGGCAGGCCGGCGGTCAGCACCAGGCGGTTGAAGGCATCGTTCTCGGCATCGCCGTTGACGATGTGGACGAAGGCGTCCTGCAGGGTCTCGTTGAGCTCCTGGATGTTGACGTCCAGGCCCTCGGCGTAGGTGAAGGCGAAGTCGTGGATCCAGTACTCGCGGCCGTTGATGTGGCGCAGGCGGTAGGGGAACTCACCGAGCACGCGCAGGCCGAGGTTCTCCAGGATCGGCAGGACGTCCGACAGGGCCAATGGCGTGTCGGCGTGGTAGAGCTTGCAGTGCAGCTGTTGCTCGCCCTGGGCCAGCGGCTGGTAGAAGCTCATTACCAGCGGGCGGCTGTCGCCCAGGCTGGACAGGTGCTGCAGGTCCACCACGGCGAAGTGCGGGGCGAAGCGCTCGCGGTAGCCGGCCGGGAAGCCTTTGGGGAAGTCCTCCAGCAGGTTGTTGCCCTGCCCTTCGCCGAAGTTCTCCAGCACCAGCGTGGCGTAGTCGTCCTGCCAGGAGCGGCAGGCCTGGATGGCTTCCTGCTCCAGCTGGGCGGCGTCGACGTCGATGCGGTTCTTCGGGTCGACGCGCAGGATGAACTGCACGCGGGCCAGGGTGGATTCGGAGAAGAAGGTCCAGAACTCGCAGTCGCTGGCCTTCAGGCGCTCCATCAGCACCTGCTGGATCTTCATCCGCGTTTCGGTGGAGTAGATGTCGCGCGGCACGTAGGCCAGGCAGTAAGCGAAGCGGCCGTACGGGTCCTTGCGCAGGAACAGGCGGATCTTGTTGCGTTCCTGAATCTGCACGATGGACATGGCAGTGGCGTAGAGCTCGTCCACCGGGGTCTGGAACAGGTCGTCGCGGGGCAGCACTTCGAGAATCTGCGCCAGTTCCTTGCCCAGGTGCGCCTTGCTGTCGAAGCCGGAGTTCTTCAGGACGGCGGCGACCTTGCCGCGGATGAACGGGATGTCGAACACGCTCTCGGCGTAGACCGCCGAGGTGTACAGGCCGAGGAAGCGGAACTCGCGGACGACCTTGCCCTTGGCGTCGATCTCGCGGATCGATACGTAGTCCGGGTAGGCCGGGCGGTGCACGCGGCTGGGCTGGGAGGCCTTGGCGAAGGACAGCAGCACCGGCTCGCGCAGGTAGGCCACCGCGTAGTCCTCGATGTGCAGGTCTTCCTTGTTAAGGCCGGCGCGCAGCAGTTTGGTCAGGCCGAGGAAAGCCTTGTCGTCGTACACCAGGTGGCCGCCATCGGCCTCCTCCTGCACGGTGAATTCTTCATAGCCGAGGAAGGTGAAGTGGTTGTCCAGCAGCCATTCGAGGAAGGCACGCACTTCGGCGGTCTCTTCCGCACGGGCCTTGACCTTGGACTTGCCCAGCCAGGCCAGCAATTCCTCGGCCTTGCTGCGCATGGCCGGGAAGTCGGCGACCGCCAGGCGGACTTCGCCGAGCACTTCCAGCAGGGCCTTCTCCAGGGTGCGCAATTCGCCGGTCTGGGAGACGCGGTCGATCTCCAGGTACATCAGCGATTCCTGGTGCACGTCCTTGCCGGTGCTGTTCTTGGGCAGAATCTCCAGCAACTCGCCCTTGGCATTGCGGCGCACGCTGAGCACGTTGGTCTGCAGGGTGTGGATGCTGTAGCCGCGGCGGTTCAGCTCCATGCGCACCGAGTCGACCAGGAACGGCTGGTCCGGGTGCAGCACCTGCACGGCGGTGTGGGTCGACTGCCAGCCGTGCTTTTCATAGTCGGGGTTGTACACCGCCACTTCCGGCTGGGCGGGGTCGAAGCGTTCCAACAGGCGCCAGGAAGACAAGGTGCAGCCGACCAGATCGGACAGCCTGCGCTGGGTCAATTCGTCGAGGGAGATGAAGCCGAAGAACTGCTCGGCGAACAGGGCTACTTGTGGCAGACCCTTGTCGTCGACGTGCTGCGCCAGGGCCGCTTTCAGTTGTTGCTGGAAGTCGGCTTTGCTGGCTGCGGTGAAGAACGCCATGTTGTTACTCCGCTGGGCTCGAATTATTGGATTGAGCGTAGAACGCATATCGTCTTGTGTCGGGCCACAGGTATAGCCGGGCAGTGTGACCCTCGATTGACAGCCCCGACCGGGCGGTCACCGATCCCACCGAGCTTATCGGGACTGGGCCGCCGCTGGCTTACGGGGCTGCGACATATTCGTTCAACGGCATGCAGCCGCCATGCTCTGGGGAAACGACAGAATTTGCGGCACGATCGTTCCGCAACTGCCCGAGGAAATATCAAAGCGCTATCATGGCGGTCCCTCGCCTGGAACGGACGCCATGCAACGCCACCCTCCCCTGCGCCGCCCGCTGCTGCGCCACCTGGACAACCTGCTGGTCACCCTGCTGGGCGCGGCGCTGCTCGTGGCGGCCTGGCTATTCCTCGACGAAGCCGTGCGGCCGCTGCTGATCGGCGCGGTCCCGGTCTATCTCGGCGTGCTGCTGCCGCGCATCGTCGGCCGGGGCGAACGCCTGCGCCGGGTGCAGGCTGCGCGGGAACGCTCGGTGGACGAGTGGGGTTTCTGCAGCCGCGACCGCAACGGCCCATGGATCAACTACATCGATTTCCCGCTGGTCCGCGAAGATCCGCTGTTCAGGGGCCGCTACTTCTATAGCGAATGGCTGGTGGTGCACGACGGGCGCATCGTCATCAACCCCGGCCCTGCCCATGTCGACCTGAGCACCGGCACCGTGAGCTACGACTTCGGCTGCACCCGCACCTATGCCTGGGACGGCTGCTCGCCGAAAGTGCCGTTCTTCTGGATGGCGACGCTTGGCACGCCGGACTGGTGGGAGCACCTGGAAAGCGTGCAGTGCCTGCGCCACGGCCAGCAGCAGGAGCGCGTGATGTTCTGGCCGGTGGCGCACCACGCCAGCCTGGTACATGACGCGCTCTATCAGTTCCTCAACGTCGCCCCGGTGACCAAGGCCGAGGCAGACGAACTGTTCCACCGCATGTTGCTGGACGCCGGCATGCCGCGCCTGGTGGCCTGGGTCTACCGTTTCGCAGTGGTCCACGGCGGCGCGCGCGACATGCGCCGCCAGCTCAACCCCAATACTTCCCTGCGCCTGCTGACCCCGCTGCCCGGCGGCCGGGCAACTCAGGAACCACTAGCGCCGCACAAGGCTCGAAGCGCAGCGCTGCAAGAGTGACGGCCGATGCAGTAAAGTAGGCGGCCCGACAGCCCCACCCTTCGTCCAGGAAATCCACGCGATGGAACATCGTGAGTCGCTCCTTGCACTGCGCCAGTATCTCTCCAGCCAGATCCTCGGCCAGGAAAAGCTCATCGAGCGGCTGCTCATCGCCCTGATCGCCGACGGCCACCTGCTGGTGGAGGGCGCGCCGGGCCTGGCCAAGACCAAGGCGATCAAGGACCTGGCCGAAGGCCTGGAGGCCGAATTCCACCGCATCCAGTTCACCCCCGACCTGCTCCCGGCGGACATCACCGGCACCGAGATCTATCGGCCGGAGAACGGCAGCTTCGTGTTCCAGCAGGGGCCGATCTTCCACCACCTGGTGCTGGCCGACGAAATCAACCGGGCGCCGGCCAAGGTGCAGTCCGCCCTGCTCGAAGCCATGGCCGAGCGCCAGGTCAGCGTGGGCCGCAGCACTTACGACCTGCCACCGCTGTTCCTGGTGATGGCCACGCAGAACCCCATCGAGCAGGAAGGCACCTACCCGCTGCCCGAGGCCCAGCTCGACCGTTTCCTGATGCACGTGAAGATCGGTTATCCGGAAGCTTCCGTTGAGCGCCGCATCCTCCAGCAGGCCCGCGGCGAAGCGCTGAATGGCGAGACCAAGCCCGAGCGCCGGGTCACCCAGGAAGCCATCTTCGCCGCGCGCCACGAAATCCTCGGCCTGTACATGGCCGACGCCGTGGAGGAATACCTGGTGCAACTGATCATGGCCACGCGCACCCCGGCCAAGTACGACGCCGAACTGGCCGAATGGCTGTCCTACGGCGCCAGCCCGCGGGGCTCCATTGCGCTGGACCGTTGCGCGCGTGCCCACGCCTGGCTGGCTGGCCGCGACTTCGTCAGCCCTGAAGACATCCAGGCGATGCTTTTCGATGTGCTGCGCCACCGCCTGATCCTCACCTTCGAGGCGGAAGCCGCCGGGATCGACCAGGACCGCGTGGTCCAGCGCATCCTCGACGTGGTCGCCGTCGCCTGACATGCACAATGTCCTGGCGCCCGGCGTCGCGGTTTCCCTCGGCGAGCTGATCGAGATTCGTCACCGCCTGCACGAAGTCCAGCTGTTCTCCACGCCCTCGCGACGCAGCCCGCTGATCGGCCTGCACCATTCGCGCCTGCGCGGCCGTGGCGTGGACTTCGACCAGGTGCGCGTTTACCAGGCCGGCGACGACGTCCGGACCATCGACTGGCGCGTCACCGCGCGCAGCCAGGAGCCGCACACCAAACTGTTCCATGAGGAGCGCGAGCGCCCGGTGTACGTCCTGGTGGAACAGAGCGCGCGGATGTTCTTCGGCTCCGGGCAATCGTTCAAATCCGTGCTCGCCGCCCGCGCCGCGGCCTTCGTCGGCTGGGCCGCGCTGGCGCACAACGACCGTATCGGCGGGCTGGTCTTCACCGACAGCGAATGCCACGAGATCAAGCCGCGGCGCAGTAAACAGAGCCTGCTGCAGTTGTTCAACCTGATCGTGCGCGCCAACAACGCCCTGCTCGCCGGCTCCAACCTCAGCCACAATGGCGACGGCTTCGGCATGGCCCTGCGCCGCGCCCGCGAGGTGCTGCGCCCTGGCAGTCTGGTCATGGTGATGTGCGACGAGCGCGCGCTCAGCGACGTGGCCGAGCAGCAATTGTCCCTGCTGGCGCGGCACACC
The DNA here is from genome assembly GCF_012971725.1 of Pseudomonas multiresinivorans. Taxonomy (NCBI): domain Bacteria; kingdom Pseudomonadati; phylum Pseudomonadota; class Gammaproteobacteria; order Pseudomonadales; family Pseudomonadaceae; genus Pseudomonas; species Pseudomonas multiresinivorans. The sequence goes on from NZ_CP048833.1 coordinate 4,542,403, forward strand.
GACCTGGTGATGCTGCCGGTATCCGACCCGCTCGACCATGCTCTGCCCGCCGCCGGGTTGTTGAGATTCGCAGAAGGACAGGCACAGCTGGAACTGGACACCCACATCGACGAGCAACGCCTGGCTTACCGCGCCCTTGGCGAGGCCCGCCGCGAGCGCTGGCAGCGCCTTGCACTGCGCCTTGGCGTGCCGCTGCTGCCGCTGACCACCCAGGAAGAACTGGTGGAGCAGCTGCGCAACCTGCTGGAACAGCATCAGCCGGGTTATGCCAAATGAATCCCCTCGACCAACTGCAACCGCTGATCGAACCGGCGACAGTGCCCTGGTGGCCCCCGGCGCCAGGCTGGTGGCTGCTCGCCGCTCTCCTGCCCCTGCTGCTCTGGCTGCTGTGGCGCAATCGCCAGCGCTGGCTGCCCAGGCGCAAGGCCAAGGTGGTCACAGAAGCCCCGCTGGACCCGCTGCGCGAAGCCGCCCTGGAAGAACTCAAGCGCCTGCCGCGCCCCTATGACCGCGCGCCGGCCGGGCCCTGGCTGCAATCGCTCAATGGCCTGCTCAAACGCCTGTCGCGCGCCCGCTGGCCGGACAGCCACAGCCATACCCTGAGCGGCCGTGCCTGGCTGGCCTTCCTCGACACCCGTTGCCCGGCCGCCGGCCTGACCCGCTGGATGATCCTGGTGGAAGGCGGCTACCGCGCCGAGTGCAAGCTGGACGACAAGGCCATCGACGGCCTTGCCGCCGCCGTGGAAACCTGGGTGCGCAAGCATGTTTGAGTTCGCCTGGCCGTGGGTATTCCTGCTCGCCCCGCTGCCCTGGGTGATGCGCTTCATCCTGCCGCCGGCTGACAATGGCGAGGCGGCGCTCAAGGTCAGCTTCCTCAAGGAACTCGAAGGACTCGCCGGCCGCCGTGCCCGTGCGCGCCTGCCGGCCTGGCGCCAGCAGGCGCCCTTCGCCCTGCTCTGGCTCTGCCTGCTGCTGGCCGCGGCGCGCCCGCAGTGGGTCGGCGAGCCACTGCCGATCCCCGCCACCGGTCGCGACCTGCTGGTGGCGGTGGATGTCTCCGGTTCTATGGATTACGCCGACATGACCTGGGACGGCGCGGAAGTCAGCCGCCTGCATGCTGTGCAGAAACTGTTCGGTGATTTCATCGAAGGTCGCCGGGGTGACCGCGTCGGGCTGATCCTGTTCGGCACTCGCGCCTACCTGCAGGCGCCACTGACCTTCGACCGCCACACCGTGCGCATCTGGCTGGACGAAGCGCTGATCGGCATCGCCGGCAAGGACACTGCCCTGGGCGATGCCATCGGCCTGGCGGTCAAGCGCCTGCGCCAGCGCCCGGCCGAGAGCCGCGTGCTGGTGCTGATCACCGATGGCGCCAACACCGCCGGCGAGATATCCCCGCAGACCGCCGCGCGCCTGGCCGCCGAGGAACACGTGAAGGTCTACACCATCGGCATCGGCGCCGATCCCAAGCAGGGCGGCGTCGCCGGACTGTTCGGTCTCAACCCGGGGCTGGACCTGGACGAGCCGGCGCTCAAGGCCATTGCCGAAAGCACCGGCGGCGAGTACTTCCGCGCACGCAACGGCGAAGAGCTGCAACGTATCTCCGACAGCCTCGACCAGCTCGAGCCGGTGGAACAGAAGCCGACCCAGGCACGCCCGGCCATCGCGCTGTACCGCTGGCCGCTGCTGCTGGCCCTGCTGATCAGCGCAGCGCTGGTGGTGGGCACGCTGTGGCCGCCCGAGGACTGGCGCTGGCCGGCCTGGATGGCGCGCCTGCAGAAGGAGCGCCAGCCATGAGCAACCTTTGGCCGCACCTGCTGCACCCGCTGTGGCTGATCCTGCTGCCGCCGCTCGGCTGGCTGCTGTGGAAGCTCTGGCACCGTGAGCGCCGCGCCGGCCGCTGGCAGTTGCTGCTGCCCCAGGCCTTCCACCCCTGGCTGCTGGCCGGCGGCAACGGCCGTCACGAACGCCGCCCGTGGATCTACCTGGGCGTCGCCTGGCTGCTGGCGGTGCTTGCCCTGCTCGGCCCGAGCTGGCAGCAGGTGGAGCAACCGACAATGGAGCGCAGCGACCCGCTGGTGGTGGTGCTGGAGCTCACCCCACAGATGCTCGCCACCGACCTCAAGCCGACGCGCCTGGAACAGGCCCGGCGCAAGCTGCTCGACCTCCTGCAGGCGCGCAGCGACGCGCAGACCGCCATCGTCGTCTACGCCGGCAGCGCCCACACGCTCGTGCCGCTGTCCAATGACCTGGCTACCGCACGCAATCTCATCGATGCTCTCAAGCCCTCGATCATGCCCGAACCGGGCGAGCGCGCCGATCTTGCCGTGGCCCAGGCTCGCCGCCTGCTGGACAACGGCGCCGAGGGCAACGGCCGTATCCTGCTGATCACCAGCGCGCTGGACGCCCGTGAACGCCAAGGCATCCGCCAGGCACTCAAGGGCAAGGGCAAGGACCTGCTGCTGCTCGCCGTCGGCACACCCGGCGGCGCACCCATCGCCCAGGAAGACGGCACCTTCCTCAAGGACGACCAGGGCAACATCCTGGTGCCGCGCCTGGACGAAGGTTCCCTGCGCGTCTTCGCCACCGACATGGGCGGCCGCTTCCAGCGCCTGCGCGCCAGCAGCGGCGACCTGCGCTCCCTTGGTCTGCTGGACAGTACCCAGGGCCTGCAGGTGAGCGAAGAAGATGCCCTGCTACGCCTGCAGCGCTGGGCCGACCAGGGCTACTGGCTGCTGTTGCCCCTGCTCCTGCTCGCCGCCTGCGCCGGGCGGCGCGGCTGGCTGTTCAGCCTGCCGCTGTTGCTGCCGCTGCTCTGGGCGCCGCCGCAGGACGCCAATGCCTTCGAGCTGAACGATCTCTGGCTGCGCCCCGACCAGCAGGGCCAGCGCCTGCTCGACGCCGGCAAGCCGGCCGAGGCAGCCGAGCACTTCGCTGACTTCCGCTGGAAGGGTCTGGCCCTGTATCGCGCCGGCGATTATGTCGACGCCGCACAGGCCTTCGCCCAGGGCGACGAGGCCGCCGACCACTACAACCGCGGCAACGCCCTGGCGAAACAGAACGAGCTGGAAGCCGCGATCGACGCCTACGACCAGGCACTTGAGCGCAACCCCGACCTGGAGGCCGCCAAGCGCAACAAAGCCCTTCTCGAAGACCTGTTGCGCCAACGCAAGGACAATCCGCCCGGCGACGGCACCGACCAGCCCCCCGAAGAGAACCACGACGCCGGGCAGAGCAGCGACCCCCAGGCCGCCCAGCCGCAGGACCAGCAGCACGAGGAAGACAACGCCAGCGAGCGTGACTCGCAACCGGCGCCGGCGGCGAAGAACCCATCGCAGGAAGCCGACAAACCCACCGCCAGCCAGGCCGACAAGCCCGACGGCGACGTTCGCGAAGATCAGGAAACCAACCCGGAAGATGCCGGTCCACTGGGAGACGAGCGCCGTCAGGCCCTGGAACAGTGGCTGCGGCAGATTCCCGACGATCCGTCCGAACTGTTGCGCCGCAAGTTCTGGTACCAGCAACAGCAGCAGCGCCAGGAACCCAACCCATGAAAAGGCTGATCTGCCTGACCCTGCTGTGCCTCGCCGCCTTCCGCGCCGAGGCCAGCTTCACCGCCAGCGTCGACCGTGCGCGCCTGAACCAGGGCGAGAGCGTCGAGCTGACGCTAGAGTCCGATGACCCGACGCTGTTCGGCAAACCCGACCTGAAACCGCTGGACGAGCACTTCGTGGTCCTGGGCACCCGCCAGGTCAACCGCCTCACCACGCTCAACGGCAAGGCCCAGGCCACCACGCGCTGGATCATCACCCTGCAGCCACGCAGCGAAGGCAAGGTGGAAATCCCGCCGATCCACCTGGGCGGCAACGCCAGCGAGCCGATCAGCCTCGATGTGCTCAAGGCCGAAGACAGCGCCGAGGGACAGAAGCTCGCGCCGGTGTTCATCGACGCCAGTGTCGATCGCGAGGAAAGCTGGGTGCAGGCCCAGGTCATCCTCACCCTGCGCATCTACCACTCGGTGTCGCTGTACGACGACAGCAGCCTCAGCCCGCTGCGCATGAACGACGCCCGCGTCGAACAACTGGGCGAGCCGCGCACCTACGAGAAGGACATCAACGGCGTTCGCCATGGTGTGATCGAAGTGCGCTACGCGATCTTCCCGCAGAAGAGCGGCACCCTGGATATCCCCGGCCAGACCTTCAAGGCCACGCAGGTGGCCCAGCGCCGCAACGACGATGACTACAACCCGTTCGGCCCGCAGCCGGGCAAGCAGGTGCTGGTTACCTCGCCGAGCATTCCGCTGCAGATCGACCCCAAGCCCGCCGACTACCCGAAGGACGCACCCTGGCTGCCGGCACGCTCGCTCAGCCTGAGCGAGACCTGGAGCCCGCAGCCCGAGGAAGCCAAGGCCGGCGAATCGCTGACCCGTAACATCATGCTGCGCGTGGATGGCCTGTCCGGCGCCCAGTTGCCGCCGCTGCCGGTCACCCTGCCCGAAGGCCTGCGCCATTACCCGGACCAGCCGCAGCTGGCCAACGAAAGCAGTGACCAGGGCATGATCGGCAGCCGCGAGGAACGCGAAGCGCTGATCGCCGACAAGGCCGGCCCGGTCGAGCTGCCGCCGGTGGAAGTGGTCTGGTGGAATACCCAGGAGCGCCGGGTCGAGCGCACCAGCCTGCCGGCGCGCACGCTGCAAGTCGCCGCCAATGCGCAACTGGAAGAACACACCGAGGCCCCCGCTGCCCCCAGCGAAGCAGCAGTCAGCGACATGCTGCTCTGGCCCTGGCAGCTCGCGTGCGCACTGCTCAGCCTGACCACCCTGCTCGGCTTTGGCCTGTGGTGGCGCGCCCGCAGCCAGCCGGCGGTCATTCGCGTGGCGCAGGCCGGCCCGAGTACCCGCACGCTGCTCGATGAACTGCGCCGCGCCTGCCAGGCCAACGACTCCCATGCCACCCGCCAGGCGCTGGACGCCTGGGCCCGGCAACAACCGGAAACCCTGGCCGACATGGCAGCGCGCTTCGTGCCGTTGTCCGATGCGCTGGATGGCCTCAACGGTGCGCTCTACAGCGACAGCGAAGGCGGACGCAACTGGCAGGGCGAAGACCTCTGGCGCGCCATCCGCACCCTTCCCGGTGCCGACCCGGACGCACCGCCGGCGCCGGAGGCCAGCAGCCTGCCGCCGCTCTATCCACGCTGACGGCTATGCTGGTGGCATCCCCGCCAGAGGTGCGTCCATGCCCGCCCACCGGCTGATTCCGGCGCTGGCCGCCGGCCTGCTGCTGATCTGCAACCTCCTCGCGGCCGGCCCGTTGAAGGCAGCCGAGGCCCTGCCACCGACCCAGCCGTTGCAGGGCCCCGGCGGCTCGCACTATGCCCATGCCGACGTGCGCCAGTGGCACTTCTCGGCCGATGACAACGAATACTGGGTGTTCACTCCGGAGCGCCCAGCCCCCGCCAGCGCGCCGGTGGTGGTCTTCACCCACGGCTGGAGCGTCATGCAGCCGGACCTCTACCGCGCCTGGATCGAGCACATCGTCCGGCGTGGCGCCATTCTCATCTACCCGCGCTACCAGGCGACGCTGAAGACGCCAGCGGCGGAGTTCCTGCCCAACGCAGCCGACTCCGTGCGCCGCGCCATCGCCGATCTGCAGGCGGGCAAGCTGGGAGTGAAGCCGGAGCTGGAGCACGTCGCCTACGTCGGCCATTCGGCAGGCGGCCTGATCGCCAGCGGGCTCGCCGCCTCCTGGCAACGGCTGGGCATTCCGCAGCCGCGAGCGCTCATGGCGGTTGAGCCGGGCAAGAGCAGTGGTCCGCGCTGGCGGCAGGTCCCGCTGGAGCCGCTGGCGAACATTCTCGCCGGTACCTTGCTGTTGGCAGTGTGCGGCGACGAGGACGAGCGTGTCGCCTGCGATGACGCGCAGCGCATCTATGCGGAAAGCACCCAGATCGAGCCCCGCAACAAGGACCTGCTCCTGCTGCGCAGCGACCGCCACGGCAGCCCGCCGCTGCTGGCCAACCACGCAGCGCCGACCGCACCGCGCTTCGATCCGCGCTACCCGCCCAGCGACTCTTCCAGCTGGTTGCTCAACCGCGTGCAGGAGCGTGTGAAGCAGCGTCTGAAACAAGGGCAACCCTCGGCGCACAATGCCCTGGCGACCGATGCGATGGACTGGTTCGGGCCGTGGAAGCTGTTCGATGCACTGTGCGATGCAGCCTTCTACGGCCAGGACCGCGATTACGCGCTGGGTGGTGGGCCGGCGCAGCTGTCCATGGGGCGCTGGAGCGACGGGACGCCAGTGAAGGCGATGCAGCGGTTGTCGGCACCAGCCCCCTGAGCATCCGGCGCCGGCCCGGGTTCGCGAGCAAGCTCGCTCCTACAGGGACGCGCCGGTGCGTTTTTTGTAGGAGCGAGCTTGCTCGCGAACAGTCTCAACCGCCGCTGTGCTCCATCACCGCCCCCTTGAACACATCGTCCAGCGGCACCTGGTAGCCGATTGCAAGACGGTTGGTCTCGTTGGCCATGGCCACCACAGCCATCAGCTCGCCGAGCATGGCATCGTCCATCCCCGCCTTGCGCGCCGCCGCGCCGTGGGAGCCGATGCAGTAGTTGCAGTTGTTGGTGACGCTCACGGCGACGTAGATCAGCTCCTTTACCAGCGGGTCCAACTGCCCCGGCCCCATGACTTGCTTGAGGCTTTCCCAGGTGCGCTTGAGGGTCTGCGGGTGGTTGGCCAGGGCCTTCCAGAAGTTGTTCACCCAGTCGATCCTGCGGGTCGCCATGATGTCGTCGTAGACAGCGCGGACTTCAGGGCTGGCGTCGGCGTACTCGATCAGTTGGAAGGACATGATTACCCCTACAAGTTTTGGAATAAGAAAAGCAGAATTCAGAATTGGATGATTGGACAAGCGATGGAGAAAGATAAGGCGTTCCCTCCCATCCCCGTCAAGGAATCAGACCCATGCAACGCCGCCCCGCCCTGCTCTTCGCCGTCGCCCTGCTACCGTTTCTCGTCCAGTCGGCTCAGGCCGCCCAGCCGGGCCTGTGGGATACCTACGCCAGCCTCAAGCAGCACGACTGGGTCGACCTGACCCACGCGTTCGACAGCAATACACCGCACTGGAAAGGCTTCGAGCCCATGGGTCGCAAGACGCTCTACACCGTGGACAAGGACGGTTTCCAGGTGGAGCTGTACAGCCACGTTGGCCAGTGGGGCACCCACGTCGACCCGCCGGTGCACTTCCACAAGGGCCTGCGCAGCGTCGATCAACTCGACGTGAAGGAGCAGTTCCTGCCGCTGGTGGTGTTCGATATCCACGAGCAGGTGGCGAAGAATCCCGACTACGTACTGACCCTGGCCGATGTGAAGGCCTGGGAAGCCAGGCATGGTGCGGTACCGGAAGGCTCCTTCGCGGCGTTGCGTACCGACTGGTCCCGGCGCTGGCCGGACCAGGCGAAGATGCAGAACCAGGACGCCAAGGGTGTCGCGCACTATCCGGGCTGGAGCAAGGAGGCGCTGGTGTACCTCTACGAGACGCGCAAGATCACCGCGTCCGGCCACGAGACCACCGACACCGATCCGGGTATCGCCACCAGCAAGGACGACTACTCGCTGGAGTCGTACATCCTGGGCACCAACCACTACCAGATCGAACTGCTCTCCAACCTCGACAAGGTGCCTGAGGCCGGCGCGCTGGCGGTGGTGAGTTTCCCGAAGATTGCCGAGGGCACGGGCTTCCCGGCGCGGGTGTTTGCCATCCTGCCGTAATCCGTCCTGCCTGTAGGAGCGAGCTTGCTCGCGAACAGCCTCGTCGCGGGAGTTGATTCGCGAGCAAGCTCGCTCCTACGAAGAGCATAAAAAAAAGCGGCCCGAGGGCCGCGTTTTTTATTGCTCGAGCGTCGATCAGTGAACCAGGATCGAAGCCTTCTTCTGACGCACCTTCTCCGGATTGATCAGGAAGCGTGCCAGCGCCGGCAGCAGCCAGAGGGCGCCGAACATGTTCCAGAGGAGCATGAAGGTCAGCATCAGGCCCATGTCAGCCTGGAACTTGATCGCCGAGAAGATCCAGGTGGCGACGCCGATGGCCAGGCAAAGGCCGGTGAACAGCACCGCTTTACCGGTGGACTTCAGGGTCTCGTAGTAGGCTTCCTGCAGGGACAGGCCCTGGCGCAGGAAAGACTCCAGGCGGGTGTAGATGTAGATGCCGTAGTCCACGCCGATACCCACGCCCAGTGCAATCACCGGCAGGGTCGCTACCTTCACGCCGATGCCCAGGGTGGCCATCAGCGCGTTGCCCAGCACCGAGGTGAGGATCAGCGGCAGCACGATGCACAGGGTCGCGGCGAAGGAACGGAAGGTGATCAGGCACATCAGCGCAACGCAGATGTACACCAGGATCAGGATGGTCAGTTCCGAGTGTTTGATCACGTCGTTGGTGGCGGCCTCGATACCGGCGTTACCGGCGGCGAGCTTGAACTTCAGGTCATCCTTCTCGTTGGCCTTGGCGAATTCCTGAACGACAGCCACGGCGCGATCGAGGGTCTCGGCCTTGTGGTCGTTGAGGAACACCAGCAGGGGCGCCAGCGAGCAGTTGCTGTTGAACAGGCCTTCGGCGCGGCTGATGGAGTTGTTCAGCACGTCCTGGTTGCGCGACAGCGACTCCCACTTCAGGTTGCCTTCGTTCATGCCCTTGATCATCTGCTTGGAGACGGTGACCAGGGAAATGGCCGACTGCACGCCCTGGGTGTTCTCCAGGCGCCAGGCCAGCTCGTCGATGGCGGACAGGGTCTTGTGGGTGGAACAGCCTTCGGCCTCGGACGCCACCATCACCACCAGCACGTCGGAGCTGGTCGAGTAGTTGCGGATGATGAAGTCGTTGTCCAGGTTGTAGCGCGAGTCCGGACGCAGCTCCGGTGCGCCCTGGTCGAGGTCGCCGATCTTCAGGTGATGCCCCTGCCACATGCCGCCGGCGAACATCGCCAGGGCGATGACCACGGAGATCGGCGCCACGGACGGGCTGGCGAAGTTGGACAGCGCGCGCCAGAAGGGATGGTCGCGCACGGCGTCTTCCTTGCTGCGCTGCACCGCCTTCTTGCTGATGCCGATGTAGGAGATGGCGACCGGCAGCAGGATCAGGTTGGTGAACACGATCACCGCCACGCCGATGGACGCGCCGATGGCCAGCTCGCGGATCACGCCGATGTCGATCACCAGCAGGGTGATGAAGCCGACGGCGTCCGCGAGGATGGCGATCATGCCCGGCAGGAACAGCTGGCGGAAGGTGCGGCGGGCGGCCAGCAGCGGGGTTTCCGCGTCACTGGACTGCAGGGCGATACCGTTGATCTTCTGCACGCCGTGGGAAATACCGATGGCGAAGATCAGGAACGGCACCAGCATCGAGTACGGGTCCAGCCCGAAGCCGATGATGTGCAGCAGGCCCAGTTGCCAGATCACCGCCACCAGGGTGGTGGACAGCACGGCGATGGTGGAGCGCACGCACTTGGTGAACCACAGCAGCAGCACCAGGGTGATGACGAAGCAGATGCCGAAGAAGCCGACCACCATCAGCAGGCCGTCGATCAGGTCACCGACCTTCTTGGCGAAGCCGGTGATGTGGATCTTCACGTTGGGGTTCTGCAGCTGGTACTTGTCGCGGATCTTCTCTTCCAGCTCATGGGAGAACTGGCGGTAGTCTAGCTTCATCAGCTTGCCCTGGTCCTTCGGGTCCGGGTAGACCTCCAGCAGCGGCACGTCGACGATGCTCGACTTGAAGTTGTTGGCCACCAGGCGGCCGATCTGGCCGGACTTGAGCACGTTGTTGCGCAGCAGGTCCAGGGCCTTGGCGGAACCGTCGTAGGTCTGCGGGATCACTTCGCCGCCGGCGAAGCCTTCCTCGGTCACTTCGGTCCAGCGTACGCTCGGGCTCCACAGCGACTTCATGCCGGAGCGGTCGACGCCCGGGATGTAGAACACCTCGTCATGGATCTGCCGCAGCGTCTCCATGTACTCCTTGGTGAAGATGTCGCCGTTCACCGCTTCCACCGAGATGCGCACGGTGTTGCCGAGGTTGGCCAGGTCGTTGCGGTGCTCCAGCATGTTCTGGATGAACGGATGCTGCAGCGGGATCATCTTCTCGAAGCTGGTGGACGGGCGAACTTGCGTGGCCGACCAGCCGAGGAAGATGGTCACCAGCAGGCACGTGATGATCACGAACGGCCGGTGGGTGAAGATGATGCGTTCCAGGAAAGTCGCCTTGTCCTGTTGATGCTTGTTCAGAGCGTTCATTGCGGCTCCCCGGCTTATTGTTGTTCTGTCAGCTCGGCGCCGGTCGCCGAAGCCAGGTGGATACCGCCCTGGCCGACCAGCACCAGGTTGCCATTGCCGGCCGCGCTCACGCCCGCGAGGGACAGGCGATCCGGACGGTTGACGACGCTGAAGCTGACGCCGTCGTCCTTGCTCTCCAGCACGCTGCCGCCGTGGCCGACGACGACGATGGTGCCGTCATCGAGCAGGCTGCCTTCGGAGAGGCCGAACTCCAGCTCGCCGCCGTTGGCGGTGGGCAGGCTGACCTGTTGCCAGGTGCTGCCGAAATCGGTGGAGCGGAACAGGTGGCCACGCAGGCCATAGGCGAGGACGGTGCCTGCCTGGGTGGTGCCGGTGGCGCCGAACAACGAACCCTCGTAGGGGCCCTGGAGTTTTTCCCAGGTCTCGCCCCAGTCCTTGGAGCGGAACATGCTGCCCGCCTCGCCGACCACGAACAGGCCGGAATCCTTCACCGCCGTGATGGCGTTGAGGTGGTACTGGTCTTCGTTGTCCAGGCGATCGCTGACGTCTTCCCAGCTCTTGCCGCCATCGGTGGTTTCCAGCAGCGCGCCATAGGCGCCCACGGCCACACCGTGGTTCTCGTCCTGGAACCAGATATCCAGCAGCGGCGCTTCGCGCTTGAGGTCCTCGAACTGGCGCACCCAGGTGGTGCCGCCATCGGTGGTGGCCAGGACCTGGGCGTCATGGCCGACGGCCCAGCCCTTCTTGTCGTTGACGAAGAACACCGAGGTCAGCAGCTGGCGGGTCGGCACGGTGGCCTGGGTCCAGCTCTTGCCGGCGTCGTCGGAATAGAGGATGTGCCCGTGGTCCCCCACCGCGACTAGCCGCTTGCCGGCATGGGCGATGCTCAGCAGCAGGCTGCTGGAGGCCTTGGCGGACATGATCGAGTTGGCATCGCTGGCGGCATCCGTTGCGGCAACGGCATGCAGCGGAGCCAGGGACATCATCAGGAAGGAAAACGCGCCGAGCAGGGAAATCGACTTGCGCGACATCGGGAAGGAGCTTCGCACTCCCGATACGGGCTGCTCGCTCGAAGTGCGCCACAGGGGCTCACGCATATGCCTTTACCTCTTTTTCTTATGCAGGCGGTATGTAGTTTGGAGCTATATAGCCAGCCTTTTCCGAGGCTGACAATTAACGGCACGTTATCTTTTGTTAAGCCCGGAGCGCCTCACTCGAAAGGATGAGTGCATTTGGCCACCTCATCCGAAAGGCGCGCTGCTGGGGGCTTCCAGCGGGTGGAGCGGTAACACTTTTACTCCCTCACGCTTTCACGCAGGCATAAAAAAGCCCCGCCAAGGCGGGGCTCTTCCTGTAGGAGCGAGCTTGCTCGCGAACCCGCCCAGCCCCAGCGCTGCCGGTTGATGCGTTCGCGAGCAAGGACTGGGCGTCCCCCTCGGTCCTACAGGTCCTGGCGTTTTTTCTGTCACCAATGAAAAAACCCGCCGAAGGGCGGGCTCTTTCAGGCATGACACGAACTCAACGAGTGCCGCGGCGACGCAGTGCGGACGGGCTGAAGTAAGAGTCGTCCGGTACGGCCTGACTGAAGTCGATGGTGGTCGGCTCTTCGTTGTCCAGGTTCTGTACGTGGTAGCGACGGGCCTGCAGGTCGTGGAAGGTATCCAGAGCGGTCCAGGTGGTGGGCAGCTCGTAGTAGTTCTTCAGGTAGGCCAGCGACACGCGCCACAGCTCACCACGGCCGTCGTACTGATCCACTTCGGCGGCGCCCCAGCTGTCTTCGTCCAGGAACAGCACGCGCTTGGAGTAGATGTGGCGCGAGCCCGGCTTCAGGGTGCCCTCGACGACCCACACGCGGTGCAGTTCATAGCGGGTGTATTTCGGGTTCAGGTGGCTGGGGGTCAGCAGATCCTTGTACTTAACCTCAGGGCTGGAAACCTTGTAGTTGTTGTACGGGATGTACATTTCCTTCTTGCCGATCAGCTTCCAGTCGTAGCGATCCGGCGAGCCGTTGAACATGTCGGTGTCGTCGGCGGTACGCAGGCCGTCGGCAGCAGCGATCGGCGTGTCGTAGGCCAGGTTCGGCGCACGACGCACGCGGCGCTGGCCGGCGTTGTAGCCCCAGGCCTGACGCGGCTCCTTGACCTGATCGAGGGTCTCGTGGACCAGTGCGGCACCGCCGGCCAGGCGAGCCGGGCTCTTGGTGAACGACAGGTAGTAGAACAGCAGGTTGTTCAGGTTCGAGAAGCTGTTGCCCTGGATGTAGTACTTGAACAGCGCTTCCTGCTGCGAGGTCACCAGCGAGTAGTCGCCGTTGCGCTGCACCGCCACTTCGGAGGCGCGACGCACGATGTAGGTACCACGGTAGCGGGCGATGTGGTTCCACACCGCTTCCACACCGCTCTGCGGGATCGGGAACGGCACGCCGCCAAAGGCATCGACGAAACCGTTGCCGCCCTCGGCCAGCTTGGCGCTGGTGGCGTTCTTCAGGGTGTTGCCATAGACCCACTGCGGCGCCGAACCACTGCGGCGGCTCGGGTACACCGGCATCTGGAAGGTGTCTGGGTAGGTGGCGAACAGAGCCAGGGTGCCGGGGGTCAGGTTGGCCTTGTACTGGTCCAGGTTCGCCTTGGTGATGGTGTACAGCGGCTTGTCGGCAGCGAACGGGTCGATATGGTGCTGGCCCGGTTTGTAGCCGGCCGGGGCCTGGGTGATGCCGCCGGTCCAGGCGGGAATGGTGCCGGCGGCGTTGCCGGCCTTCTCCGCGCCCATCGGGGTCAGGGTCGATTGCAGCTTGGCCGCATCCTGCGGGGAAACCGCCGCCAGGGCGCTGCCGGCGGACAGGGCCAGGGCCACTGCGGCGCCGACCAGGGTACGCATGTTGCGCATGTTGCTTCTCCGTGAGGCGCGTGCGGCGGGTACTACTGAATCCCGCCGCACGCTTGTCGTTATTTAGAAGGAGTACTTGACGTTGAAGCCGACGTTGTCGCGGTCGCGGCCGGCGTTGTTCTGCCCGGCGCCGTAGAACTCGGTGTACTGCAGTTCCGCTTCCAGGGCGTTCAGGTAGGTCGCCTTGACGCCCAGGGTGTAGGCCTTGCGGCCTTCGATGAAGTTGCCGGTCTGGTAGGAGTTGCCTTCGAAGTCGTCCTTGTAGACGGCATAGGGCGAGACGTTCACGCCGGCAAACACGTCGTTCCAGGTACCCGAGAGCAGCAGGGTGTAGCCGTAGGCGTTCTTGTTCACCTGATCATCACGGTCGTAGCCGGAGATGTAGGCGCCGTTGCCACGGCCGGAGTAGTAGCGGGTGCTGCCGTCATACGCGGTGTACTGCAGATCGCTGCCGCGCAGGTGTTCGGAAGCCAGTTCCGCCACGCCCATCAGCGAGTCGAAGGACAGCGACGGGCCGAAGTTGTAGATGGTGCCCAGCGAGGTGTTGAAGGCCTCGACGCGCTCGTAGTTGTGGATCTGGTCGCGAATCGAGACGTCACCACCACCGATGTTCACAGTCTTGCCGCTGGCCAGCGCCGGGGCCTGGACCAGCAGGTCGCCGAGCAGGTCGTTGGTGGTGGCGATGCCGATCGGCAGGTTCGGGCGGTAGGCCAGCTCACCGAACACCGAGGCGTCGCCTACGGTGGTGTTGAAGCTGAAGCCGTACATGCGGATGTTTTCCACATATTCACGGCGGGCGTTGACCTGGTTGGCGACGTCCACGGAGGTCGCGCCGTTCACCAGGCTCAGCACCTGGCCGGCCAGGGCGTTGCCGCTGCCTGCGGCGCTCACCAGCTGGTCGTAGGAGGTGAAGCCACCGACGCCGGCGAGCTGGTCGAGATCCACGCCAGCGTAGTCGCTGTTCAGGTCGGCGTAGATGGTCGGCTCTTTGGAGTGGTAGTTGACGAAGTAGAAGCCGAACTCGGTGGAGTTCAGTTCTTCAGCCACGTAGTGGAAGGCCACACCGAACTGACCATCGTTCTTGGCGTTGATGTCCTTGCCGACGTTGGCGACTTTGAACACACCGTTGGAATCCAGGTACTGGGTACCCTGCAGACCGCCTACGTGGGCAGCGGACAGTTGCGGGTAGAGGCTCTGGAACAGCGGATTGGAAAGCGCGCCGACCGTGGTGTAGGCAGTGTTGCCGCCATCGGCGAACAGGTCGGTCTCGGAGAAGAAGGTGCCGACCGGGTCGATGCGGGTCTCTTTCCAGTTCCACTGGTAGAAGGTGTCCATCGACAGGTTGTCGGTCAGGCCGATGTTGAAGCTCACGGCTTCGACAGGCATCAGCACTTCCTTCAGCTCGGAGCCCGGCAGGCGGAATTTGGCGGCGTCCACCGGGTTGGTGGTGTTCACACCACCACGGTAAAAGATGCCCTCGCCCCAGTTGAATACCTGGCGGCCCAAACGCGCGGTCAGCGGGTGATCGGCCACGTCCCAGTTGCCGTAGACGTAGGCATCGAGGATCTCGGCGCGGTTGCCGGAAGCATCGCGGGTCTCGCTGGTGAAGCGGTCGCTGTTCGGATAGGTCTGGCTCGGCTGCGCCGGATGGTTGTTGTCGTAGTAGTCGTTGCGCTTGTCCATGATCTGGGTGTCATAGAAAGCCGAGCCGCGTACGAACAGGCCGTAGTTCTTGTAAGTCGCTTCCAGGTCGGAAGTGATCTTGTACACCTCGGAAACCAGGCCAGTGTTGAAGTTGCGGTTGCCGTCGTTACCGTTGATGTCGTTGTTGGTCTTGTCCTGGCCCTGCACGCGCCACAGCGCGCCGTAGGACACGGTGCTGTCCAGCGAGCCGGTGACTTCGTTGTCGAGGAAGCTGAACTCGACCGCCGCTGCCTGGGCAGACATCAGCAGGGGCAGGATGCCGGCCAGGGCGAAACCGGCACGAGCAGGCGCATAACGCAAGACGGGCTTGCGAACTGGGATTTCCATTAGGACTCACTCCATGGACTGATCATTCTTTAGCGGCGCCGCCAGTGCGCGGTACGCCTTGTCAGCCGTTATTCCACGGCCTTGTTGTCGTCGATCTGAAGGAAACTCCCCCAAGGTGCTCGACACGCCCCCCGACCCAATGGCCAGGCAAAGGCTAAGCGGGGTCCGCAGTGCAACCCCGGTGCCAAGAGCACCAATAACCGGATTCTGCTTACAAAAAATAAAGATTCAGCGCGCTACTTTTTGTGACTGGTCATTCACTGATCAAATCCGGTGGCCGATTGCGCCATTCGCCGCCCCTGATGGCGCAATCCGCCCCTGAAGGCGCGACGCAGACACTTCGAGCTTTTTGCCTCAATACCGCAAAGCGATAAGAGCGATATCGATTAATTTCGATAGGTAACAAAAAGGTGTTACCAACAAATGTTGGTAACACCTTTTCGACCAGTGCCGGTGCCCGGATCGGGCTCGGCGGAGGGATCAGGCGAGGCTTTTGCTCACCACTTCGTACACATCGCTGGACAGCTCGCCGGACGCCAGAATGCGCTCCAGTTCTGCCTTCATCAGCGCCTGGCGCTCAGGCGCGTATTTGCGCCAGCGGGTCAGCGGCGTCAGCAGGCGCGAGGCGATCTGCGGATTGAGCGCGTTGAGGGTGATGATCTGGTCCGCGAGGAAGCGGTAGCCGGCGCCATCTGCACGGTGGAAGTTGATCGCGTTCTGGTTGGCGAAGGCGCCGATCAGGGCGCGGATCTTGTTCGGGTTCTTCAGTGTGAAGGCCGGATGGCTCATCAGAGCCTGTACGCGCTCCAGCCCGCCCGGCAGGGTGCAGCCGGCCTGGACGCTGAACCACTGATCCATCACCAGCGGGTCATCCTTGAAGTAGTCGGCGAACATCGCCAGCGCCTCGGCCTTCTCCTTGTCGAAGGAAGAGTTGACCAGCACCGCGAGCGCGGTCAGGCGCTCGGTCATGTTGTCGCAATCCTTGTACTGCTCCTGGCAGGCGGCGAGCACTTCGGCCTTGCCGCTCTGGATCAGGTAGGACAGCGCAATGTTCTGCAGGCTGCGGCGGGCAATGTGCGAAGCCTCGGCTACGTAGGCGGTCTCGCGGGACTGCTTGCGGTTGACCTGGTAACGCTCCCACAGCTGTTCGTGCAGCGCCGTGCCGATCTCCTGGCGGGCGAACTCACGGGCCGCGTGGATCGCCTCGACATCAGCCACTTCGCTGATCTCGGTGAGGTAGGCCTCGCTGGGCAGCGAGAGCATCTCGGCGACCATGGCCTGGTCCAGGCCGGTGTCCAGCAGCAGGGTGCGGAAGGCGGTGATCAGACGTTGGTCGAGCACCAGCTTCTCGCCACGCTGATGCTGGCCGATCAATTCCTGCAGAACCTGCACGGACAACTGCTGGCCGGCTTCCCAGCGATTGAAGCCGTCCTCATCAAACTGCATGAGGAACATCAGCTGGTCGCGGTCGTAGGGGAAGCTCAGCTTCACCGGCGCGGAGAAACCACGCAGCAGCGACGGCAACGGCTTCTCGGCGAGGCCGACGAAGGTGAAGGACTGTTCGGCCTCGGTGACCTGCAGCACACGGTCGCTGCCATGGGCGTGTTCTTCGCCCTTGAGGCGCAGCGACAAGGCGTTGCCCAGCTTGTCGATCAGGCCCATCTGCACCGGGATGACGAAGGGCAGCTTCTCGCTCTGCCCCGGCGTCGCCGGGCAGCTCTGGCGGAAGGTCAGGGTGTAGCTCTGCGCGGCAGCGTCATAGCTCTCCTCCACCGCCAGGCGCGGAGTACCGGACTGGCTGTACCAGCGCTTGAACTGGGTCAGGTCGACGCCGTTGGCGTCTTCCATGGCCTTGACGAAATCGTCGCAGGTCACGGCCTGGCCGTCGTGGCGCTCGAAGTACAGGTCGGTGCCCTTGCGGAAGCCATCGGCGCCCAGCAGGGTGTGGATCATGCGGACGACTTCCGAACCCTTCTCGTAGACGGTCAGGGTGTAGAAGTTGGAAATCTCGATGAAGGAATCCGGGCGCACCGGGTGCGCCATCGGGCCGGCGTCCTCGGCGAACTGGTTGGTGCGCAGGAAGGCCACGTCCTCGACGCGCTTGACGGTGCGCGAGTTCATGTCGGCGGAGAACTCGCTGTCGCGGAACACGGTGAAGCCTTCCTTGAGCGACAGCTGGAACCAGTCGCGGCAGGTCACGCGGTTGCCCGACCAGTTGTGGAAGTACTCGTGGGCAACCACGCCTTCGACGCGCTGGTGCGCGGCGTCGGTGGCTGTCTCGGCCTTGGCCAGCACGCAGCTGGAGTTGAAGATGTTGAGGCCCTTGTTCTCCATGGCGCCCATGTTGAAGTCGTTCACCGCGACGATCATGAAGATGTCCAGGTCGTACTCGCGACCGTAGACCTTCTCGTCCCAGCGCATGGAGTTCTTCAGGCTGTCCATGGCGTGCTGGCACTTGTCGATGTTCTCCGGCTCGACATAGATGCGCAGGGTGACTTCGCGCTCGCTCAGGGTGGTGAACTGGTCTTCCACGCACCAGAGGTCACCGGCGACCAGGGCGAACAGGTAGGCCGGCTTCTTGAACGGGTCCTGCCAGGTCGCCCAGTGACGGCCGCCCTCTTCCGAGCCGCTGGCCACCGGATTGCCGTTGGAGAGGAGCACCGGGTACTGGTGTTGCTCGGCCGACAGGGTGGTGGTGAAGCTGCTCATCACGTCCGGGCGGTCGAGGTAGTAGGTGATCTTGCGGAAGCCCTCGGCCTCGCACTGGGTGCAGAACATCTTGCCGGACTTGTACAGGCCTTCCAGCGCGGTGTTGCTTTCCGGGTGGATGCGCACGGTGCTGTCGACGGTGAAGGTCGTCGCCGTCGGCTGCAGGGTCAGGTGGTTCTCATCGAGCTGGTACTGGCCGGCTTCAAGGGCCTGGTCATCCAGCGCCACCGACAGCAGCTCCAGCTGCTGGCCGTCGAGCACCAGGGGCGGCAGGCCGTCGCCCGGAGCGCCGGCCGCACGATCCGGGTTGCGGCGCATCACCAGCTGGGCGTGGACCAGGGTGTGGTCCTCGTACAGCTCGAAGGTCAGGTTGGTCTCGTCGATCAGGTACTCGGGCGCCTGATAATCCTTGAGGTAGATGACTTTCGGTTGCTCGGTACGCATGGCTTTTGGCCCCTTGGCAGGCGGCCGGCGCGGTGGGCCGGCCGGAGGAATCTGGTACTGACTCTAGCGAGCTAGAGCGAAGCGGGCGAGTCGCGCACGCATCTATCCGTAGATGCTTGCCAACAGCCGGAAATTCAATGCAGGTGCGATCAGGCGCTGATGGCCAGCTGGTACGCGGTGAACTTGCGCACGTTGATCACGCCGGTATCGAAGATCAGGTACTGGCCCTTGATACCCTGCAGGGTACCCTCGACCACCGGCGTCTTGTCCAGATCGAAGCTGGTGATCTTGGCCAGGTAGGCTTCCACCGGGTAACTGATCTCGATGGGTTCCATGTCGATCACCGGCTGGATCGCCTGCAGGCCGAAGCGCTGTTGCAGGGCAACGATGCCCTCGGCGCAGGCGTCGAATATCTGTTCGCGAATCGCCACCAGGTCCAGTGGCTCGGCCTCGCCCTTGAGCAGCGCGCGCCAGTTGGTGCGGTCGGTGACCTGGCTGCGCAGCAGGTCTTCGACGAAACCGGACTGCTGGCGGGTCGCCACGCGCATGATCGGCAGCGCCTGGCGCGCGCCCTGGTCGATCCAGCGCGTCGGCACCTGGGTGGCGCGGGTGATACCCACCTTCGCTCCCGAGGAGTTGGCCAGGTAGACCACGTGGTCGGTCATGCAGAAACGCTCGCCCCATTCCGGGTCCCGGCAGGAGCCGTCCTCGAAGTGGCACTTCTCCGGGCTCATGATGCAGCTGTCGCATTGCGCCAACTTGGTGAAGCACGGGTAGCAGTAGCCCTGGGCGAAGCTTTTCTTGGTCTTGCGGCCGCAGTGGCTGCAGAAGATTTCGCCCAGGTATTCCAGGCGCACCGTCCTGCCGATCAGCGGGTTGACCGGGACCTGCGTCTCGCCCAAGCGGAAGGCGTACTGCACAGGGTTTTCCAGGCGCGCCGACATCTTGTCCAGGGCGCCACGTCCAATCTCTTGCATCAGTGCAGGGAGTTGGAGGAGAAGATCATGTTCGGGATCGGCTCAGCGTGGGAGGCGCATTCCTGCGGGCCCATGTAGCCGGTGCGCTGGTCCTCGGGCAGGTTGTCCATCTCCCAGGCGATCATGGCCTGCAGCGACAGCTCCTTCTGCTCCTGGGACAGCTTGCGGCCGTCCGGCCACTTGCCGATTTCCACGGCCAGCTTGAGGCTCTCGTAGATTTCGGGGGTGATGTTCTGGATCATTTCGGCGAAGGACGACATGGGCCGGCTCCTGCAGGGGAAAAACGAAGCGGGCATTCTACCGGGCGAAAGCCTCGCGCGCACGAACGCCGGTCAATCGGTTGCGGCAATGCCTCATGCGCTATTGCCTGGCTGCCTCGACGCGAAGCCTGCCCCTCTCCCCCCGCCCTCTCCCTGAAGGGAGAGGGAGCTATCCGTGCCGGCTGACGCAATGGTTTAAACCTGCATCGAACCAGTCCCCTCTCCCTTCAGGGAGAGGGTTAGGGAGAGGGCGTTCGCCGGTACGAGTTTCCAGATGCAGGCAGCGGCACAGTCAGGCCACGCGACGACGCGCCAGCATTCCACCGATCAAGCCGCTCAGGCAACCTGCCACCAACCCGCCCACATGCGCCCCATTGGCGATGGAGCCGAAGCCGAGCAGGTCGATCACGCCCGAGAGGCACACCAGCAGCCAGATCAGCATCATCGCCACCACGCCCTTGGGCAGGTTGTAGGCCGGCGTCGGCGCCATGCGCTGGAATATCCAGCAGTGTCCGAGCAACCCGTAGAGCACGCCGGACAGCCCGCCGAACAGGCTCGGGCCACTGACGCCGTACTGCACGACGTTGGAGATCAGGCCAAAGCCCAGGCTCAGCCCCAGCAACAGCCACGGCCCCTGGCGGTATTCGATGCGCCGCCCCAGCTCCCAGTACCACATGGCGTTCATCGCCAGGTGCAGCCAGCCGAAGTGGATCAGCATGGGAGTGAACAGGCGCCACCATTGCCCCTGCGCCAGCGAGTCGGACAGCGGATAGAACAGCGCGCGATCCTCGCCGACCAGCTGGAAGTTCTGGAAGGTGAACCAGCGCAGCGTCTCCGGCGAGGTACCCAGCAGGGTGACAGCCGCAACCACGAAGGTCACCAGCAACACCGCCGCCGTCATCCGGCTCATCTTCAGCTGCTGCACGAACCCCGGCCCGCGGCGCTGGGGCTCGGCCTGCACGGTGAATTCCGGGTCACCCTGCGGGTAGCGCTGGTAGAGGCTGCGGACCTGCTCGGCCAACTGCGAATTGGGCACCCAGAGCACCTGTTCGCCGGCCTCCTCACTGACCCGGAACGGCACGTTCAGTCGGCGCAGCAGGCCAACGAACTCCCCCAGATCGACTGCCGCCGGCAACCGCATCGCTTCAATGGCACTCACTCATCGCCCTCCGGACGCTTGACGTCCACCCACACGAACTTGTTGCGGTCCAGCCGCGTTTCCTCGTCCAGCCGGTAGGCCGCGAGCTTGCCGTACATCACCGCGCTGTAGTCCAGGCAGGCGAGGTTCGGGCGGATCGGTGCCGGCGTACCACGCCGCCAGTAGTGGCCGACGAACAGCAGCGGCTCGTCGGCGCCGTAGGTCAGCAGGCGCGACTTCTGCTCCTCGCTCAGGCGTTCGCTGGCCACTTCGTCGGGCAGCGCGTCGGGCTGGAACACGATGTCGCCGTAGGTCTCCGGCGCACGGTCCTCTTCCCAGAACTTGGTGCGGAAAGCCGAGCGGGTGAAGCCGTCGCTGCCAGTCAGGGTCATGCCGTTGGGCAGGCGCATGTCGGTGCCGCGCAGCAGGCGGTCACAGGCCTGCTGGGCAAAGCTGCCGGGCTCGGCACTGGCCTGGAGGAAGGCTTCGTCGATGCGCCCGCTGGAGAACTGCTGGCGCAGCGTGTCAATCACGTCGTGATCCCAGCAGGCGTGGACCATGCGGAAGCGCCCGGCATCGAGGAACAGCGGCATCTCCTGGAACCAGCCGAGGAAGTCGCGCCAGTCCGCCGGGTGGCCCTCGAACTGTTCCAGCGTCTCCTTGATCAGCCGGGCGTGGCGCGGCGTATGCTCGCGCACGTACTGCCGACCGCTGCCTGGCGCGGCGGGTGTGGACCAGCCGAGGGCGTTGAACTCGTGGTTGCCCATGATGCACAGCGCCTCGCCGGCGGCGACCATGTCGTGCACCCGGTGCAGCGCCTCGCGGATGCGCGGGCCGCGGTCGATGATGTCACCGAGGAACAGCGCCTGCCGCCGCGCATGTCGCCAGACGCCACCCTGGGCGCGATAGCCGAGGCGCTCCAGCAGGTGATCGAGGGTGTGCGCGCAGCCGTGGATATCGCCGATCAGGTCATAGCCGCGTGCCGGGTCGAGTTCCATCACTCGCTGCTCCCCAGGCGGCTGCCCCAGCCCAGCTTGGTCCGGCAGACCTCGTAGTAGTTGTGGTCGATGGGATGGATCAGGCGCAGCTTCTGCGGCTTCTTGCTCACCGTGACGGTGTCGCCCGGTGCGCAGGTGAAGTGGTTCTGCCCATCACAGGAAACCTGCGGGTAGATCTGCATGTTCGGCGAGACGACGATCTTCAGCTCGCTGTTGCCGTCCACCACGATGGGCCGGCTCGACAGCATGTGCGGGTACATCGGCACGACCACGATGGCATCCAGCTTGGGATGCATGATCGGCCCGCCGGCGGACAGCGCGTAGGCGGTGGAGCCGGTCGGGGTGGCGACGATCAGGCCGTCGGCCTTCTGGCTGCAGACGAACTGGCCGTCGATGTACAGCTCGAACTCGATCATCCGCGTGGATTTGCCGGGGTGCAGCACCACGTCGTTCAGCGCGTCGCCCTGGCCGATGGACTCGCCATGTCGGCGCACCAGCGCATCGAGCAGGAAGCGGCTCTCGACTATGTACTGGCCGCCAAGCACTTCGGCGACCTTGGTCTCCAGTTCGTCGGGGCGGATATCCGTGAGGAAGCCCAGGCTGCCGCGGTTGATTCCCAGCACCGGCACCTTGTGCCGGGCCAGGGCGCGCGCAGCGCCGAGCATGCTGCCGTCGCCGCCGACCACTATCACCAGGTCGCAGATCTCGCCCATGATCTTCCGCGAGCAGGTCTGCAGGCCGTGGCCCGGCAGGACCTCGGCGATGGTGTCCTCGAGGATCACATGCAGGTGGCGCTCGGTGAGGAACTTCTTCAGCCGACGGATGGTTTCCAGGACCTGGGTGCTGCCCAGGCGGCCGATGATGCCGATATTGCGAAAGGGTTCCATGGGACTCCGGACGGCGTTGCGGGTACTCGAATGCCGGAATTATGGGCGAAAGGCTCAGGCAGCGGCAAACCGCAGCGCGGGCATAACGGCTAGGCTTGGGGCATGACCGACTTCACCGCCCTGCTCGACGAGCTGCTGATCGACCTGCGCCAGCCGCAGGTCCGCGACCTCGCCTGGACGCTGCTGTCCCCGCCCCTGCTGCAACCCGGCAGCCCTGCCCTGCGCCATCCGATCAGCGCCAGTCGCTGGCACGCGCAGCCCTGGCTGCTGGCCGACTGGCTGCGCAGCCAGGAACGCTTGCCGGGCGAACTGCTGGCCCAGCTCGAAGCCGCGCCGCACCAGCGCCTGGGACGCTACTACGAACGCCTCTGGCAGTTCGCCCTGGAACGCGCACCGGATCTGCGCCTGCTCGCCGCCAACCTGCCGGTGCGCGACAACGGCCAGACCCTGGGCGAGCTCGACCTGCTGGTGGAAGACGACGCCGGGCTGCATCACCTGGAACTGGCCATCAAGCTCTACCTCGGCCCCAGCGACGACGGCCCCGACTCCTGGCTCGGGCCGGGGGCCGAGGACCACCTGCTGCGCAAGATCGAGCACTTCTACCAGCACCAATTGCCACTCTCGGCCACCGCGCAAGGGCTGGCCGTGGTCCGCGAGCACAGCGACGCCATACCATCTCCCGGCCTCTGGCTGGGCGGCTACCTGTTCTACTCCTGGCCCACGCCCTGCCCGCCGCCCGCCGGCGCCAGTGACAACCACCAGCGTGGTCGCTGGCTGCACCGACGCGCCTGGCCGGCCTACCAGGCCCAGGACCCGCAGGGTTGGCAGGCGTTGTCGCGCAAGGGCTGGCTCTCCCCGGCCGCCGAGGACGAATGCTGGAGCGCCGAGCGCTTCGCCGCCTGGCTGGAGGAGTTGCCGGAAGACGGCTTCCCGCAAATGCTGGTGCGCATGGAGTTCCGCGAAGGGCGCTGGCGGGAGCAGGAGCGCCTGTTCCTGGTGGGTGACCGCTGGCCGCGGGTGCACAGCGGTTATTCGCGCTGAGTGGCCAGCGCCGTCAGCTTATCGTCCAGCGCTCGACGCCCCTGCAAACCACCGCTGTGGACAGCGACGATACGAGCACCACGATCAATGCGCCCCGCTGCAATCTCATCGTGCAGCGCCAGCAGCAGCTTGCCGGTGTACAGCGGTTCCAGCGGTACGCCGCACTCGGCCTCGGTCGCGAGAATGAAGCGCGCCAGCGTCGCGTCGATCCGTGCAAAACCACCACGGCTGGCGTCGACCAGACGGTAACCGGCATCGGGTACACCGCACGCTCTCAACAGCTCAGGCACCTGCGTTTCGACGCCATGCCCCGGCGGCACCGCCAGGGCACCAACCACGCAATGCTCGCCCTGCTCGCCGAGCACAAGGCCGGCCAGGGTCGTGCCAGTACCACAGGCAACCCAGAGCTGCTGATAGTCCTTCCAGCCCAGGTCGCCGAGCTGCTGGCGAATCACCCCGACCAGGGGTGAGCAACCCTGTGCGCCGGGGAGACCGCCGCCGCCCTCGCCTACCGCGAGCAACTGGGGATAGCGCTCGCGCCAGGGCGTCCAGAAATCGGCTGCGTGGCGCCGGCGATAACCGCCGTAGCCGAGCCAGTGGAGCTGCATGCCGAGCTGGCGCAGGTCTGCCACCGTCGGGTTGTCCTGCTCTTCGCCGCGCAGCAATCCCACGGTTTGGAAACCGAATCGTGCACCCGCCGCCGCGACCGCGTGGAGGTGATTGGAATGGGCGCCGCCCAGGGTGATCACACCGTTCAGGCCGAGATCGGCGGCCTGCTGGAGGTAAGGCGCGAGCTTGAACCACTTGTTGCCGGAGACCAGCGAATCCACCAGATCCAGGCGCAACAACGCCAGCTCGACGCCAGCGCGATCCAGCCATTCCAGGCGAATGCGTTGCAGCGGTGCTTTCGGGCGCCAGTCGGGAAACAGCAAGGCGCCCCGGTCAGCCGTTGGTGACGCTGCGCAGACGGCCGGCGGTCTTGTGCCGGGAGCAGCAGTTGCTGTCGCCTTCGACGAAGCGGCCGGGGGTTTCCACGCGGTCGATGGGCATGGCGCAGCGCTCGCCGTTGGACAGCCGTCCTTCACAGGCGGGTTGCTGGTAATGGGCGAGCCAGCTGCGGTACTGGTCTTCGGCGACGAAGCACTTGGCAGCGGCATAGGCCATGGGGTTTTCCTGGTAACGGGCGACATCCTGCAGCGACAGGGTCAGATGACCGGCGCCCGGATGGTACACCACGAAGATCACCCCCAAGCCGGCCAGGCGCTCCAGCACCGAGCCGTCTACCGCCTTGGCCGACAGTGCGTCGAGCTCCAGGCGCAGGCCTTCGGCGCCCTGCTGCAGCTGCGTGGCAACCTGGCGCAGCTGGGCGGTTTCCTCGCGCAGTTGCTCGGCTTCCTGGCGCAGTTGCTGATTCTCCTGCTGCAGCTGCTGGTCAAGCTCGTTGCGGTAGCCCAACTCGACATCGCGGACGGAAATCTGCTCCTTGTAGCGAGCCTCCAGGCTGGCCATGCGGGCGCGGGACTCTTCCTCGATCTGCAGGCGCAGTTGCTCCAGCTCGTCGCGGCCGCTCTGTTCGATATGGCGAAGCTGCGCAGTCAGCTCCTCGCGGCCACGCTGGAAACCGTTGGCCTGGCCATCCAGTTCGCGGCGCAGGCCGGCATTGATCTCTTCCTCGCGCTTGAGGCCTTCGCGCAGGGCGGCGAGTTCGGCTTGCAACACCTTGACCTGCTCCTGCGCACCGAGCTTCAGGCGGCTGAGCTCCTGCTCGTGCTGCTGGCTGACCTGCGACAGGCGGGCCTCATGCTGGCCAAGCAGCTCAGCGGTCTTCTGCTGGTGTTCCTCGAGCATCGCACGGGCCAGCTTCTCGGCCTCTTCGCGGGACTCTTCGGCGGGCGCATACCACTGGTGCTCGTCGGCCATCTGCAGGCGCGCCAGCTCCACGGCGGCCGGTTCTTCCTCAACCAGCACGCCAAGGTTGTTGCGCTTGATCGATTCCCGCAGTTGCACCAGATGATTCTGGCTCGCGTCCAGGTTCGGGTCCCACAGATGCATCTGATGCCAGGACACCGGGCACTGGCTGCGGCAGGCCAGGCGAATGGGACCAGCGCCCATGTCGGGGCCACGGCCTGCGCGGTCGGCGAGATTGCGCAGCGGCAGGTTCCAGCCGCGGTCGGCCTCGCCCTTCTCGTCGAAGTCCAGATAGAAGAACACCACTGCCTTGACCAGCAGGCGCGGGTTGATCAGCACATAGGCGAGCTGCATCTGCTGATCGGCGTACTCCGGCATCTGCACGACGTTGTCGAGCAGCGCCTCGAATTCGGGATAGAGCATCTCCTTGCAGACGCCACGGTCATTGAAGAAGACCACGGCTTCCACCATTTGAGGCTTCTTCTGCATGCTCATCGATTGACCTCTGGGCCGGTGCGGGAGGAAATCTGGAAAGGAGCTGTCAGAAATACAGCCCACAAACAGCGGGAAAATCCCGACATTCGGGCAAGTCTAGGGGAATTAATGTCGCAGGCAATGTGACTGGGTTGGCACCCGACCCGGCGGTCAGGCCGGGCGGTTAACTGGCTGGATAATTCTGTGACGCGGTTGGATTTCCGGAGCGATATCCGGGCCCGGAAGGGAACTTTTCCGGGCCCGGCTTTGCGACGTGGAACTCAGATCGAATCAGATCTCGGCGGCGAGGCGCGAGCCCTGGTTGATCGCGCGCTTGGCATCCAGCTCGGCGGCCACATCGGCACCGCCGATCAGGTGCACGCTCTGGCCGGCAGCAACCAGGCCGTCATGCAGCTCGCGCAGCGGGTCCTGGCCGGCGCAGACAACCACGGTGTCCACCGGCAGCACCTGCGGCTCGCCGCCGGCGATGCTGATGTGCAGGCCGTCGTTGTCGACCTTGAGGTACTCGACGCTATTGAGCATCTGCACCTGCTTGTTCTTCAGCCCGGTACGGTGGATCCAGCCGGTAGTCTTGCCCAGGCCGTCGCCGACCTTGGACTTCTTGCGCTGCAGCAGGAACACCTGGCGCGCTGCTGCGTGCGGGTGCGCCTGGATGCCGGCGATGCCGCCACGGGCTTCCAGGTTCTCGTCGATGCCCCACTCCTGCCAGAAGGCATGACGGTCCAGGCTGGTGGATTCGCCGGCATGGGTGATGTATTCGGAGACGTCGAAGCCGATGCCGCCGGCGCCGATCACCGCGGCTGTCCTGCCGACCGGCTTGCGCTCGAGGATGGCATCCAGGTAGCTGATCACCTTGGCATTCTCGATGCCCGGAATCGCCGGGGTGCGAGGCACGATGCCGGTGGCCAGGATGATCTCGTCGAAGCCGCCCTTGACCAGATCATCGACACTGACGCGGGTATTCAGGCGCAGATCGACGCCGGTGGTTTCCACCTTGCGCTTGAAGTAGCGCAGGGTCTCGTAGAACTCCTCCTTGCCCGGCACGCGCTTGGCGACGTTGAACTGGCCACCGATCTCGCCGGCGCCGTCGAACAGGGTCACTTCATGGCCACGCTCGGCCGCCACGGTAGCGGCAGACAGGCCAGCGGGGCCGGCGCCCACCACGGCGATCTTCTTCACGTGGGTAGTCGGGATGTAGTTCAGCTCGGTCTCGTGGCAGGCACGCGGGTTCACCAGGCAGCTGGTCAGCTTGCCGCCGAAGGTGTGGTCCAGGCACGCCTGGTTGCAGCCGATGCAGGTATTGATCTCGTCGGCGCGGCCTTCGGCAGCCTTGTTGACGAAGTCCGGGTCGGCGAGGAACGGACGGGCCATGGAGACCATGTCGGCATCGCCTTCGGCCAGTACCTGCTCAGCCACTTCCGGGGTGTTGATGCGGTTGGTGGTGACCAGCGGGATGCCGATCTCGCCGCGCAGCTTGGCGGTGACCTTGGTGAAGGCCGCGCGCGGCACCTTGGTGGCGATGGTCGGGATACGTGCTTCGTGCCAGCCGATGCCGGTGTTGATGATGGTCGCGCCAGCCTTCTCGATGGCCTTGGCCAGCAGGACGATCTCGTCCCAGGTGCTGCCGCCTTCCACCAGGTCGAGCATTGACAGGCGATAGATGATGATGAAGTTCGGGCCGACGGCCTCGCGCACGCGGCGGACGATTTCCACCGGCAGGCGCATGCGGTTCTCGTAGCTGCCACCCCAACGGTCGGTGCGGTGGTTGGTGTGGGCGGCGAGGAACTGGTTGATGAAGTAACCTTCCGAACCCATGATCTCGACGCCGTCATAGCCGGCCACCTGGGCCAGGCTCGAGCAATTGACGAAGTCGGCGATCTGCTTCTCGATGCCCTCTTCATCCAGCTCGCGCGGCTTGAACGGGTTGATCGGCGCCTGAATGGCGCTGGGCGCGACGGACTTGGGGCTGTAGGCGTAGCGGCCGGCGTGGAGGATCTGCATGCAGATCTTGCCGCCCGCCTCGTGCACGGCCTGGGTCACGATCTTGTGCTTCTCGGCTTCTTCCGGCGTGCTCAGCTTGGCTGCACCGGAATAGACGCCACCTTCCTCGTTCGGGCCGATGCCGCCGGTGACCATCAGGCCGACGCCCCCGCGGGCGCGCTCGGCGAAGTAGGCCGCCATGCGCTCGAAGCCCTGGGGCTTTTCTTCCAGGCCGGTGTGCATGGAACCCATCAGGGTGCGGTTGCGCAGGGTGGTAAAGCCCAGGTCCAGCGGCGCGAGCAGGTGCGGATAAGTGGCGGTCATGGTTCCTCCGGCATTCACGATGATGCCGCGCCCTCAGCCTGCGGAACGGCGAGGCATGGGGCGCGGTCGGTATGGGGCAGACTTTAGGCAGCGCACACCCGCTGCTCAATGATCGAAAATGACAAGTTACTGACCAAAGATGACACGCCGTCTTGGCAACGCCCGGCGCAGCCCCTACCCTGTGGTGCACCCCATGAGTACCCGTCCTTTATGCGCAAGCTGATCTTCCTCGTTCTGGTCGTCCTCTTCGCCGGTTATGCCGGCTGGGCGGAGCGTCGCCCGGTGGGCCATTACCTGTCCGACCTGCGCAGTCAGGTGGTACTCAATCAGGGCCAGCCGTCCGAGCGCGGCAACCTGCTGGGCGTGCAACCGGAACTGTTCACCCAGGACTACCAGAGTGCCGAACGCCTGCGTCTGAAATTCCACGCCTACCTGGCCAAGGCCCGCGACGAGGGGCTGATCAACCCGCGTACCGTCGTGGTGTTCCCCGAGCACATCGGCACCTGGCTGGTAGCCGCTGGCGAGAAGCCCGAGGTCTACCAGACCGAGCACCTGACCGAGGCCATGGAATGGATGGCCGCCAGCAACCCGCTGAAACTGGCGCGCGGCTGGCTCGGCGCCAAGGGCGATGACCGCACGGCCGACGCCCTGTTCCGCATGAAGGCGGTGGACATGGCGCATGACTACCAGACACTGTTTGGCGGGCTGGCCAAGGAGTTCGGCGTGACCATCGTCGCCGGGTCCATCGTGCTGCCCAACCCGCGCATCGTCGAAGGGCAGATCCGTACCGGCAACGGCCGCCTCTACAACGTCAGCCAGGTCTTCGGCAGCGACGGCCTGCCGCTGGGCAAGCCGCAGCGTAAACTCTTCCCCATCGACGACGAGAAAGGCTTCACCCGCGGCGGTGATCCCGACGACCTGCAGGTCCTGCAGACCCCGGCCGGGCGCCTGGGCGTGCTGGTCTGCGCCGACAGCTGGTTCCCGGCGAGCTACGAGGCGCTAGCGACGAACAAGCCCGATATCGTTGCCGTGCCGGCTTTCCTCACTGGCAATGGCAACTGGAGCAAGCCCTGGAAGGGCTACAACGGCGCGCCGACACCGAGCGATGTGACGCTCAAGCCTGGCGAACTGACCGAAGGCCAAGCCTGGGAACGCCTGGCCCTGGCCGGCCGCCTCGGCGAAAGCGGCGCCCATGCCGGCATCACCGTGTTCATGCGCGGCCACTTGTGGGACCTGGGCAGCGACGGCCGCAGCCTGGTGGTCAGCGGCGACAGCCACACCCTGGCGCCCGACGGGCCCGGCGCGCGCCTGATCAACCTCTGGCTATGAGCCGCCCGACGATGCGGCTGGGCGACCTGTCGGTGGGCTTTGTCCACAGCCTCGCCGACGCCCTCGCGGAAAGCGGTATAGCGCCGCAGCCACTGCTTCAACAATACGGGCTGGACGCCGCACGCCTGGGCGAACCGGGAGCACGCCTGTCGATCCCGCGCTACATGCGCCTGGGCCATGCGGCCATCCAGCAGAGCGGCAACCCCGCCCTCGGCCTGCGCATGGGTCAACTGAGCCGACCGAGCCAGAGCGGCCTTGCCGGTGTCACCGCCGCGCAAGCGCCCAATCTGCGTGCGGCGGCCCGCGCGCTGATCTGCTTCGAGCCGCTGTACGCACAGAACTACCGCGGCCAGAGCAGCTTCATCGAGGACGCCAGCGGCGCCTGGCTGCGCTTCTACTCCATCAGCCCGTACAACGCCTACAACCGCTTCGTGGTGGATTCGGTGCTGGCCGGCTGGGTGAGCATGCTCGGCAGCATCGGCGCGCAGCCGCTGCGCCCGGAGAAGATCGAGATCGAGTATCCGGCGCCCGCCTGGGCCCCGCGCTTCGAGGAGATGCTGGGTTGCCCGGTGGAGTTCGGTGCGGCGCACAACCAGTTGCGCCTGGACCTGTCGACCCTGGCACGCGGCAACCCGGACCACTGCCCGAGCACCTGGCGGCAGCTGCTGGAAATCTGCGAGAAGGAGCTTGAACAACAGACTCGAACACGCAGCCTGCGCGAGCGCGTCGCCCAGTTGCTGGGGCCGATGCTCAACGGACGCGAGCCGGACCTGGAGGAAGTCGCCGCCCGCCTGAAGCTGCCGACCTGGACGCTACGCCGCAAGCTGGCGGAGGAAGGCACGCAGTTCCGCAGCATCCTCAACGACACCCGTCGCGACCTCGCGATGATCTACATCCGCGACACCGACCTGGCTTTCGGCGAAATCGCCTACCTGCTCGGCTTCGCCTCCGCGGAGGCCTTCCAGCGCGCCTTCAAGCGCTGGAGCGGGCAAACGCCGGGAGAGTTCCGCCGCGCCCAGCGCCACAGCGCCTGATCACATCTCCGTGGCGTCGTCGGCCGGCTCCGGCAGATCCTGTTCCACGGCATGCAGCTCCAGCAGTTCTTCCTGATAGTCGTCCATTGGCTTTTCTCCTGACCGTTCGATCCGGTTTTAGCAAAGACCACGGGAAAAAAGCTAGACGCCAAAGGTGAACGACCTGTGACAGCGTCTTACAGGACAACGTCAGGACTTTTCGGACAGAAACGAAAAAGCCCTCAGGTATCGCTACCTGAGGGCTTTCGAATATGGCGCAGCGGACGGGACTCGAACCCGCGACCCCCGGCGTGACAGGCCGGTATTCTAACCGACTGAACTACCGCTGCGTGTCGGTTGGACTTTCGTCCGGTACAGCAACCTCCTTGCGCCTGGAGTGAATCACTCGACAAGCCGATTCGGGGTAGGAACCAAGGAGGGGGAAATGGCGCAGCGGACGGGACTCGAACCCGCGACCCCCGGCGTGACAGGCCGGTATTCTAACCGACTGAACTACCGCTGCGCGTAACTGCGAGAGTGGTGGGTGATGACGGGATCGAACCGCCGACCCTCTGCTTGTAAGGCAGATGCTCTCCCGGCTGAGCTAATCACCCTTCGTCTCGAAGTGGGGCGCATTCTACAGCCGACGAATCCTAAGTCAATGCCCTGATTGAACTTTTTTTCATTTTCCGGAAAAAAAGTTCGGCGTGCGGTTCGCGACCTCGGTGCGACTCCAGGTTCGTGCGCAAGCTCGCTCCTACAAGAGCGCTCGCGAGGTTGACCCTGTAGGAGCGGGCTTGCTCGCGAACAGCCCTCGCTCGGAGTCGGAGAGCCACAAAAGAAAAAGGGCGACCCGCGGGCCGCCCTCCTCTTCCACACCCGACACTCAGTCGAGGTAGATCATCTTGCGCGTCATGCCGCCGTCGATCACCAGCTCCTGGCCGGTAACGAAACCGGCATCGCCATTGACCAGCCAGGACACTGCCGCAGCGATGTCTTCCACCGTACCGACGCGGCCGACCAGATGCTGATCATGGTCCAGCTCGGTCAGAGGCTCGGCTTCGCGCTCGCGCAGGTCGCGAGCGTCGATCCAGCCGGGGGAAATCGCGTTGACGCGAATCTCCGGACCCAGGCTGCTGGCCAGGGCGTGGGTCAGCGACAGCAACCCGCCCTTGCTCGCCGCATAGGCCTCGGAATTCGGCTCGGACTGGTGCGCGCGGGTGGAAGCGATGTTAACGATGACACCGCTGTGCCCACGCAGATAGGGCGCACAGTGCTTGGCCAGCAGCATCGGCCCCGTGAGATTCACCGCCAGCGTGCGGTTCCACTCGTTCAGGCCCAGGCTTTCGAGCGCCGTATTATGTGGCCGCGCGATAGCGGCATTGCTCACCAGCGCGTCGAGACGACCGAACTGGCCGATCAACTCGGCCACCGCTGCTGCAACCTGCCCTTCATTGGCCACGTCCAGGGCGATGAAGCTGGCGCGCTCGCCGAGCGCTGCGGCCACTTTCGGCCCGCGCTCACGATCGATATCCGCCAGCACCACCTGCCAGCCCTCGGCGACCAGCCAGGCGGCGATGCCCAGGCCGATGCCGTGCGCCGCCCCGGTGACCAGGACGACACGCCCGTTGCCGAGGATGTCAGCCATGCTCACAGTGCCGCCAGGCCTCGCGCCAGATCGGCCTTGATGTCGTCGACATCCTCCAGGCCAACGGCAACGCGGATCAGGTTGTCGCGGATGCCGGCGTTCTCGCGCTCGGCCGGCGAAAGGCGACCGTGGGAGGTGGTAGCCGGGTGGGCGATGGTGGTCTTGGTGTCGCCCAGGTTGGTGGTGATGGAGATCATTCGGGTAGCGTCGATGCAGCGCCACGCCGCGTCCTTGCCACCTTTCACCTCGAAGCTCACCACCGCGCCGAAGCCCTTCTGCTGACGCTTGGCCAGCTCATGCTGCGGATGACTGGGCAGGCCGGAGTAGTAGACGCGCTCGACGCCCGGCTGTTGCTCCAGCCATTCGGCGACTTGCTGGGCCGAGGCACTGTGGGCCTGCATGCGCACACGCAGTGTTTCCAGGCCCTTGATGAAGATCCAGGCGTTGAACGGGCTGAGGGTCGGGCCGGCGGTGCGCAGGAAACCGACGACGGGCTCCATCTGCGCGCGGCGACCAGCCACCACGCCGCCCATGGTGCGGCCCTGGCCGTCGATGTACTTGGTCGCCGAATGGATCACCACATCCGCGCCCAGCTTCAGCGGCTGCTGCAGCGCCGGGGTGCAGAAGCAGTTGTCCACCGCCAGCAGCGCGCCCTTGGCATGGGCGATCTCGGCCAGCGCCGCGATGTCCACCAGCTCGGCCAGCGGATTGGACGGAGATTCGACGAAGAACAGCTTGGTGTTCGGCTTGCAGGCCGCTTCCCAGGCTTTCAGATCGCTCAGCGGCGGGTAGTCGACCTCGATGCCGAAGCGCTTGAAGTACTTCTCGAACAGGCTGATGGTCGAACCGAACACGCTGCGCGAGACCAGCACGTGGTCGCCGGCGCTGCACAGGCTCATCACCAGGGAAAGGATGGCCGACATCCCAGTTGACGTGGCCACCGCCTGCTCGGCGCCTTCCAGCGCGGCAATGCGCTCCTCGAAGGTACGCACCGTCGGGTTGGTGTAGCGCGAATAGACGTTGCCGGGTACTTCGCCGGCAAAACGCGCCGCCGCATCGGCGGCGCTGCGAAACACGTAGCTGGAGGTGGTGAACAGGCCTTCGCCATGCTCGCCTTCCGGGGTGCGACGTTGGCCAGCACGTACCGCCAGAGTGTCGAAACCGACGCCCTCGAGATCGCTGTCCAGCCGGCCGGCTTCCCAATCCTGAGCCATGCCTGCTCTCCTTAGTCGTTATAGAGATCGATGATGGCGCTGACGGCCGCGACCTTGGTCTTGGTCACGTCGTTGCGCGCCTGCTCGATCTTGTTCAGATAGGCTTCGTCGACGTCGCCAGTGACGTATTCACCGTTGAACACGGCGCAGTCGAAGTGCTCGATCTTGATCTTGCCGCCCTCGGTCGACTCGATCAGGTCCGGCAGGTCCTGATACACCAGCCAATCGGCGCCGATCAGCTCGCCGACTTCCTCGGTGCTGCGGTTGTGCGCGATCAGTTCGTGAGCGCTCGGCATGTCGATGCCGTAGACGTTGGGGTAGCGTACGGCGGGAGCGGCGGAGCAGAAGTAGACGTTCTTCGCGCCGGCCTCGCGGGCCATCTGGATGATCTGCTTGCAGGTGGTGCCGCGCACGATGGAGTCGTCCACCAGCATCACGTTCTTGCCGCGGAATTCCAGCTCGATGGCGTTGAGCTTCTGGCGTACCGATTTCTTGCGCGCGGCCTGGCCGGGCATGATGAAGGTACGGCCGATGTAGCGGTTCTTCACGAAGCCTTCGCGGAACTTCACGCCCAGGCGGTTGGCCAACTCCAGCGCGGCGGTGCGGCTGGTGTCCGGGATCGGGATGACCACGTCGATATCGTGGTCCGGACGCTCGCGGAGGATCTTGTCGGCCAGCTTCTCGCCCATGCGCAGGCGCGCCTTGTAGACCGAGATGCCGTCGATGATGGAGTCCGGACGCGCCAGGTAGACGTGCTCGAAGATGCACGGCGAGTACTGCGGGTTGGCCGCGCACTGGCGGGTATAGAGCTTGCCTTCCTCGGTGATGTACACCGCTTCGCCCGGCGCGAGATCGCGGATCAGGGTGAAGCCGAGGACATCCAGCGCCACGCTTTCCGACGCAATCATGTATTCCACGCCGTTTTCGGTGTGGCGCTGGCCGAAGACGATCGGGCGGATGGCATGGGGATCGCGGAAACCGACGATGCCGTGGCCGGTAATCATCGCCACTACGGCATAGCCGCCGACACAACGGGCATGCACGCCGGCAACGGCAGCGAAGACGTCTTCCTCGGTTGGCTGCAGCTTGTTGCGTACCGCCAGCTCATGGGCGAACACGTTGAGCAGCACTTCCGAGTCGGAGTTGGTGTTCACGTGGCGCAGGTCGGATTCGTAGATTTCCTTGGCCAACTGCTCGACGTTGGTCAGGTTGCCGTTGTGCGCCAGGGTGATGCCGTACGGCGAGTTGACGTAGAACGGCTGGGCCTCGGCGGAACTGGAGCTCCCCGCGGTGGGGTAGCGCACGTGGCCGATGCCGATCTTGCCGACCAGGCGCTGCATGTGGCGCTGCTGGAAGACGTCACGGACCAGGCCGTTGTCCTTGCGCAGGTACAGACGGTCGTCCTGACAGGTGACGATCCCCGCAGCGTCCTGGCCACGATGCTGGAGAACGGTGAGGGCGTCATACAGCGCCTGATTGACGTTCGACTTGCCCACGATACCGACGATGCCACACATGCGACGCAACCCCTAGTTGGTGTTCAGGCTAAAACAATTCCGTATTCGGCAGTATCCACCGGACCTGCCATGGCGGCGACGGCTACCCGTCGCCTCTGCCCGCCCGTCATTGGGCCGGCAGCAAAGACCCCACTCCGGACGGCGGAGTGATGGTCACGCCGGACATCCACTGCCCGGCGAAAGTCAGGATGAAGTTCTTCGACCAGTCGGCGACCATCAGGAAATGCGGCATCAGCACCGATTGCTGCCACCACGGGTCCTGTTGCACCGGCGCAAGACTCAGCAGGCCGACGACCAGAACAACCAGCAGGACGCCACGGGCGCCACCGAAGACCATGCCCAGCACACGGTCGGTGCCGGACATGCCGGTCACCCGCACCAGCTCGCTGATGAGAAAATTGACGAGTGCGCCCAGCAACAGCGTGACGACGAAAAGAAGAGCGCAAGCAGCGATGACGCGCCCCGAGGGCAGCTGAATATAGGGTGCGAGATGCTCGGCCAGCGCGCCGCCGAACATCCAGGCGACCGCACCGGCTACGATCCAGGTGACCAGCGACAGGGCTTCCTTGACGAAACCACGGCTCAAGCTGATCAGGCTGGAAATGACGATGATGCCGATCATCGTCCAATCGACCCAGGTAAATGCCACGTTGCGGCCCAGAAACGGAAAGGCCCCGCATTTTAGCAGAGGCCTTCGATTTAGAAGAGCCCCAGTTTGCCATGGGGCTGATTGAGAGAAGCTAACGAACCAACTCAGCCACGCTCAGGCTGGAAACGCACCACGAAGCCATTGAGCTTCTGCTGCTTGCCGAGCTGATCGCGCAGGCGGTCCGCCTCGGCACGCTCGACCACGGGACCGACGAACACCCGGTTCATACCATCGAAGCTGCGCACGTAGGCGTTATAGCCCTGGCTGCGCAGGGACTTCTGCAGTTCGTCGGCGCGGGCGCGGTTAGACAGGCTGGCCAGCTGTACCGACCAGCTCACCGGCAGGTTGTTGCTGTCCAGGCGCTGGGCCGGCTGTTGCGCCGGCGCGGCCGGAGTGGCACTGGCCTGGGCAGGCTGCTGAGCGGGCGCAGCAGGTTTGGGCGCAACTGGCTGCGGAGCCGGAGCCTTCGGCTGAGCGGGCTGGGACTGCTGGACTGGCAAGCTGGCTATTGGTGCGGAAGGCGCCGGCGCAGCAGCCGTCTCGGCAGGCGGAACACCATTGTCGGCGTCTTCGGCCTGCGGCTCGGGAACCTCGGTGGGCTGCACCTCGACCGTCGGCATGGCCGGCGGCTTGGGCATTACCGGCGCCTCGACCACGACCTGGCGTACTTCATCCTCGCGGGAGAACAGCATCGGCAGGAAGATCACCGCCAGCGCCAGCAGCACCAGCGCTCCGACTACCCGCTGCTTGAGCCCCTTATCGAGCAACGCCATGCAACAACTCCCCTTTGGTCTCTTATTGAGCAGCCTTGGCGAGCCACTCCAGGGCATCCGCCACGCTGTAGAACGAACCAAACACCAGAATCTCGTCATCGGTGCTTGCTGCATCGCACTGCGCTACCAGCGCCGCGGCGATATCGCCATGGCAACTGACCTGCGCCCCGCGCCCCTGCAGTGCTGCCTCCAGCTCCTGCGCCGGACGGCTGCGACCGGTGGGCAACGGTGCGACGGCCCAATCCTGCACCAAGCCGAGCACGGGTTCCAGTACGCCGTCGAGATCCTTGTCCGCCAGCAGGCCGAATACCGCGTGGCGCACGCCCTTGGGCGGCGCCGCACGCAGGCGGCTGGCCAGGTATTGCGAGGCGTGCGGATTATGCCCGACGTCGAGCAACAAGTGGCGCTCTTCGCCATGCCATTGCACGGTGCGCCGATCCAGGCGCCCGGTGACCCGGGTACGCAGCAGCGCGGCGGCCAGGGAGTCGGGCTGCCACGGCAGGTCCAGCAAGGCATAGACCTGCAGGGCCAGCGCCGCGTTCTCCATCGGCAGGTCGAGCTGCGGCAGGTTGTGCAGGCTCAGCGCTTCACCCGAAGCGGAGCGGCCACGCCAGTGCCAATCGCCCTCACCCATCGCCAGGTCGAAATCGCGACCACGAAGGACCAGCGGCGAGCCCAGCTGGCGAGCCTGCTCCAGGATCGGTGCCGGTGGCTCCAGGTCGCCACACACGGCGGGCTTGCCGGCGCGGAAGATGCCGGCCTTCTCGAAGGCCACGCTTTCGCGGGTGTCGCCCAGCCAGTCGGCATGGTCGATGCCGATGCTGGTGACCACGGCGACGTCGGAATCGATCAGGTTGACCGCATCCAGGCGGCCGCCCAGGCCAACTTCCAGGACCACGGCATCGAGGTTGGCGCGCTCGAACAGCCAGAAGGCCGCGAGAGTGCCCATCTCGAAGTAGGTCAGGGAGATTTCACCGCGCGCCGCCTCGACGGCGGCGAAGGCTTCGCACAGCGCTTCATCGCTGGCTTCGGCACCATCGATGAGCACGCGTTCGTTGTAACGCAGCAGGTGTGGCGAGCTGTACACACCGACCCGCTGGCCCTGCTCGCCGAGCATGGCGGCGAGAAAGGCGCAGGTGGAACCCTTGCCGTTGGTGCCGGTGACGGTCACCACGCGGGGCGCAGGGCGCC
Organism: Pseudomonas multiresinivorans; assembly: GCF_012971725.1. NCBI lineage: Bacteria > Pseudomonadati > Pseudomonadota > Gammaproteobacteria > Pseudomonadales > Pseudomonadaceae > Pseudomonas > Pseudomonas multiresinivorans. The sequence continues at coordinate 4,580,098 of NZ_CP048833.1, forward strand.
CCAGGCCAAGCCGGCCGGCTACTTCACGGGAGCGATCCAGCCCCATGTCGATCGCCGTGGGGTGGAGTTGTTCGAGGTAGCTGAGCCAGTCGGCAAGGGTACGTTGGGTCATCCTGCGAGTGCGGTACTTGGAGTGTGGGTGAACTTGGCGAGCACCTTGGCCAGGCGCGGACGCAGCTCGGCACGGTGAACGATCATGTCGATGGCGCCGTGCTCCAGCAGGAACTCGCTGCGCTGGAAGCCTTCGGGCAGCTTCTCGCGTACGGTCTGCTCGATCACGCGCGGGCCGGCAAAGCCGATCAGGGCACGCGGCTCGCCGACGATCACGTCGCCGAGCATCGCCAGGCTGGCGGAAACACCGCCGTAAACCGGGTCGGTCAGCACGGAGATGAACGGGATGCCCTCTTCGCGCAGGCGGGCCAGCGCAGCGGAGGTCTTGGCCATCTGCATCAGGGAGATCAGCGCTTCCTGCATGCGCGCGCCACCCGACGCGGAGAAGCAGATCATCGGGCAGCGGTTTTCCAGTGCGTAGTTGGCAGCGCGCACGAAGCGCTCCCCGACGACGGAACCCATGGAGCCACCCATGAAGGAGAACTCGAAGGCACTGACCACCACCGGCATGCCCATCAGCTTGCCGCTCATGGAGATCAGCGCGTCCTTCTCGCCGGTATCCTTCTGCGCGGCGGTCAGGCGGTCCTTGTACTTTTTGCTGTCGCGGAATTTCAGGCGGTCCACCGGCTCCAGCTCGGCGCCCAGCTCCTCGCGACCTTCCTCATCGAGGAAGATGTCGATGCGCGCACGCGCGCCGATACGCATGTGGTGATCGCATTTGGGGCAGACATCGAGGGTCTTTTCCAGCTCCGGACGGTACAGCACCGCTTCGCAGGACGGGCACTTGTGCCACAGGCCTTCCGGCACCGAGCTCTTCTTAGCCTCGGAACGCATGATGGAAGGGATCAGCTTGTCTACCAGCCAGTTGCTCATGCTTACATCTCCAGTGCAGGGGCGCGGTGCGATGGACTACGCCTGCCCCTGAGCAAATTCATCGTCGCGGTACCGACCTGAAGGCCGGAACCCCTCGCAAACAAAGGCGCCGCCCGGGGCGTCGCCATGAATACACCACTGGGTCGCCGACGGCAGCCGCCAGCGAGTCCCAACGCTGCCGTGCAGCGATTGGGTAGTGGACGGCGGCGGGCCGCTCGTCGTCACATGAAGATTCCGCGTCAAGCCACCGACCGACACTGGGCGATGAAATCGCGGATCTTCTGCGCATCCTTGATGCCCTTGCTCGCCTCCACCCCGCCGCTCACATCCACGGCGTATGGCCGTACCTGGGCGATGGCCTCGGCCACGTTGGCTACCGTCAGGCCACCTGCCAGGATCAGTGGGCGCTGAACATCCTTCGGCACCAGGGACCAGTCGAAAGCCTGCCCGGTTCCACCAGGGATGCCCTCCACGTAGGTATCGAGGAGGAAACCACTGGCCTGTGGATAGGTCGCGATCTGCGCCGCCACGTCATCACCCGGCTTCACGCGCAGGGCCTTGAGGTAACGCTTGTGCCAGCCGGAGCAGGCTTCGGGCGTTTCGTCGCCGTGGAACTGCAGGACATCCAACGGCACCGCATCGAGGATTTCCCCCAGCTCACAACGAGTGGCGTCGACGAACAGGCCGACGGTGCTGACAAAGGGCGGCAACGCGGCAACGATTGCCCTGGCCTGCTGGATGCTTACCGCGCGCGGGCTCCTGGCGTAGAACACCAGGCCGATGGCGTCGGCACCCGCCTCGGCGGCTGCCAGGGCATCCTCGACTCGGGTAATACCGCAGATTTTGATGCGAACGGCAGACAAGATGCAGCAACCTTCAGGCAAGTGATCGATCGATGGTAGCAAATGACCCAGGCAACGTCAGCCAACGACATCCGGCAAACTTGAAAGGAAATGTGGCCCCAGGTAGCGCTCGGGCAACACGAACTCTTCCGGGTATTCCACACTCACCAGGTACAGTCCGTAAGGATGCGCGGTGATGCCGCTAGCGCGCCGGTCGCGCGCAGCCAGTGCCTCGGCTGCCCACTCCACCGGGCGCTCGCCGGCGCCAATGGTCATCAGCATGCCGGCAAAATTACGCACCATGTGATGCAGGAAGGCGTTGGCGCGGACATCCAGCACGATGAGGCGCCCGTGCTCGATCACCTCCAGGTGATGCACGGTCTTGATCGCCGACTTGGCCTGACACTGCACCGCGCGGAACGAGGTGAAGTCATGGGTGCCGACCAGCGCCTTGGCCGCTTCGCGCATGAGCGAGACATCCAGCGGACGGTGGTTCCAGGTGACCTCCTCGGCCATGTGCGCCGGGCGGATCTGGTCGTTGTAGATCACATAGCGGTAGCGCCGCGCCATGGCGGTGAAGCGCGCATGGAAATGTGCCGGCATCACCTTGGCCCAGGTCACGCTGATATCGTTGGGCAGGTTGGCATTGGTGCCCATGACCCAGGCGATGAGCGAGCGCTCGGCGGTGGTATCGAAATGCACCACCTGCCCGCTCGCGTGCACCAGCGCATCGGTACGGCCTGCGCACATCAGGGAAACCGGGTGATCAGCCACCCGGGACAGAGCTTTTTCCAGCGCGCCCTGCACGGTCGGCACACCGTTTTCCTGGCGCTGCCAACCGCGATATCGCGAGCCTTTGAATTCGACGCCCAGGGCAATCCTGGAAACGCCAACGGCGGCCGATTCGGCCGCCGCTGAGGGTACTGCTTCAATCATCTATCTGGAGCCTTCCGGCTCAGGCGATACGCCCGAGCAGTTCGCGAGCTTCCTGCTGCTGGTTGTCGTTACCCTCGGTGATGACTTCATCGAGGATGTCGCGGGCGCCTTCGGTGTCGCCCATGTCGATGTAGGCACGTGCCAGGTCGAGCTTGGTGGCCGCTTCGTCGGCACCGGAGAGGAAGTCGAAATCGTCTTCGTCATCGGCATCCTCGCCCGGCAGGTCGAGGTCGCTGGCGGCGAAGCTGTCTTCGACCAGCGGCGCGGCAACGGGAGCTTGCGGCTCGTCGTTGTGCGACGACAGGCGATCCAGCTCGGCGCTGACCTCGTCCAGTTGTGCGGCGAAACTGTCGTCGGCCTTGGCCGGTGCCGGCTCGTCGTCCGCCAGGGACAGGTCGAAATCGTCCGGCAGGTCGTCGGCCTGCGGCGCCTTGCTGTCGATATCCAGGCTGAACTCCTCGGGGCTCACGCCGGACAGCGAAGCGGTGTCGTCGTCCAGGCCCAGCAGGAAGTCGTCTTCCGCCGATGCCAGGGTAGCGTGGGTGTCTTTCTCCAGATCCTTGTCCAGGTCCAGGGAGAAGTCGCCCAGATCGTCCGCCAGCGACGGAGCCTCGACCTTGGCAGCCGACTCTTCCGGCAGGTCCAGGTCGAAGGCGAAGTCGTCCTCGGCCTTGGCGCTCGGCGCCTCGGCCGGCGAACCGCCCAGGCTCAGGTCGTCATCCAGGTCGAAACTGCCGAAGGACAGATCGTCGTTCTGCTGGGCGGCCGGAGCGGCAGGCTTGTCTTCGCCCAGGTCAAGGTCGTCCAGCGCCAGGTCGAAGGCATCGTCCAGGTCGCCATGGGGCTGCGCAGCAGGCTCCGCGGCGGCAGCCGGGGAATCGATGCTGAAGTCGTCCAGGCTGAATCCGTCGAGTTCATCGTCGGAAGCCGCTGCCGCTGCGGCCAGGCCGCCACCCACTGCTGCCAGGGTTACCATGCCCGGGTAGCGGGATTTCAGTTGTTCGACCTGCGGTTCGGCGCCACCGATCTCGCGCAGCTCGTTTTCCTGACGGGCGAAGCCTTCGCGGTCACCGATCTCGGCATAGACCTCCATCAGCTTCAGGCGCAGGTCGGCACGCTGCGGCTCGTCGTAGATGGCGCCCTGCAGCAGTTCGGCAGCCTGGTTGAAGCGGCCGTAGGCGATGTAGATATCCGCCTCGCCCAGCGCATCGCTGGTCTGCGCGGCAACGCGCTCGGGCGCAGCTTGCGCCGGGGCAGCAACTTCGGCGGCCTGCGGCACGTCGAGGGTATCCAGCTCGCTGCCGGCGAGGGCCAGGTCATCGTCCAGGTGCGGCTCGTCGTCACCGGCGTAGGCAGCGAGGCTTTCCTGCTCCTTGGCCGCGCGGCGACGGGAAATGATCATCAGCAGGACCAGCAGGGCCAGCAGTGCGCTGCCGGCAATGGCACCCAACCAAATCGGATTGGCGAGGATCTCGTCGACGATGCTGGCCTGAGCCTGCTCGACCGGCGCAGCCACTGGAGCAGGCGCCGGCTTGGGCTTCTGCGCCTCCGGCGCAGGTGCAGGGGCGACCGGAGCGGGCGTCGGTGCGGGTTGCGGCTGCACTTCGGCGGCCGGGGCCGGCGGGGTGCCCGCATCGCCAGCGGGAGCCGGGGCGACCGGTTGTTCAGCGACCGCCGGAGCCGGCGGAGTGGCGGGCTGAGCAGCCGGTTCGGCGCCCGGCACCGGAGCCGGCACGACAGCGGCGCCGTTGGCGGCAGCCTTGTCGTTGCCCAATTCGTTCTGCAGCTTCGCCAGTTGCGCATCCTTCAGCGCAATCAGCTTCTGCAGCTTGTCCATCTGGCTCTGCAGGTCGGTCATGCGACTGCTCAGCTCGTCATTCTCGCGACGGGTGCTGTCCAGGCTTTCCTTGGTGACGGCCAGCTTGTCGGCGACGGCCTGACCATCCTTGCTGCCCTTGTCGCCACCCTTGGCCTTGCCGTTCTCACCGGAGAGCAGGCGCAGGCTGTCCTTGGTCTCGGCCTGGGCCGGAGCGTTACCGGCGTTGGCGCGGGGAGTGGCGTCCAGCTGGCGAGCGCCGCCGGTGGGCAGGCTGCGGCCTTCACGCCAGGCGGTGTATTGCTGTTTTACTTCAGTTTCGGCAGTCGGCTGGGTGCGCGACTTGATCTGCTCGGCGTCAGGCAGACGCAGCACCTGGCCACTCTTCAGGCGGTTGATGTTGCCGCCCAGGAAGGCGTCGGGGTTGAGGTCCTGGATCGCCAGCATGGTCTGCTGGACGGAGACACTGCCATCCGGGCGCGCACGGGCGGCGATTTCCCAGAGGGTGTCATTCTTTCCGGTGCGGTATTCGTTGCCTTCCAGGCGGCGCGACGGCGCGGGTGCCGCAGCGGGGCGCGGAGCTGCTGCAGCAGCCGGACGCGGTGCCGCAGTGGCGGACGGGCGCACCACCGGTGCGGGGACGGCCATCGGCGCGCGCGGCACGGCGGCGGCGGTCTGCGGAGAATACAGCGGCGGGTCCAGCAGCACGGTGTATTCGCGCAGCAGTCGACCATTGGGCCAGAGCACTTCCACGAGGAAGTTCAGGTAGGGTTCCTGCACCGGCCGGTCGGAGGTCACGCGAATGACACTCTTGCCGTTGGGCTTGACGATGGGGGTGAACTTCAGTCCGGTCAGGAAGTACTGACGGTCGACGCCGGCCTTGTTGAAGTCTTCCGGCGAAGCCAGCTTCGGGATCACCTCGGCCGCGGACAGGTCACGAACTTCGACCAGCTCGATTTCGGCATCCAGCGGCTGGTTCAGCGCCGAACGCAGGTGGATGTCTCCCAACCCCAGCGCATGCGCCATGCCCGAGGTCAGTGCCGAAGCAGCTGCGATTGCCTGCACCAGTTTGCGAAGCCGGACCATATAGTAATCCCTTGTTTTAATAGCTTTTTTCTGGATTAGAACAACGTCTATCGGGCGCCGCTGCCCACTACACCGGCCGTTTTCACGGCAGTGCTTCCCCTGTCAGCGACGTTCCCGGCCAGTATTGCCAAGCTAGAATACTTCTTCAAATATTCGGTAAGTATCTTTTACAGATAGTGTTTTATCAACAATTCGCCCAAGTTCACAGCATTTAGGGCTGCGCCTTTTCTCACATTATCTGACGCAATCCACAAATTCAGTTCGCACGAATCTGTCAGACCGGTCCGTAGGCGACCGACGTAAACCGTATCCTGCCCCTGCGCATCGCCGATGACAGTCGGGTAATCGTCTTCCACCAGCTCAATGCCGTCAGCCGCCTCGAGAGCTGCGCTGACGTCGGGCAGGGAAACCGGTGCCGCAGTCTTGATGGTCAGCATCAGGGCATCACCGAAGAAAACCGGGGCCACGCTGCAGGTCACGCTCAGGCCATGCTCCAGCTCGGGGAACAGCCTTGCGAGCTCCGCTGCGATGCGACGCTCCACCGCGGAATGGCCCTGCTCGTCGACACCACCCAACTGCGCGAGCATGTTGAAGGCGAACTGGCGATCCACCAGGCGCGGCTCCAGCGGGCGCGCATTGAGCAGCTCGGCAGTCTGCCGCGCCAGCTCCTGTACCCCCTCGCGCCCCAGCGCAGAGGCGGACAGGCAGGCAGCCACATTGACCTGGCGAAGCTCCAGCACGCCGCGCAGCGCGGCGAGCACCTCGGCCACCTCGGCGGCGGGCGCTGCCGGTGCCGCAATCAGGGCGGGGAGCTGCAGGGTTTCGATGGCATCGCCATTCACACAGGCCTGGGCCAGCAGTGCGGCGGCATTGTTCAGCGCGGCACCACTGAGGTCGATCACGCTGCAGCCAGCCTCGCTGGCGCGGGCGGCGCAGTCGGCGGCAGCTTCGGCGCCCACGGAGAGGAAGGCCAGGCGCACCTTGGCGAAGTCGAAGTCATCGAGCTTGCCGACCCGGATGTTGCGCCCACGGAAGCCTATCGACTTGCCGGCGGATTCACCGCTGGCCAGCAGATACAGGTTGGCGACGGGGAAGTCGCGCTCTTCCAGCAGTTCGACCAAAGCCTCGCCAACGAGTCCTGTGGCGCCAACTACGGCGATGTCGAGTGTTTCAGGCATCGGGGTCTCACAATCGGTGGGAAAAGTAGCGCAGCACTTTACTGCCCCCACCGGCGGCGAAGCAATCGAGCGCCCCGCCGCCTATCGCCGCAGCTCAGGGGCGCGGCTCGCCCCCGGCGGCCTGAGCGGTCAACCCTGCGGATGCCTGGGCGACCTCGCCTGCCGCTGCCTGGGGATTGCCCGCTGGCGAGGCGGCCTGGGCCTTGGCGCGATCCTGCTCGGCCAGTCGCGCGATCAGGCCGGCGATCTGCGAGTCCTTCAGCTCGATCAACTTGTTCAACTTCTGGGTCTGGCTTTCCAGGTCGGAAATCCGACTGCGCAGCTCCTCACCCTCGCGGCGTGCGCTGTCCAGGCCTTCCTGGGCAACGGCCAACTGCTCGGCCTCTACCTTGCCTTTATCTTTACCCGGCTGACCGGAGACCAGGCGCAGGTTGTCGCGCTCTTCGGCTTTCGCCGGCGCGCTGCCAGCTTCCGCCTTGTGGGTCGCGTCCAGCTGGCGCTCCTGCTGCACCAGTTGCGGATTGCGCTTGGCCTTCCACTGCGAATTCTGGGTTTCCACGTGGGCCACTGCCTGGGCATGGCTCTGCTCGCGAACCTGCTGTTCGCTGGGCAGACGCAGCACCTGGCCGACCTTCAGGCGATTGATGTTGCCGTCGACGAAGGCAGCGGGGTTCATCCGCTGCATCGCCGCCATGGTCTGCATGACCGAAACGCTGCCGGACGGGCGATTGCGCGAGGCGATGTCCCACAGCGCGTCGTTGCGCTGGATGCGATAGCGGTCAGCCGGCGCATTGGCCACAGAAGGCGCCAGCGGTTGCGCTTGCGGCGCGCGGACGGCAGCAACCGGCGCAATGGCCGGCGGCGTCACAGGGCTGGCTACATAGGACGGCGGGTCCAGCAGCAGCGTGAATTCGCGCACCAGGCGCCCCTGCGGCCACACGACCTGCAGGACAAAGTTCACGTACGGCTCGCGAATCGGCCTGTTCGAGCTGACATGAATGACGCCACGGCCGTTCCTGCCGATATCAGGGGTGAATTTCAGCCCGCTGGTAACCACGTTGCGGTCCACCCCGAGGCGCTCGAAGTCCTCGGCCGAGGCCAGGCTCACCACGACGTCTTCGGAGCTCATGTCAGCCGCGCCGCGCAGATCGATATTGGCCGAGAGGTTCTGCCCCAGCGCCGCCCGCGAGGAAATGTCGCCCAGCTCAAGGGCGCCCGCCATGCCCGGCAGGAAAGCCGCCGCCACCGCCGTTGCCAACCACAATCTGTGTAACCGAGCCATCCTCTCCCCCGCTGCTTGCTTGCCGTCGGCCGGCGCGAAAAGGCGCACCAGAACCTGTCCCCATGGACGGGCTGCGAGGATAGCGACTGGTTCCCGGTGGCTTTTGCGGGTGCGTCACAGAAACTGGCGCCAAAGAGCCGGCAGTGACACGGGCTGGCGTTTTTGTGCGGCGGTTCACCTACACAAGGGGAACTTCTCGTGCTCCGGAAAGCACAACGCCGGCACAGGGCCGGCGTCGTGAGGTCACGCAGAGCGGATCAACGCTCGAGCAGGATACGCAGCATGCGGCGCAGCGGCTCGGCGGCGCCCCACAGCAGCTGGTCGCCGACGGTGAAGGCACCGATGTACTGCGAGCCCATGTTGAGCTTGCGCAGACGCCCCACCGGAACGCTCAGGGTGCCGGTAACGGCCGCCGGAGTCAGTTCGCGCATGCTGATCTCGCGCTGGTTGGGGATCAGTTTCACCCAGGGATTGTGCTGGCTGATCATGCCTTCGATGTCCGCGATGGGCACATCCTTGTTCAGCTTGATGGTCAGCGCCTGGCTGTGGCAGCGCATGGCGCCGATGCGCACGCAGATGCCGTCGACCGGGATCGGGTTCTTGAAGCGACCGAGGATCTTGTTGGTTTCCGCCTGGCCTTTCCACTCTTCGCGGCTCTGGCCGTTGGGCAGTTCCTTGTCGATCCACGGGATCAGGCTGCCGGCCAGCGGAGCGCCGAAGTTCTCGGTCGGCATGGAGTCGCTGCGGATGGCCTCGGCGACCTTGCGGTCGATGTCGAGGATGGCGCTGGACGGGTTGGCCAGGTCATCGGCGACGGAGGCGTTGATGGCGCCCATCTGCTTGATCAGCTCGCGCATGTTCTGCGCGCCGGCGCCGGAGGCCGCCTGGTAGGTCATGGCGCTCATCCACTCGACCAGACCGGCTTCGAACAGGCCGCCCAGGGCCATCAGCATCAGGCTGACGGTGCAGTTGCCGCCGATGTAGTTCTTGGTGCCGGCGTCCAGCGAGTTGTCGATGACCTTGCGGTTAACCGGGTCGAGGACGATGACCGCGTCATCCTGCATGCGCAGGCTGGAAGCGGCGTCGATCCAGTAGCCCTGCCAGCCGGCTTCGCGCAGCTTGGGGAAGACTTCGCTGGTGTAGTCGCCGCCCTGGCAGGTCAGGATGACGTCGAGGGTTTTCAGTTCCTCGATGCTGTAGGCGTCCTTGAGGGGGGCAATGTCCTTGCCAATGGACGGGCCTTCGCCACCCACGTTGGAGGTGGTGAAGAACACCGGCTCGATCAGGTCGAAGTCCCGCTCTTCCAGCATCCGCTGCATGAGCACCGAACCCACCATGCCACGCCAACCGATCAGACCTACACGCTTCATCGCTACTACACCTTCAAATATTTAGAGGGCCGTCGTTCCCGCTTTCCTACGAGCGCGCGGGAACGAGCGAGCCGGACAGATTACAGATTCCGCAGAGCCGCGACTACCGCATCGCCCATTTCGCGGGTACCGACCTTGGTGCAGCCTTCGGACCAGATGTCACCGGTACGCAGGCCCTGGTCCAGGACCAGGCTCACGGCCTTCTCGATAGCGTCGGCGGCGGCGCCTTCGTTGAAGGTGTAACGCAGCATCATCGAGACCGAGAGGATGGTCGCCAGCGGGTTGGCGATGCCCTTGCCGGCGATGTCCGGCGCGGAACCGTGGCAAGGCTCGTACATGCCCTTGTTGTTCGAATCCAGCGAGGCAGAAGGCAGCATGCCGATGGAGCCGGTGAGCATGGAAGCCTCATCCGACAGGATGTCGCCGAACATGTTGTCGGTCACCATCACGTCGAACTGCTTGGGCGCACGGACCAGTTGCATCGCAGCGTTGTCGACGTACATGTGCGACAGCTCGATGTCCGGGTAGTCCTTGGCGACTTCCTCGACCACTTCGCGCCACAGCTGGCTGGAAGCCAGGACGTTGGCCTTGTCCACCGAGCACAGCTTCTTGTTGCGCACGCGGGCCATGTCGAAGCCGACGCGGGCGATACGGCGGATCTCGCTTTCGCTGTACGGCAGGGTGTCGTACGCCTGGCGCTCGCCGTTCTCCAACACGCGCTGCTCGCGCGGTTGGCCGAAGTAGATGCCGCCGGTCAGCTCGCGGACGATAAGGATGTCCAGGCCGGCGACCACTTCGGGCTTCAGGCTGGAAGCATCGGCCAGTTGCGGGTAGAGGATGGCCGGGCGCAGGTTGCCGAACAGGCCCAGTTGCGAACGGATCTTCAGCAGGCCGCGCTCGGGGCGGATGTCACGCTCGATCTTGTCCCATTTCGGGCCGCCCACGGCGCCCAGCAGGACGGCGTCAGAGTTGCGCGCACGCTCCAGGGTCTCGTCGGCCAACGGTACGCCGTGCTTGTCGATGGCGGCGCCGCCGATCACGTCTTCGGTCAGCTCGAAGCCCAGGGCGAACTTGTCGTTGGCCAGCTCCAGCACCTTGACCGCTTCGGCCATGATTTCCGGGCCGATACCGTCGCCGGGGAGAACCAGAATCTGTTTGCTCATCTCTCTGCTCACTTTATAAAAGTCGCTTGGCAAAAAACGTAACGCTCCGGGCGGCTCGCGCCACCCGGAGCGGTCAAAAAGCTGAAATCAGCGCTCGGCCCAGAGCACCAGCACGTCGGTGCTGAAAGAGCCCTCGGCGTCAATCTCGAAATACTCGCGCACCTCGTCGCCCATCGAAAGCTGCAGGGCACGAATGGCCTGGCGCATCACTTCGGGCGTACGCATGCGCTCGACCCAGGAAGTGAACTCCAGGCGCAGGCGCTGCCGCTTCTGCGCAGTCACGGCGAGCCCCGCCTCTCCCACTAAGCGCGCCCACTCCGACGGCGAGTAGTCACGCACGTGGCTGGTGTCGCGCAGGACCTCGACAGTCTGCAGATAGGTATCCAGCAGAGGCAAGCCCGGCGCCGCGACGTCGATGAAGCAGGCCACGCCGCCCGGCTTGAGCACCCGGCGCACTTCGCGCAGCGCCTGGCCGACATCCCGCCAGTGGTGCGCGGAATAGCGGCTGAAAACGAAGTCGAACTCGCCCTCTTCGAACGGCAGCTGCTCGGCGGCGCCACAGCGCGTGGAGATGTTGCCCAGGCCGCGCTCGGCGGCGGCCGAAGCCACCACGTCGAGCATCTGCTGGGACAGGTCGTAAGCCACCACCTCGCCAGCCAGCGGCGCGACGTTGAAGCTGACGTGCCCTGCCCCGCAGCCCAGGTCCAGCACACGCGCACCGGTGGTCGCCGACAGTCGCTCACGCAGCTGGGCGAATTCCTCGCCCTGTGCGTGGACGGCACTGGTCAGGTAAGCGTTGGCCTGGGCGCCGAACTGGCGCTGGACCACTTGCTCATGGCGACTCTGGGTCATGACTGTCTCCTTGGCTTGCGGTTGCTGCGGCGCCATCAGGCGTCGCGGAACAACCAGGGTTGCTGCTGTTTATAGCCACCTTCGAAACTGCGGATGGCGTCGGCGTCCTGCAGGGTCAGGCCGATGTCGTCCAGGCCGTTGAGCAGGCAATGCTTGCGGAACGCGTCCACTTCGAAGCTGTACTGCTTGCCATCCGGACGGGTCACGGTCTGCGCGGCGAGGTCGACGGTCAGCTGGTAACCCTCGGTGGATTCGCACTGGGCGAAGAGCTCGTCCACTTCTTCATCCTTCAGAATGATCGGCAGCAGGCCGTTCTTGAAGCTGTTGTTGAAGAAGATGTCGGCGAAGCTCGGCGCGATCACGGTGCGGAAGCCGTACTCATCCAGCGCCCACGGGGCGTGCTCACGGGAAGAGCCACAACCGAAGTTCTCACGGGCCAGCAGCACGCTGGCGCCCTGGAAGCGCGGGAAGTTGAGGACGAAGTCCTTGTTGATCGGACGCTTGGAGTTGTCCTGGTTCGGCTGGCCGACGTCCAGGTAGCGCCACTCGTCGAACAGGTTCGGGCCGAAGCCGGTGCGCTTGATCGACTTGAGGAATTGCTTGGGAATGATCTGGTCGGTGTCGACGTTGGCGCGGTCGAGCGGCGCAACGAGACCGGTGTGCTGGGTAAAGGCTTTCATGTTCGGTCTCCTCAGGCCTGCATCAATTCACGTACGTCGATGAAACGGCCGGTCACCGCGGCGGCGGCAGCCATTGCCGGGCTCACCAGGTGGGTACGACCACCGGCGCCCTGGCGGCCTTCGAAGTTACGGTTCGAAGTGGAAGCGCAATGCTCGCCACTTTCCAGGCGGTCCGGGTTCATCGCCAGGCACATGGAGCAGCCCGGTTCACGCCATTCGAAGCCGGCTTCGATGAAGATCTTGTCCAGGCCTTCCTGTTCGGCCTGGGCTTTCACCAGACCCGAGCCCGGTACGACCAGCGCCTGCTTCACGGTCGAAGCGACCTTGCGGCCCTTGGCCACGGCGGCGGCGGCGCGCAGGTCTTCGATGCGCGAGTTGGTGCAGGAGCCGATGAACACGCGGTCCAGCTGGATATCGGTGATCGCCTGGTTGGCGTTCAGGCCCATGTACTTGAGGGCGCGGGTGATGGAGTCGCGCTTGACCGCATCCGCCTCAGCAGCCGGGTCCGGCACGTTCTGGTCGACGGCCAGGACCATCTCGGGCGAGGTACCCCAGCTGACCTGCGGCTTGATGTCCTCGGCACGCAGCTCGACGATGGTGTCGAAGTGCGCATCGGCGTCGGAAACCAGGTCGCCCCAGGCTTCCACGGCCTTGTTCCAGTCACCACCCTGCGGCGAGAACGGACGGCCCTTCACGTACTCGATGGTCTTCTCGTCGCACGCCACCATGCCGACGCGAGCGCCCGCCTCGATGGACATGTTGCAGATGGTCATGCGGCCTTCCATGGACAGGTCGCGGATGGCGCTGCCGGCGAATTCCAGCGCGTGGCCGTTGCCGCCGGCGGTGCCAATCTTGCCGATCACTGCGAGGACGATGTCCTTGGCGGTCACGCCGAAGGGCAATTTGCCTTCCACGCGAACCTGCATGTTCTTCATCTTCTTGGCGACCAGGCACTGGGTGGCGAGCACGTGCTCCACCTCGGAGGTGCCGATGCCGTGGGCCAGCGCGCCAAAGGCGCCGTGGGTCGAGGTATGCGAGTCGCCGCAGACCACGGTCATGCCCGGCAGGGTCGCGCCCTGCTCCGGGCCGACCACGTGGACGATGCCCTGGCGGACGTCGTTCATCTTGAATTCGAGGATGCCGAAGTCATCGCAGTTCTCGTCCAGGGTCTGGACCTGGATGCGCGACACCTCGTCGGCGATGGCCTGGAGGCCGCCCTTGCGCTCGGCCTGGGTGGTCGGCACGTTGTGGTCCGGAGTCGCGATGTTCGCGTCGATACGCCACGGCTTGCGGCCGGCCAGGCGCAGGCCTTCGAAGGCCTGCGGGGAAGTCACTTCGTGAAGGATGTGGCGGTCGATGTAGATGAGCGACGAACCATCGTCACGGCGCTTCACCTCGTGCATTTCCCAGAGTTTGTCGTAGAGCGTCTTGCCGGCCATCAGAGAGTCCTCATCAGCGTCTTTCTATGCCCCTAGGGCTTGTGGGGATGATGCTATGGCTTGTAATCAAATAACTCAAATTCATATTTTTTATCCAAAGGATTCCCACGAGGAATACGGTGCGTTATAAAAGTCGGGCGCCGCATCCAGAGCGCAGGGAGTCGACATGGACCTGACCAGCCTCAACACCTTCCTCGCCATCGCCGAGTCGGGCAGCTTCTCCGAAGCCGGCGAGCGCCTTCACCTGACGCAGCCAGCCATCAGCAAGCGCATCGCGGCCCTGGAGAACCAGTTGGGGGTGCGCCTGTTCGACCGCGTCGGCCGTGAAGTTACGCTCACCGAGTCCGGCCGCGCCCTGCTGCCACGCGCCTACCAGATCCTCAATGTGCTCGACGATACCCGCCGCGCCCTGACCAATCTCAACGGCGAAGTAAGCGGCCGACTGGTCCTGGCCACCAGCCACCACATCGGCCTACATCGCCTGCCGCCGCTGCTGCGCGCCTTCACCAAGGCCCATCCGCAGGTGGCGCTGGATATCCAGTTCTGCGACTCGGAAGTGGCCTACGAGGAGATTCTCCATGGCCGCGCCGAACTGGCCGTGATCACCCTGGCGCCGGAAACCGCCGAGCCGGTGCGCGCCGTGCCGGTCTGGGACGACCCGCTGGACTTCGTCGCCGCCCCCGAGCACCCGCTGTCGGTGCAGGGCCCGGTATTCCTCGCCGACGTGGCGCGGCACCCGGCGGTATTCCCCGGCGGCAACACCTTCACCCACCACATCGTGCGGCGCATGTTCGAAGCCGAGGGCCTGACGCCGAACATCGGCATGAGCACCAACTACATGGAGACCATCAAGATGATGGTCTCCATCGGCCTGGCCTGGAGCGTACTGCCACGTACGATGCTGGATGACAGCGTCGTACGACTGCCGCTGCAGGACATCCAGCTCAGCCGCCAGCTCGGCTATATCCTGCATACCGAGCGCACCCTGTCCAACGCCGCGCGGGCCTTCATGCGCCTGCTCGACGCCCAGGCGGCGGGGCTTGCACCTGTCGCGGCCTAACCTCTATTGTTCTGACAGAATTAGAAGAAGGGGCCCGAATGCCCGTCCGCACGCCACCATGCGTTAGCCGGCCCCACTTGGCCGGTACCGCCAGTTGCCGGGGAAGCGCCGCATGAGCCGCGCTCCGCGCACGCCCCCGTTCGCTACCAATGGCCAGGACCAGTTCGCCAAAGCCTTTCACACCGCGCCCGACGCCATGGTCATCACCGACCGGGACAGCGGAAAACTCCTCGAACTCAACGCCAGTTTCGTCGACCACTTCGGCTGGAGCCGTGAAGAAGCGCTCGGCCGCACCTCGGTGCAGCTCGGCCTGTGGCGCAGCCTCGACGAGCGCCAGCGGATGCTCGACAGGATCGCCGCCGAGCAACAGCTCGACGGCTTCGAAGTCACCCTGCTGACCCGTACCGGCGAAGTCCGCAGTGCCCGCGTCTATGGCTGCCAGATCGAGCTGGACGAGCATCCCTGCCTGGTCCTGACCGTACGCGACATCACCCGCGTGCGTGCCCAGGAGCAGGCCCTGCGCGACAGCCAGGAGCGCCTCGACCTGGCGCTGGACTCCGCACAACTGGGGATCTGGGACTGGCATATCCCCAGCGGCCTGCTCTACGGCTCCGCCCGCGCCGCTGTTCTGCACGAATTGCCTGACCGGGATTTCCACGGGCCCTTCGGCGAATTCTTCGCCTGCGTCGACAAGACCGACCGCGCGCGCATGCGCCAGGCCTACGCCCGCCTCGCGCGCGGCCCGGAGAACGACTACCAGTTCACGTACCGCGCCCAGCTCGACTCCGGCGAAGTTCGCTACCTGGAGAGCCGCGCCCGCCTCTACCGCAATGCCAGCGGCAAGCCGCTACGCATGGCCGGCACCCTGCTCGACATCACCGAGCGGGTGCTCCGCGAGCGCAGCCTGCAAGCCTCGGAAGAGAAGTTCGCCAGTCTGTTCCAGGGCAGCCCGGACCCGATCTGCGTGTCCAGGGTGCGCGACGGCGAATTCGTGGAAGTGAACCCCAGCTTCTGCAGCACTTTCGGCTGGCTCGCCGAGGACATCATCGGCCGCTCGTCCCACCAGGTTGCCTTCTGGGCCGATCATCACCAGCGCTCGCGCCTGTTCGAGCAACTGATGCGCGACCACGCGCTGCAGAACGTCGAAGTGCAGTTCCTCACCCGCGAAGGCCAGACCATCACCTGCATGGTCGCCAGCCGGCTGATCTGGGTCGACCGCCAGCTGTGCATCCTCTCCAGCTTCCGCGACGTCACCCGGCGGCTGCAGGCCGAGGCCGCGCTCAAGGCCAGCCAGGAGAAGTTCGCCAAGGCGTTCCACTCCAGCCCCGACGCCATTACCATCACCGAACGCGAGACAGGCCGCTACATCGAGGTCAATGAAGGCTTCCACCGCCTCACCGGCTACCGCACCGACGAGGTGATCGGGCAGACCGCCCTGGGTATCAATATCTGGGCCGACCCGGACGAGCGCCTGAACATGATCGCCGCGCTCAACCGCGACGGCTTCGTCCACCACCTGGAAATGCGTGGCCGCCACCGTGACGGCACGATCAAGACGGTCGACGTGTCGGTGGAGCCGATCGAACTGGGCGGCGTGAACTGCCTGCTGCTCACCGCCCGCGACACCAGCGAGCTTCGCGAGGCCGAGGCGCGCATCCAGCACCTCGCCTACCACGACGCCCTGACCGACCTGCCCAACCGCGCCCTGCTGATGGATCGCCTCAAGCAGCAGATCGCCCTGCTGCAGCGCCACAGCCTGCGCGGCGCGCTGCTGTTCCTCGACCTCGACCACTTCAAGCACATCAACGATTCCCTCGGCCACTCCGTCGGCGACTCCATCCTGCAGATGGTCACTGCGCGCCTGGAAGCCAGCGTGCGCCAGGAGGACACCGTGGCCCGCCTGGGCGGCGACGAGTTCGTGGTGCTGATCACCGGTATCGAAGGCAGTCGCCTGGAAACGTCCCAGCAGGTGCGCCAACTGGCGGAAAAACTGCGCGACCTGCTGGCCGAACCGATGCTGCTCGACGGCCACCGCCTGCAGATCACCCCGAGCATCGGCATCGCGTTGATCCCCGACGACGGCGCGACCCCGGACGACCTGCTCAAGCGCGCCGACATCGCCATGTACCGAGCCAAGGACGCCGGCCGCAATACCGTGCAGCTGTTCCACGAGTCCATGCAGCAGGCGGCCAGCGAGCGCCTGCGCCTGGAAAACGGCCTGCGCATGGCCCTCGCCCGGCGTGAATTCAACCTGCACTACCAGCCGCAGGTGGACACCCGCGATTCACGCATCGTCGGCGCCGAAGCGTTGCTGCGCTGGCGTCACCCGACTCTCGGCCCACAATCGCCGGCCAGTTTCATCCGCGTACTGGAGGACAGCGGGCTGATCGTCGAGGTCGGCCAGTGGGTCATCGAGGAAGCCTGCCGTACCGGCGCACAGCTGCTCGCCGAGGGTCGCATCGACATCGAGAATTTCAGCCTGAGCGTGAACATCAGCCCGCGGCAGTTCCGCCAGAGCGATTTCGTCGAGCGCCTGCTGGCGCTGCTGCACAAGACCAGGCTGCCGCCCAGCCTGCTCAAGCTGGAGATCACCGAGAGCATCGTGATCCAGCAACTGGACGACACCATCGCGCGCATGGAGCGCCTGCGCGAGGCCGGCGTGCGATTTGCCATGGATGACTTCGGCACCGGCTACTCATCGCTCACCTACCTCAAGCGCCTGCCGGTGGACAGCCTGAAGATCGACCAGAGCTTCGTGCGCGACGCGCCCAACGACAGCAACGATGCGGAAATCGTCCGCGCCATCATCGCCATGGGCCACAGCCTCGGCCTGGAACTGGTGGCCGAAGGGGTGGAAACCCCGGAGCAGCTGGCGCTGCTGGCCGAGCAGGGTTGCCACCTGTACCAGGGCTACCTGTTCAGCCGCCCGGTACCGCTGGAGGAGTTCATCGCGCTGCTGCCCGGTCGCGAGCAACAGGCGACCTGAAGCCCGCTACTCGGCGGGCCGCGACTCCGACATCACCACCATCACCTGCGCCTCGTCGGCCTCACCATCGTTGAGATAGAGATGGCCGATGCTGCTGTCGAAATAGGCCGTCTCGCGCAGGCCGATGCTCACCGACTCGCCCGTCTCGAACTGGATCCGCACGCGGCCGGCCACCACCATGGCGAACTCCTGACCGGGATGGCGAACGTAGTCGTCGAACTCGCCGACCTCGCGGGCAAAGATGCGCGCGTACAGCGGCGTCATATTGCGCTGTGGGAAATCGCCGGCAATCGGGTAGTACTCGTAGCCCCCAGTGTCGTAGCCGGCAGCATCGTCGACGCGAGTCTTCACGAAAGTCTTAAGACCTGCCAGGACGCCGACGGGCGGCAGCGGGCGGAACAACTGAGCGATATCCACCTGCAGCGCGCGGGCGGCGGCGGCCAGCTTGTCGTAGCTCACCGCGACCTGCGCCAGCTCCATCTTCGACAAGGTGGAAACCGCTACGCCAGACAGGTCGGAGAGCTGTTTCAGGGTCAGCTTCTGCTGCTTGCGAACCGCCCGCAGGCGCGCTCCGACTTCATCTCGATCCAGCTGCTGGGGTTTGGGTAGTGCTTGGGCGGTTTCGCTCATGGGACTTCTCGTGAGGGGGCCGACGAAAGTTTACCGGGCCTTGCCTTTGTCGCAAAAATTCTCATATCTTAGATTTCTCACATACGAGAAAATCTGCAGAAGGCCCTGGCAGTGAGCCATTTCGATTTCGTCATCATCGGCGCCGGCATTGCCGGAGCCTCCCTCGCCTACCACCTGAGCGAGACGCACAAGGTGCTGGTACTGGAACGCGAAGAGCAGCCCGGCTACCACTCCACCGGGCGTTCGGCCGCCATGTTCATGGAGGCCTACGGCACGCCGCAGATCCAGGCGCTTACCCGTGCCAGCCGCGCCTTCTACGAGAATCCGCCGGCAGGTTTCAGCGAGCACCCGATCCTCACCCCGCGCGGCTGCCTGTACGTCGGCGGCCCCGAGCACATCGAGCTGCTGAACCAGGCCGAAGCCACGCCCGGCGTGCAGCGCATCAGCACCGAAGAGGCGCTGGAGTTCCTTCCCTGCCTTCGCGCGGACGCCATCATCGGCGCGCTCTACGAGCCCGACGCCCGCGATCTCGACGTCCACGCCCTGCACCAGGGCTATCTGCGCGCGCTGCGCCAGCGTGGCGGCGAATTGCGCTGCAACCGCGAGTTACTCTCAGCTCGATACGCCAATGGCCGCTGGGCGCTGGAACTCAGCCATGGCGAAGTCATACAGGCCGCGCAACTGGTCAACGCCGCTGGCGCCTGGGCCGATCACCTGGCCAAGCGCTGCGGCATCCGCCCGATCGGCCTGCAACCCTGCCGCCGTACCGCCTTTACCTTCCCGGCGCCCGACGGCGTGGATATCAGCCAGTGGCCGACGGTGATCGGCATCGACGAGAGCTTCTACTTCAAGCCCGATGCCGGCCAACTGCTCGGCTCCCCCGCCAACGCCGACCCGGTGGAAGCGCAGGACGTGCAGCCCGAAGAATTGGACATCGCCATCGGTGTGCACCACATCGAGGAGCACACAACCCTGGCGATCCGTCGGCCGAACCACAGCTGGGCCGGCCTGCGCTCCTTCGTCGCCGACGGCGACCTGGTGATTGGCGCGGATGCGCAGAACCCGGCGTTCTTCTGGCTGGCCGCCCAGGGTGGTTACGGCATCCAGTCCGCCGACGGCGTTTCGCGCCTGGCCCAGTCACTCCTGCTCGGCCAGCCGCTCCCCGAATCCCTGCGCCAGGAAGGCGTCGATCCCCAGCGCCTGACCCCGGCGCGCCTGCGTTGAATTCCCCCCGGAGACTTACCCATGAGCGATATCCAGCGTTACCCCAGCACCCTGCCCTTCCCCTTCTCCCGCGCGGTGAAAGCCGGCGGCTTCCTGTTCCTCTCCGGCCAGGTGCCGATGACTGCCGACGGCCAGGTGGTGAAAGGCGATATCCAGACCCAGACCGAAGCGGTGATGACCCGCATCGCCGAGAGCCTGGAAGCCTGCGGCGCGAACTTCTCCCAGGTGGTGAAAGCCACCGTGTGGCTGTCGGACATGTCCCACTTCGCCGGTTTCAACGAAGTCTACAAGCGCTACTTCGACCAGGGCCTGCCGGTGCGCTCCTGCGTGGCATCCGCCCTGGCGCTGGGCGTGGACGTCGAGGTTGAAATCCAGGCCTACGTCGGCCAGGCGTAAGCCCTTTTGCGGTCCGGCGCTGAGCCGGGCCGCCCCATAACAACAACAGAGTCTCGATCATGAAAACCAGTCTCAAGCTCGGCGGTGCGTACATCGGCCTGGTGGTGGGCGTCGGCTTCGCCTCGGGCCAGGAGATCCTCCAGTTCTTCGGCGGCTTCGGCATCATGGGCCTGGCCGGCGCAGTGGTAGCGCTGGCGCTGTTCGCCTTCCTGCTGATGAACCTCTACCAGATCGGCAGCCGCCTGCAGACCCAGTCGCACAAGGAAGCCATGGAGTTCATCTGTGGCAAGCCGCTGGGCCGTGTCGTCGACCTGATGCTGACCTTCTTCCTGTTCGGCACCATGGTGGTGATGTTCGCCGGGGCGAACTCGTCCTTCGAGCAGCAACTGGGAATCGGTCACTCCATCGGCGGGATCGTCCTCGGCGTGCTGACCATCATCACCGTGTGCATGGGCCTGAAGCGGGTGATCACCCTGATGAGCCTGATCACCCCGGTACTGATGATCATCGTCGCAATCATCGCCATCTACGCGCTGACGCACATCCAGAAGCCGCTGGCGGAGCTGGAGCAGATCGCCCTGGCGGTGCCGCACCCGGCGCCCAACTGGCTGCTCGGCGCGCTGCTCTACGTCTCCTACAACGTCGCCGCCACCGCGGCCGCCGTGGTGGTGATGGGGGGCAGCGTGGCGAACCTGCGCACTGCCGCGCTGGGCGGCGTGTTCGGTGGTATCGGCGTCGGCGTGCTGATCCTCGCCATGGCGCTGGTCATGCTGGTGCAGATCGACGTGATCGGCGGCAGCGCCATTCCCACCCTGCTGCTGAGCAACAACATCGCGCCCTGGTTCGGCGACGTGATGCTCGCCCTGCTGCTGGTGAAGCTGTACTGCACCACCAGCGGTTTCGCCTACACCCTGGCCGCCCGCTGCGCCGCCTACGGCGTGCCATTCCGCGTGGCAACCGTGGTCGCGGTGGTGCTCGCCTTCATCGCCAGCCAGGTCGGCTTCGTCAGGCTGGTGGGGCTGGTCTACCCGGCCATGGGCTACCTGGGCTTCGTGTTGATGGCGGCCATCGTCATCGCCTGGTGGCGCAATCGCTCGGCGCCGCTGGGGCAGAACGCCTGATCGAGGCACCAACGAAAACGCCCGTCTCTTGCGAGACGGGCGTTTTGCTTTGCGGCTACGACCCGACTAGCGCCGGGGCGTTGCTCAGCCTTCGATGGCCGGGCGCTGGCCGTTGATGGCGATCCGCTTGGGCTTGGCTTCTTCCGGAACGATACGCACCAGCTCAACGCTGAGCAGGCCGTTCTTCAGCGACGCACCCTGAACCTCGATATGGTCGGCGAGGCGGAACGACAGCTTGAAGGCGCGCTGGGCGATGCCCTGGTGCAGGTAGGTGACGCTCTCGGAAGCCTTTTCGCGCTTGCCGCCGTTGACGGTCAGCACACCGCGCTCCACTTGCAGCTCCAGGTCTTCCTCCTGCAGGCCGGCAGCGGCGATGACGATGCGGTACTGGTCGTCACCATGCTTCTCGACGTTGTAGGGCGGGTAGGAACTGCCGCTTTCACTGCGCAGGGCGGATTCGAACAGATCGTTGAAGCGATCGAAGCCGACGGACTGGCGGAACAGCGGGGCGAGGGAAAGGACGTTACTCATTGCGAATCTCCTGAAAATTTCAGCAAGGTATGATCGGGAGCCTGACTTCAGAACTCCGGTGCGGGACCCGTCTTCGGCCTCCCGCAGGAACATAGATTGGGCTGCTCGAATCCATTTCAAGCCCCCTTCGCCACAGGAAGATTTTCCATGGACAAGGTCATGCTGATCACCGGCGCCAGTCGCGGTATCGGCGCCGCCACCGCGCTGCTCGCCGCCGAGCGCGGCTACGTCGTAGCGATCAACTATCGTCGCGAGCGCGAGGCCGCCGAGGCGCTGGTGGCACAAATCACAGGGGCCGGTGGCAAGGCACTCGCCTTCGCCGCTGACGTGGCGGACGAGAGCGATGTGCTGCACCTGTTCCGGGAAGTGGACGAAGCCTTCGGCCGCCTCGACGTGCTGGTGAACAACGCCGGCATCCTGGAGCGCCAGATGCGCCTGGAGGACATGGACGTAGTGCGCCTGCAGCGGGTATTCGCGGTGAATGTCACCGGCACCTTCCTCTGCTGCCGCGAGGCGATCAAACGCATGGCGCGCAAGCACGGCGGCAACGGCGGCAGCATCGTCAACGTCTCATCCATGGCCTCGCGCCTGGGTTCGCCCAACGAGTACATCGACTACGCCGCCGCCAAGGGCGCCGTGGACAGCCTGACCATCGGCCTGGCCAAGGAAGTGGCGGCTGAAGGCATCCGCGTGAATGCCGTGCGACCTGGGCTTATCAAGACCGAAATCCATGCCAGTGGCGGCGAACCCGGGCGCGTGGAGCGCCTGCAAGCGGCGATTCCGCTGGGGCGTGGCGGTGAGGCTGAGGAAGTGGCGCGGGCGATCCTGTTCCTCGCCTCGGACGAATCCAGTTATTCCACCGGCAGTTTCGTCGACGTCAGCGGCGGGCGCTGATTCGGTGTAATCGTGGCGCACGCTTTTGCAGTAGCGAGCTTGCTCGCGAACCGCCCAACACCGATGTGTTGGGAGGAACCGCGTTCGCGAGCAAGCTCGCTCCTACGAAGAGCAGATCAGGCGGCTGCTTCGATCTCGACCTGCAGCATCCGGTCCAGCACTTCGCAATCATGCTCGCGGCGCACCTGGGCAAACAGCTCAACGGCCTCGGGATAACTGCGGGTAAGCATCCCCAGCCACTGCTTCAGGCGCCCCGGCGCATAGCGCGGTGCCAGCTTGCGCCGGGCCTGGCGCCAGAAGTCGTCGAGCAGTACGCGCACTTCCGACCAGGGCATCGGCACCACCTCGCGGCCGTCGCGCCAAGCGGCGATCTGCCGAGCGAGATCGGGGCGTGAAACCAGCCCTCGGCCGAGCATGATGTCCGCCACACCGCTGATGGAGCGGCAGCGATGGTAATCCTCCAGGGTCCAAACTTCGCCATTGGCGAACACCGGCACCTTCACCGCGTCCGCTACTTTCGCCACCCACTCCCAATGCGCGGGCGGCTTATAGCCGTCGGCCTTGGTCCGCGCGTGCACCACCACATGAGCGGAACCGGCGTCGGCCAGGGCGCGCGCGCAGTCGATCGCACCGTCCGGGCTGTCGTAGCCCAGGCGCATCTTCGAGGTCACGGGGATGTGCGCCGGCACCGCGCGGCGCACGGCTTCGATGATGCTGAACATCAGCTCGGGTTCTTTCAGCAATACTGCACCGCCACGAGAGCGATTCACCGTCTTGGCCGGGCAGCCGAAGTTCAGGTCGATCACCGGCGCACCCAGTTCGCAGGCCTGCACGGCGTTCTCCGCCAGCAGCTGCGGGTCGGAGCCGAGCAGTTGCACGCGCATCGGCACGCCGGCGCGCGTCTTGCTGCCGTGCGCCAGTTCCGGGGCGAGCGCCAGGAAGGACGACGGCGGCAGCAGTCGGTCATTGATGCGGATGAATTCGGTGACGCACCAGTCGATGCCGCCGACGCGGGTCAGCACATCGCGGAGGATGTCATCTACCAGCCCCTCCATCGGGGCCAGGGCGATCTGCACGGGGGAATCTCGGGCTATGGCGAAGGCCGCGGATTGTAGGGAATGCGCCGCGCCGGGAAAAGCGCGGCGCGACGGATCACGCGCCGGCGGCCACGGTGTCCGGGGAGAGCAGAGCGCGGCCGTAACCTTCGATGAACTCCGCCGGCATGCGCTTGGGTTTGCCGGTGGACAACTCGATACAGACGAAGGTGGTTTGCGCGCGCAGCAGGGTCAGGGCATCCGCCGGGCGCACCAACTGGAAATAGCGGGTCATCTTCAGACGCTGGTCCGACTCGACGATCCAGGTCGCCAACTGCAACTGATCACCTTCGTAGGCGGCAGCCAGGTAGTCCACTTCGTGGCGGACCACGGCCATGGCACGGTCCAGCCGGCGATACTCGGCCAGGTCCAGCCCGAGCTTCTGCGAATGCCGCCAGGCGCAGCGCTCCAGCCAGCTGACATACACCGCGTTATTGGCGTGGCCGAGGCCGTCAATGTCCTCGGACTTGACCTCGATATCGATGACGAACGGATCGGGTAACCGCCAACTCATGAAGCATGCTCCAGGCTTGCAGCCAGCGCGCGCGCCTCGCTGGCCAATTGGGTGATCTGATCCCAGGCGCGGGCGCGTACCAGGCTGGGCGGTGCGATCCAGGTGCCACCGACGCAGGCGACGTTGGGCAGGCGCAACACGTTGAGCAGGTTTTCCTGGGTGATGCCGCCGGTCGGGCAGAAGCGGATGCCGGCGAACGGTGCCTTGAGGCTCTTGAGCATTTTGATCGCGGCATTGCCGTCGGCGGGGAAGAGCTTCAGCGAGCGATAGCCGTACTCCAGCGCTACCAGCACTTCCGAAGGCGTCATCACACCCGGCAGGAATGGCAGCTTCGCATCGTCGGCGGCGGCTACCAGGCGCGGCGTGCAGCCGGGGCTGACGGCGAACTGGGCGCCGGCATCGCGGGCTTCCTGGAACTGCTCGGTGTGGATCAGGGTGCCGGCACCGATGATCATCTCCGGCAGCTCGCGGCGGATCTCCGCGACCGCATCCAGCGCCTGCGGCGTGCGCAGGGTCACTTCCAGCACCCGCACACCACCGTCATACAGTGCACGGGCCAGATCGGCGGCCAGCGCCACATCGTCGATCACCAGCACCGGCATGACAGGGCGAGCCTTCTGCAGTACCCAATCCAGCGACAGATTCATGCATTCCCCCATCGACCACCCGCGTGCGCAAGACCTCGCGCCCAGGCCGGGGCGGCCGGAAATGCCCGAAAGTCTACGCCAGCGCGCCGGGCCTGACGACCCGCAAGGGGCCATCAAGAAACGAAAACGGCGGCCTGTAGCCGCCGTCATCACCTGGGTGAATGACTCAGGAAACCAGGGCCAGGGGCAGTGGCTCCTCGACCGCTTCCAGCAACTCGAGGATCGCGTCGATGACGGCTGCGTCCGCCATCACACGGTGATGTCCACCAGCGGGCAGGCGCAGCAGCCGGCTTTGCGGCCAGGCTTCATGGATGGCCGCCGCCTCGCTCACGCGCACGTAGCGATCATCCTCGGCGTGAACTACCAGGCCAGGAAAGTCCAGCTGATAGCGCGCCACATCCAGCTGTCTGGCGGCGATCCCCGCGCGGCTTTCGATCATCCGGATGAAGCGCGAGCGCGCTACCGGCGGCAAGCCGACGACTTTGGAGAAACCCCGCAGGACGCCGAGCACATTGCTGGGCGCACCGATGGTGACCAGCGTTTCGGTACGCAAGCCCATCTGGGTGGCCAGCAAGGCGCTGGCGCCGCCCATGGAATGGCCGATCACCGCGCGCAGCGGAGGCAGCTCGCCAGCCGCCTCAAGGAGCGCACGGGCGAACAGCACGATATCCGCTTCCTGGCCGGGCGAGCGCCCATGCCCCGGCCCATCCAGGGCGATCACGCCGTAACCGGCGCCCACCAGATTCTCGATCAGGGTGGCGAACTGGGTGGGTCGCCCTTCCCAACCGTGCATCAGCAACACGGCCGGCCCTTCTCCCCAGCGCAACGCGGACAAACCAAAGCGCAGGGTCACGCGCTCCGAGCTGGCCAGCAGCGGCAGCTCCCAGTCACGCGGCGCATGTTCATTAGGCGTCACGAACAGCTGACGCATGCGCCCCGCCGCCCATTGCGGCGCCACGCGCCCCAGGGTGGCATTGATGCCTCGAACCCAGCTCAGACTGCTCATTTTCCCGTACCTCCTCAGATCACCGCTTTCTTCGCGGCACGCAGGACGCGATCGGACAGGTCGCCGTCACCCAGGGCCCGGGCCAGCGCCAATCCACCAATCATCAGGGCCATGTCGCTGAGCACCGTGTCGATCTCTTCAGGACGCCCGGCCAACGCCGCGACCATCAATTCCACGTGCTCTTCCAGGGTCTGACGGAAGGCATCCGGCAGGTTGGCCACCTCGTTGAGCGAACTGGGAATCGGGCACCCCTCCTCCTCGGTGTCGCGATGCTTGCGCGATAGGTAGAACTGCGCCGTCAGCGCACGGCGCTCGGCGAAGCTCAGTTTCGGATCGAAGCGCTTGAGCCCTTCACGACGCTTGGCGAGCAGCTCGCGGAAGGCTTCCAGCATGAGCGCATCCTTGCTCTCGAAGTGCGAATAAAAGCCGCCCACCGTCAGCCCCGCCGCCGACATCACCTCGCCCACGCTCGGGCCGACCGGGCCGCGCTGCAGCAGCGCGCTGGTGGCAGCAGACAGGATGCGTTCGCGGGTCTGGGCTTTCTTGTCGCTCATGGCGGGCCTCCGGCTAAAATATTATGGATAGAATATTATTCTCATAATAAAAATCGGCAAGCAGAAGTTGCGACCGCCGGTCGGGAGAATTTTTTTGGAGAGGGATAAAAACAAAAGGGCCACTGAAAGTCTCAGTGGCCCTATAGGCATCGCAGAGCGATAAAAATGGCGTCCCCTAGGGGACTCGAACCCCTGTTACCGCCGTGAAAGGGCGGTGTCCTAGGCCACTAGACGAAGGGGACATATCCTTCGAAGAAACCCACCAGGCGGTGGATTCTGGCTTCATCCCGTATGGGAATTTGGTGGAGCTAGACGGGATCGAACCGTCGACCTCTTGCATGCCATGCAAGCGCTCTCCCAGCTGAGCTATAGCCCCAGATGACTCTGGCTGACGACGCGGACGCATCGTCGCTGGAATAGTGGCGTCCCCTAGGGGACTCGAACCCCTGTTACCGCCGTGAAAGGGCGGTGTCCTAGGCCACTAGACGAAGGGGACGCAAAACCTTCGATTTCAGCTCCGTTCGGACAAACGAAGCTTACTGGTAATTTGGTGGAGCTAGACGGGATCGAACCGTCGACCTCTTGCATGCCATGCAAGCGCTCTCCCAGCTGAGCTATAGCCCCAAAGTACCGCTGGATCTACCGTTCCGCTTCGCCCTGTCAGTTCAGTTCGTCGCTGGAACGGGGCGCATCTTAGGGGCGAGGCGAACCCCTGTCAACAACATTTTTTCAGATTTCTTATTTTTTTCTCCCACAGAACAATCACTTAAGTGACCATCGCGGTTTCCGGCCGGCGAAATCCGCGGCTCGCCTGCCCTCCTCCGGCGCGTCCGCAGCCACCGCCGCCAGCATGAAAAAGGCCAGACGCTTCGCAGCGCCCGGCCTTTTTCAGTGTAGGAAAGAACTCAGGAGCCGATGGCGTCGCGAATCTTTTCCCACTCCTTGGCTTCTTTCTTCGACGCACCGCCCAGCAGTTCCAGCGCCTGGCGCAGGCGATAGCGCGACAGGTCGGCACCGAGGATTTCCATGGCGTCGAGCACCGACACCGAACTGGCGTGACCGGTGATCGCCGGGAACATCAGCGGCATCACATCACGTAGCTTGAGGCCCAGGTGCTCGGCCACGGCCTGGATGGTCGCGGTGATGCGGTCCTTCTCCCACTGGCGCAGCGCTTCGAGCTTCCACAGGACCAGTTGCAGCACCTGGCGAACCTGAGTGGCATCGAGTTTCTTGTGCTCGAACAGCTTGGCGTCCAGCTGCACGCCGCCGCTGAAGAAGAAACCGGCCAGCGGAGCGATCTGGCTGAAATTCTCCACGCGGCCTTGCACGTGCGGGGCGATCTTCATCAGGTACTCGGGGTTGAGTGCCCACTTCTGCACTTCCTTCGCGAAGTCCTCGACGGACAGCTCGCGGATCCACTGGCCGTTCAGCCAGGAGAGCTTCTCGATGTCGAAGATCGGCCCGCCCAGCGACACGCGGGACAGGTCGAAGTGCTCGATCATCTCCGCCAGGCTGAACTTCTCGCGCTCGTCGGGCATGGACCAGCCCATGCGGCCAAGGTAGTTCAGCAGCGCCTGGGGCAGCAGGCCCATGCGCTCGTAGAAGGTGATGGAAGTGGGGTTCTTGCGCTTGGACAGCTTGCTCTTGTCCGGGTTGCGCAGCAGCGGCATGTAGCACAGCACCGGCTGCTCCCAGCCGAAGTACTCGTACAGCTTGATCAGCTTGGGCGCCGAGGGCAGCCACTCTTCGCCGCGCAGGACGTGGGTGATGCCCATCAGGTGGTCGTCGACCACGTTGGCGAGGAAGTAGGTGGGCAGGCCGTCGGCCTTCATCAGCACCTGCATGTCCATGCGGTCCCACGGGATTTCCACGTCGCCACGGAGCATGTCCGGCACCACGCAGACGCCCTCGGTCGGCACCTTCATGCGCACCACATGGGATTCGCCAGCGGCGATGCGCTTGGCCGACTCCTCCTTCGGGATGTGCATGCAATGGCCGTCGTAGCGCGGGGTTTCCTTACGCGCCTGCTGCTCGGCACGCAGCGCGTCGAGACGCTCGGAAGAGCAGAAGCAGGGGAAGGCATGGCCCTTCTCGACCAGCTCGTCGCTGTACTGCTTATAGATGGCACCACGTTCGCTCTGCCGATACGGGCCGTGCGGGCCGCCGACGTCCGGGCCCTCGTCCCACTCGATACCCAGCCAGCGCAGTGCGTCGAAGATCTGCTGTTCCGACTCGCGGGTCGAGCGCACCTGGTCGGTGTCCTCGATACGCAGGATGAACTGACCGCCGTGCTGGCGGGCGAAGCAGAGGTTGAACAGCGCGATATACGCGGTGCCGACGTGCGGGTCACCGGTGGGAGACGGCGCGATACGGGTGCGGACTGTGGTCATGAAGGCTCTCGTGTGAAGCAATTCTTCGTGTGAAGCGGCGACAGCGCGCGACGGCGCGCGCTCATGGGTGCGATGGTATCAGGCGGGCCGCCTTCGGCTCCAGCCAGCGACCGGGATCGATAGGCAGGTTATTGATCAGGAAGTCGAGGAAGGCCTTCACCTTCATCGCCTGGAAACGCCGCGACGGGTAGACCGCGTAGAGCTCACCCACCGGCAGCTGAATGTGTGGCAGCACCCGGACCAGGCGGCCGCTGGCCAGTTCTTCGTCAACGATGAGTTCCGGCAGCGAGGCGATTCCGGCCCCCGCCAGCACTGTCTCGCGGGCAAAGGTGATGTTGTTGCACGAAAGCACCCGGTGGCACGGCACGGTCTCCCCGCGCAGCGGCCAGTAGCGCTGGGAATCGGCCTGCAACAATACCGCGCGGTGGCCGGCCAGCTCCTCGACGGTCTCGGGCCGGCCGTGCAGTTCCAGGTAGTCCGGGCTGGCGCACAGGCAGCGGTTGGTGGTGAGCATGCGCCGGGCGATCAGGGTCGAATCTTCCGGCTGGCCGACCATGATGACGATATCCACACCCTCCTCCAGTGGATCCACGTTGCGCGAGGTCAGCTCGACCTCGGCGGTGATCTGCGGATACAGGTTCATGAAATCACCCAGCACCTTGGCCAGGTACATCTGGCCGAACTCGATGGGCGCGCTGATCCGCAACAATCCCGAGGGCGCCTGCTGCAACTGCATCACCGCCTGCTCGGCCTCGGCGAAGTCATGCATGATCTGTCGGCAACGGTCGTAGTAGGCCTGGCCCACTTCGGTCAGGCGCAGCTTTCGGGTGGTGCGGTTGATCAGCCGCACGCCCAGGCGCTCTTCCAGCAGCGCGATACGCCGGCTCACCGTCGATTTCTGCATGCCCAGGCTTTGCGCGGCCTGGGTGAAACTGTGCAGCTCCACGACGCGGGTGAAGATCAGCGCATCATCCAGCCCCATGATTGTTCCCTATAAGCAACAAAGTTTCCGAAGTGTAGCGGCTACGTGCCGCCACGGAACACTGTTACATTGGCAAACATTTTTTGGCCAACCAAACGCTCGTTTACCTATGCCCGCACAATTACAACGCCGCCTGACCGTGTTCTTCGTCATCCTCGCCGTGGTCGCCCTCGCCTTCCTGGCGCGCTGGTACTTCATCGGCCGCTTCGTCGAGACCACCGACAACGCTTACGTGCAGGGCGAGATCACCCGCATTGCCAGCCAGCTCGGCGCCCGCGTCGACGAGGTGCTGGTGCAGGACAACCAGCACGTGGAGAAAGGCCAGTTGCTGGTGAAACTGGAAGCCGCTGACTTCCAGCTCGCGCTGGACCGCGCCAAGGCCACCCTGGCCACCCGCGAAGCGGAACTGGAGCAGGCGCGCAGCAAGCTCAAGGGCCAGACCAGCATGATCGCGGCCAGCGCGGCCGACGTGAACGCCAGCCAGGCCACCCTCGGCCGCACCGAAGTCGATCTCGGCCGCGCCCAGGCGCTGCGCAAGCCCGGCTATGTGTCGGAAGAGCGCGTCACTACCCTGGCCGCCGACTCCAACGTCGCGCGCTCCCAGGTGGCCAAGGCCCAGGCTGATCTGCAGGCCCAGCGCGTACAGCGCGAAACCCTGGGTACCGACATCCAGCGGCTGCAGGCGCAGATCGAGAGCGCCCGCGCCGACATCACCCAGGCCGAGATCAACCTCGCCCGCACCGAGATCCACGCGCCGGTCAGCGGCCTGGTCGGCCAGCGCGGCGCCCGCGTCGGCCAATACGTACAGGTCGGCAGCCAGTTGCTGTCGCTGGTGCCGGACGACGGCATCTGGGTCCAGGCCAACTTCAAGGAAACCCAGATCGGCAAGATGCGCCCCGGCCAGACCACCCGACTGGTGTTCGACTCCTTCCCCGACACTCCCATCGAAGGCCAGGTGCAGAGCCTGTTCGCCGCCTCCGGCGCACAGTTCAGCCTGCTGCCACCGGACAACGCCACCGGCAACTTCACCAAGGTGGTGCAGCGCATTCCGGTCAAGATCACCTTCGCCGACGACAACCCGCTCAAGGGCCTGATCCGCCCGGGCATGTCCGTCGAGGCCGAGGTCGAGCTGCGTGTCCGCTGATGCCCTGGTGCGGCCGGTCGGGGAACCGACCCGCCGCGACTGGATCGCCGTGTTCAGCGCCATGCTCGGCGCGTTCATGGCGGTCCTCGACATCCAGATCACCAACTCCTCGCTGAAGGATATCCAGGGCGCGCTGGCCGCCACCCTGGAGGAAGGCTCGTGGATTTCCACCTCCTATCTGGTGGCGGAAATCATCATGATCCCGCTCACCGCCTGGCTGGTTCAGCTGCTCTCGGCGCGCCGGCTGGCCTGGATGATCTCCGTCGGCTTCCTGTTCTCCTCGCTGCTCTGCTCGTTCGCCTGGAACCTGGAGAGCATGATCGTGTTCCGTGCCATGCAGGGCTTCACTGGCGGCGCACTGATTCCCCTGGCGTTCACTCTGGCGCTGATCAAGCTGCCGGAGCACCACCGCCCCAAGGGCATGGCCCTGTTCGCCATCACCGCCACCTTCGCGCCCTCCATCGGGCCGACCCTGGGCGGCTGGCTGACCGAGAACTTCGGCTGGGAGTACATCTTCTACATCAACATTCCGCCGGGCCTGCTGATGATCGCCGGGCTGCTCTACGGCCTGGAGAAGAAGCCGCCGCACTGGGAACTGCTGAAAAGCACCGACTACGCCGGCATCGTCACCATGGCCATCGGCCTGGGCTGCCTGCAGGTGTTCCTGGAAGAAGGCCACCGAAAGGATTGGCTGGAATCGAACCTGATCGTCAGCCTGGGCAGCATCGCCCTGGTCAGCCTGATCCTCTTCGTGATCCTGCAGACCTCGCGGCCCAACCCGCTGATCAACCTGGGCATCCTGCGCAACCGTAACTTCGGCCTGTCGAGCATTTCCAGCATCGGCCTGGGGATGGGGCTGTACGGCTCGATCTACGTGCTGCCGCTGTATCTCGCACAGATCCAGGGCTACAACGCCATGCAGATCGGCGAGGTGATCATGTGGATGGGTGTGCCCCAGCTGTTCCTCATCCCGCTGATACCCAAGCTGATGAAGATCATCGAGCCGCGCCTGCTGTGCGCCGTGGGTTTTGGCCTGTTCGGCATGGCGAGCTTCTTCTCCGGCGTGCTCAACCCGGACTTCGCCGGCCCGCAGTTCAACCAGATCCAGCTGTTGCGCGCCCTCGGCCAACCGATGGTGATGGTCACCATCTCGCTGATCGCCACCGTCTACCTGCAACCGCAGGACGCAGGTTCGGCCTCCAGCCTGTTCAACATCCTGCGCAACCTGGGCGGCGCCATCGGCATCGCGCTGCTGGCGACGCTGCTGGATAGCCGCGCCAAGGTCTATTACGACTACCTGCGCGAAGCGGTGGTGCCGGTGAACGGCGCTGTGGATGAGCGCCTGGCGCAGCTGACTTCGCAGCTGGGGACACAGCAGGCGGCGCTGGGCAAGATCAGCGAGATTGTCCACCAGCAGGCGGCGATCATGGCCTACAACGACGCCTTCCATGCCATAGGCATCGTGCTGGCAGTCAGCATGGTGGCGGTGTTGCTGACGCGCCCGCTGCCGGCGGGCGTGGGTTCTGGAGCTGCGGCCGGGGCGCATTGAGCCCACTATCCTTCCAGACACTGTAGGAGCGAGCTTGCTCGCGAACGCTCAATCAGCCGGCCACACCGGCATCAGGCAGTTCGTGAGCAAGCTCGCTCCTACATAAACCGCTCAGCCCATCGATACGATGCGGTCGCGCAACTTGCCTATCTCGTCGCGCACACCGGCCGCGGCCTCGAACTCCAGGTCGCGGGCCAACTGGTACATGCGCTCTTCCAGCTGCTTGATACGCTTGCCGATCTCCTCCGGCGTACGCGGCTCGTTGTCGTAGCGGCCGCTCTCCTCCGCCACTTTCGCCAAGCTGCGGCGCTTGCCCTTGGCGCCCGGCACCACGGCCCCTTCGAGGATGTCCTTGATATCCTTGGTGACGCCCTTGGGCACGATGCCGTTCGCTTCGTTGAAGGCCACCTGCTTGGTGCGCCGGCGCTCGGTCTCGTTGATCGCCCGCTGCATCGAGCCGGTGATGTTGTCGGCGTAGAGGATCGCCTTGCCGTGCAGGTTCCGCGCGGCGCGGCCGATGGTCTGGATCAGCGAGCGCTCGGAACGCAGGAAGCCCTCCTTGTCCGCATCGAGGATGGCCACCAGCGCCACTTCGGGCATGTCCAGGCCCTCACGCAGCAGGTTGATGCCCACCAGTACGTCGAACTTGCCCAGGCGCAGGTCGCGGATGATTTCCACCCGCTCCACGGTGTCGATGTCCGAGTGCAGGTAACGCACGCGCACGTCGTGGTCGCCCAGGTAGTCGGTCAGGTCCTCGGCCATGCGCTTGGTCAGGGTGGTGACCAGTACGCGCTGATCCAGCGCCACGCGCTTGCCGATCTCCGAGAGCAGGTCGTCCACCTGGGTGGTCGCCGGGCGGATTTCCACTTCCGGGTCGACCAGGCCGGTGGGGCGCACCACCTGCTCGATCACGCGACCGGCGTGCTGTTCTTCATACGGGCCGGGCGTCGCCGAGACGAAGATGGTCTGCGGGCTGATCGCCTCCCACTCCTCGAAGCGCAGCGGCCGGTTGTCCAGCGCCGAGGGCAGGCGGAAGCCGTACTCCACCAGGGTTTCCTTGCGCGAGCGGTCGCCCTTGTACATCGCGCCGACCTGGGGAACGCTGACGTGGGATTCGTCGATCACCAGCAGCGAGTTGGCCGGCAGGTAGTCGTAGAGGGTCGGCGGCGGCTCGCCGGGACCACGGCCGGAGAGATAGCGCGAGTAGTTCTCGATGCCGTTGCAATAGCCCAGCTCGAGGATCATCTCCAGGTCAAAGCGGGTGCGCTGCTCCAGGCGCTGGGCCTCCACCAGCTTGTTGTTGGTGCGCAGGTAATCCAGGCGCTGCTTGAGTTCGGCCTTGATGTGCTCCACCGCCTCGAGCAGCGTCTCCCGCGGGGTGACGTAGTGGC
This sequence comes from Pseudomonas multiresinivorans, assembly GCF_012971725.1. NCBI lineage: Bacteria > Pseudomonadati > Pseudomonadota > Gammaproteobacteria > Pseudomonadales > Pseudomonadaceae > Pseudomonas > Pseudomonas multiresinivorans. The sequence goes on from NZ_CP048833.1 coordinate 4,613,839, forward strand.
TCTTGGGGTAGAAGGTGAAGCGCGGCAGCTTGGTGAGCACCTCGCCAGTGAGCGGATCGAAGGCGGCGATGTTCTCCACTTCATCGTCGAACAGCTCGACACGGATCGCCTCCAGGTCCGATTCCGCCGGGAAGATGTCGATCACATCGCCACGCACGCGGAAGGTGGCGCGGGCGAAGTCCATGTCATTGCGCGTGTATTGCAGGCTGGTCAGGCGACGCAGCAGCTCGCGCTGGTCCATCTTGTCGCCGCGATCCAGGTGAAGGACCATTTTCAGGTAGGACGCCGGATCGCCCAGACCATAGATCGACGACACGGTACAGACGATGATCGCGTCCTCGCGCTCCAGCAGCGCCTTGGTCGCTGACAACCGCATCTGCTCGATGTGGTCGTTGATCGAGGAATCCTTCTCGATGTAGGTGTCCGAGGACGGCACGTAGGCCTCGGGCTGGTAATAGTCGTAGTAGGAGACGAAGTACTCCACCGCATTGTTCGGGAAGAAGGTCTTGAACTCGCCGTACAACTGCGCGGCCAGGGTCTTGTTCGGCGCCAGGACCATGGTCGGGCGCTGTACCTGGGCAATGACGTTGGCGATGCTGAAGGTCTTGCCGGAACCGGTCACCCCCAACAGCGTCTGGTGCGACAGGCCCGCTTCCAACCCTTCAACCATCTGTCGGATGGCTTCTGGCTGATCGCCAGCGGGCTTGAAGCGCGAATCCAGCTGGAATAACGACATGGGAACCTCGCTTTGACGTGTGACGCTTCGGTCGCCAAAGCGTCATACCAGTCGAAAAGCATGCGCGACAACTCGCCGCCTGCCATAGAGGCCTATATACTACCGGCCCGTCGACGCATCCCCCAGCGCCGTGTGTGGGGGAATGCAATTGCATTTCACTCCCGCCTTAGAGCTGCTGCCAAAATGAGTCTGTTCTCCGCTGTCGAAATGGCCCCCCGTGACCCGATCCTGGGCCTGAACGAAGCTTTCAACGCCGATACCCGTCCGGGCAAGATCAACCTGGGCGTGGGCGTGTATTACAACGAGGAAGGCCGTCTCCCGTTGCTGCGCGCCGTCCAGGCCGCGGAGAAGGCCCGCATCGAGGCTCACGCCCCGCGCGGCTACCTGCCGATCGAAGGCATCGCTGCCTACGATTCGGGCGTACAGAAGCTGCTGTTCGGCGCTGATTCCGAGCTGCTGACCGAAGGCCGCGTGGTCACCACCCAGGCCGTCGGCGGTACCGGCGCGCTGAAAACCGGTGCCGACTTCCTCAAGCGCCTGCTGCCCAACGCCACCGTTGCCATCAGCGACCCGAGCTGGGAAAACCACCGCGCGCTGTTCGAAGCCGCTGGTTTCCCGGTGCAGAACTACCGTTACTACGACGCCGCCACCCATGGTGTGAACCGCGCCGGCCTGCTGGAAGACCTCAACGCCCTGCCCTCGCAGTCCATCGTTGTCCTGCACGCCTGCTGCCACAACCCGACTGGCGTCGACCTGACCATGGACGACTGGAAACAGGTTCTGGACGTTCTGAAAGCCAAGGGCCACGTGCCGTTCCTGGACATCGCCTACCAGGGCTTCGGCGACGGCATCGACGAAGACGCCTCCGCTGTGCGCCTGTTCGCCCAGTCCGGCCTGAACTTCTTCGTCTCCAGCTCCTTCTCCAAATCGTTCTCGCTGTACGGCGAGCGCGTTGGCGCCCTGTCGGTCGTGACTGATAGCCGCGAGGAATCCGCTCGTGTCCTGTCCCAGGTCAAGCGCGTGATCCGCACCAACTACTCCAACCCGCCGACCCACGGCGCCAGCGTCGTCGCTTCCGTGCTGAACAGCCCGGAGCTGCGTGCAGTATGGGAAGAAGAACTGGGCGAGATGCGCACCCGCATTCGCGCCATGCGTGAAGCCATGGTTGCCCAACTGGCTGCCCAGGGTGCCAAGCGCGACTTCGGCTTCGTTGCCCAGCAGCGCGGCATGTTCTCCTACTCCGGCCTGACCGCCGAGCAGGTGGAGCGCCTGAAGAATGAGTTCGGCATCTACGCCGTCGGTACCGGCCGTATCTGCGTTGCCGCATTGAACAACGGCAACCTGGACACCGTCACCCGCGCCATCGTCCAGGTGCTGTAAAAAATCAGGGGAAGTCGTCGGCATGATGTTGACTTCCCCTTCTTAATCAGTAAGATACGCACCGTTGTTCCGCGATAGCTCAGTCGGTAGAGCAAATGACTGTTAATCATTGGGTCCCTGGTTCGAGTCCAGGTCGCGGAGCCAAATTCAAAGCCCTCGGCACAAGCCGGGGGCTTTTTTATTGGGCGCTGGACTCTCTCCAGGGACAGCGTCCCAGGTGATGCCCCCTTCGGGGCCGCGCTGAAGCGCGTTCGGCTGACGCCGTCGAGTCCAGGTCGCGGAGCCAAATTCGAAGCCCTCGGCACACGCCGGGGGCTTTTTCTTTGGATTCGAAAAAGTCCCCAATGAAAAAGCCGGTCGACGACCGGCCTTTTCATTCCAACGGGCAAAGCTCAGAGCGAAATCTTGTCGCGATTCTTGTCCAGCGTCCCCTTGCCGATGCCCTTCACTTCGAGCAATTGATCGACCGTGGTGAACGGCCCGTTGGTTGTGCGGTAGTCCACGATGGCCTGGGCTTTCACCTTGCCGATACCTTTCAGGGAATGCTGCAACTCTTCAGCCGATGCGGTGTTGATATTCACCGCCGCCACCTGGGCAACAGGTGCCTTTTCGGTTGAAGCCGTGGTTTCGGCTGCGGGTTTTACGGCTGGAGCCCCATTGGTGGCCGCCAGAGCGGCGCCACCGAACGAGAGGCCCGCCAACAGAATCAGACTTGCAACGGAAAGCAGACTCTTCTTCATGGATCGTTCCTTGATGCAACAGGTTTCGAGGCAGGCGCGATTGCGCCGCCTGGAAAACATATCGCCAGGAACACCGGTGAAAACGCCGGTTTAGAGAGTCGGCGGCAGATTCCGGCGCCGCCGACAGCTCACCAAGAAAGGACTGACATGACTCGCAGACGCAGCAGCGGCGCTGTCTGCTAGGTAGCACCCCGACTCATGGCTCCATCCGCCGCTGCTGATGGATCAGGTCGACGATCTCGCCTTCGGGGCAATAGCCGCTGACGGTCTCCCGCAGCAATTGCCGCACACGTGCGTAATTGCCCTGGTCTACCGCCTTGAGCAGATCAGCCAGGACGAGCTTGAATCCCTCCCAGTGCATCAACTCCTCGTTGGCCTTCATGATCATCGGATGTTCGGTGGCGCTGACGTTGTCGCCGATCAGCAGCTCCTCGTAGAGCTTTTCGCCGGGCCGAAGGCCGCTGAACTCGATGGAAATGTCACCGTGGGGATTGCGCTCGGAGCGGACGCTCAGGCCGGACAGGTGGATCATCCGCTCGGCCAGCTCGAGAATCTTCACCGGCTGCCCCATGTCCAGCACGAAGACGTCACCGCCACGGCCCATGGAGCCCGCCTGGATCACCAGCTGGGCCGCCTCCGGGATCGTCATGAAGTAGCGGGTGATGCCCGGATGGGTCACGGTGACCGGCCCGCCGCGCTTGATCTGCTCGCGGAACAGCGGAATGACCGAACCGGAGGACCCCAGCACGTTGCCGAAGCGAACCATGGTGAACCGGGTCTTGTTGACCTGATGCACGCCGGACTTGTCGCCGAACAGCACCGGTGCGGATTCCTGACTCAAGGCCTGCAGAATCATCTCCGCCAGGCGCTTGGTGCTGCCCATCACGTTGGTCGGGCGCACTGCCTTGTCGGTGGAAATCAGCACGAAGTGCTCGACGCCGGCCTGCACCGCCACCTGGGCGGTGTGCAAGGTGCCCATCACATTATTCAGTACGCCTTCGGAGATATTGTGCTCGACGATGGGCACATGCTTGTACGCCGCGGCGTGATAGACCGTCGCGACCTTCCAGGTGCGCATGACATCGAGCAGGCGCTCAGCGCTGCGCACGGAGCCGAGGATCGGAACCAGTTGCACCGCGAGGGACTCACGCTTGACGCGGTTCTCCAGCTCCTGGTGCACCCGGTAAAGGTTGTATTCGCTGTGCTCGAACAGCACCAGCACGGTAGGCGACGAACCCAGGATCTGCCGGCAAAGCTCCGAGCCGATGGAGCCGCCCGCGCCGGTGACCATCACCACTTCGCCGCGGATACAGTGCTCGAACAATTCCTTGCGCGGCTCGACCGGGTCACGCCCGAGCAGGTCGGCGATGTCCACTTCCTGAATGTCGTCCACTCGCACCCGGCCGTTGGCCAGTTCGATGAATCCCGGCACGCTTCGCACGTGGACCGGGTAGGGCTCGAGCAAGCCGAGAATTTCGCGGCGGCGGGCGCGCGTCGCAGAGGGAACCGCCAACAGCACTTCCTGCACACCGGTTTCGTCGATCATCTGCTGGATATGCTTGGGCTTGTAGACGCGCAGGCCGGCAATGACACGGTTGGCGATCTCGTCATCGTCATCGATGAAAGCTACCGGGCGCATCGCGCGACCGAGGCGCAAGGCGGCCACCAGCTGGTTGCCGGCAGAGCCCGCACCATAGACGGCAACCTTCGGCAGGCCGTCCTGTTGCTTGAGGAACGGAACGGCCTGCACGGTGCTGTACCAGTCCCCCATGAAATACTGGCGCATGACCAAGCGTAGTCCGCCAATCATCAGCAGGCTCAACCACCAGTAGTTCAGGACCAACGAACGCGGAACCGCCTCGATGACCGAGCGGTTCCAGTAAACCACCAGAGACAACAGCAACGCCGAGATGGTCACCGCCTTCCAGATCGCGATCAGCGCGTCGTTGCCGAGATAGCGCATGACCGCGCGGTACATGCCGAAGCGGATGAACAGCGGAATCGCCACTGCGGGGGCGGCGAAGAACAACCAGCCATGCACGCGGAAGGGGTACTCCAGATCGTCCGTACCCAGTCGCACGATGAACGCCAGCCACAGCGCAAACCACACCAGGCAAATATCGGTGGTGACCTGCAGTAACCGTTTGTTTCGTCTCGGAAGCCTCAGCAGGCGTTCTCGAAGCATCAGCGCTTGTCCTTATCCCGAGCAGAGGAAATTTTCCACCCGCTACATTGACCACCCAATCCGGCGGAGTTCAGCTCACATCCTGTTCATCCGGACGACCTGCACCCAGATGAGCTACGACAAGCACCAATGGAGCATAGGCCACAATCAGCGCCAGCAAGCCTGGAACATGCCCGAGCGCGACCAGCAATGCCAGCGGCAGGAGCCAGAATACGTTGATCGCGGTTACCGCCAGCGATACCTGCAGATGACTGCCGTAGCGCCGCGAAGCGCGCTGGTAGGCATGGCTGCGATGAGCTTCGTAGACGCGCTCGCCGCGCATCAGCCGATGAATCAGCGTGAAGCTGGCGTCGACGATGAAAACGCCCAGGAGAATCAACCAGCTCCAGATCAGCAGTGGGGCCACCGAAGAGGCCTGCAGTGCCAGTCCGCCGAGGATCAACCCGAGGAAACCACTGCCCGCATCGCCCATGAAAATTCGCGCGGGAGGGAAGTTCCAGACCAGGAAGCCCGCCGCCGCCAGGCCCAGCAGCAACGGCAGCCAGACCAGCTCCGCAGCCCCGAAGGCCCAGCCGCAGAGGGCTCCGCCCAAACAGACGCTGATGGCCTCCAGGCCGGCAATCCCGTCGATACCGTCCATGAAGTTGTACAGGTTGAGCAGCCATACCAGGAACACCAGCCCCAGGAAGTCGCCTGCCAGCCCCAGGTCCAGCACGCCCCAGGGCAGCGGCAACACGGGCACGCCACCCAGCCAGCAGATCAGCCAGAGCGCCGCGACAAAATGCCCCAGCAGCCGCCAGCGTGCCGGAATATGGCGGTGATCGTCGAGGAAGCCAATGGCCGCAACCAGGGCGCCGGCCGGCAGCAGGGCCACCAGACTGGCCCCGTCGATCATTCCGAGCACGGCAGCCAGGGGCAGGCAGCCGAGAAAGCCCAGCACGATCGCAACCCCTCCGCCACGCGGGGTGGGAATCCGGTGCGAACTGCGGGCGTTCGGGATATCCATGATGCTGCGCGCCAGCGCGTAGCGACGAACACCCGCCGTCATGGCCCAGGACGCAATGAACACCGCCAGAAGCAGCAATGCCGCACTCATAGCCCTTGCTCCCGACCATACCCCTGCACCGTCTCCAACAGGGCCTGCTCGACACTGACGGGGGGAGACCAGCCCAGCCGGCTGCGAGTTGCGGAAATATCCACCTGCAAGGAACCCAGCAGACGCTGGATCTGCTGACCTCGCCCAGTCAGCAGGCCCAGCAGGCGCAACAACCCCGCCGGAACCGACAGAAGTCGGGGTTGCACGCCCATGGCCCTGCTCAGGCCGCGACACAACTGAGCCGTGGACAGGTCTTCTCCATCACTGACCAGGAACACCTGCCCTGCCGCTGCGGGGTGGCGCGCGCACAGCAGCAACAGGTCGACCAGATTATCCCGGGCCACCAGACTGCGGCGATTGTCGATAGAGCCGAAGGGCAGCGGCAGACGGCGCTGCAAGGCGCGCATCAGACTGGCAAAGTTGGCCTTGACCCCAGGGCCGTAGACCAGTGGCGGGCGCACCACCACGACCTCCAGTCCCGTCTGCCGGGCAACCTCGAACAAGGCTCGCTCGGCCTCGAGCTTGGATTGACCGTAAGGGTCGTGCGGTTGCGGCTCGGCATCGGCCGTGAACGGCCGACCTGGCGTGGTTTCCTCGCCATTGACCTTGATCGAACTGACAAAGACAAAACGCCTCACGCCTGCCGCCGCGGCCTGCTGCGCCAGATGCCGGGTCGCTTCGACGTTCACCGCGCGAAACTCGGCGAGCGGATCGGCAGCCCGCTCGTCCATGACATGAACCCGGGCAGCGCAATGAATCACCGCATCGACCCCTAGCAGAGCCTGCGTCCAGGATTGCGCCACGCTCAACCCGTCGATGAGCGCCACCTCGACACCTTCCGGGAACTGCACGCTGGCGCCACGCTGGGCGACGCGAGCCTGCAAATCATCTTCCTGGCACAAGCGAGCCAGCACGCCTCGGCCGACAAAACCGGTCGCACCCGTGAGTAGAACCTTCAATCCAGCACCTGCAGAACCTGACGCCGGCGGCGTCTTCCATGTTTGAGCGAACGCGTCAGAGCGGCGAGATGACCGGTCGCAGCGCATTCCAAGCGTGACAGCTGGGACATTGCCAGTGCAGTTCGCGGCCGGCGAAACCACACTTGCCGCATCGATAGCGCGGCATTGTCTTATACAAGCCGATGATTATTGGAGCGATTTTTCCAGCTGCCGAGTTTTTTTCGCCGTCGTTTCCGACTACGTCAAGGTACTCGCCAACGCCTTGCCAGGAAGGATGGCGTTCCACTCGCTCCAGCAAGCTCTCGCGCCAGCCGGACGCCCCCGCTGGCTGCTCGCTTTGCGCCAGTAGTGCGAGGATTGCCGGCGGCACTTCCTCGCCAGTGGCCAACTCCCGCAGGCAGGCAAGCAACTCAGGCCGGGCAAGGCCATCATGACGACGCAGCAGCGGCACGATCTCGCCCAGAAAGGCTTTGGCATGGCTCGCCAACTCGCCGACGGTAGCCACGGCAGCGACCTGATCCTTGCGCCACAACTCGCAGTCCAGCCGCATCAGCAGAGCGCGCACGCAGCGCTTGTCCACACGGCGAGCCTCACGCAGCAGTTCCTGCATGGCACTGCGATCGCCGGTCCTGCCCTTCTCCTGGGCAAGTTCGCAGTAGTAGTTGGCCAACGCCGCGCTCAGCTCGGGTCGACTTGCGACCAGACGCGCAGCCAACTCGATGGCCCGCGACCAGTTCTTCTCGCGCTCGCAGATCAGCCGTTGTTCATCCAGCGCTTCGAGAGAGATGGGTTCATCGCGCTGCTGCGTCAGCTCGTCCAGCAACTCCTCGGCGCTGCCCAACAGGCCGCCGGCGATGTAATCGCGCGCCAGCTCCAGGCGCACCTGTGCCACCAGCGAACCATCCTCGCCGGCACGACCCAGCAGTTCCTGGTGAATGTGGATGGCTTTCTCGATATCGCCGCGACGGCGGAACAGGTTACCGACGTGCAGGTGGCTTTCGAGAGTCTCCGGGCTGACGACCAAGCCCTGGGACAGGCTTTCCAGTGCATCGTCGGAGTGTCGCTCCAGCAGGTTGTGCATGCTGTGGACACGGCTGCGCAGGTGGGTTTCGGAGGCATCCCGGGGCCGGGAAAGAGAACGACGCCCCATCCACCAGCCGATGGCCAGGGCGCAGAAGAAGAACAGCGTGGCGATGACGCTAGGCATGGTCCGTCAGCGACTTTTCACGCAGCGCGTCATTCTCCTTGCGGAAACGAGTGACTTCGGAGCGCAGGCCGCTCATGCGGGCATGCGCCTTCGCCCGGAAGGGGATGCTCAGCAGCAGGCCGATCACGCCGCCGACGATGAAGGCAAGGGAGATGAAAACCACCAGCGGCCATTGCGGCGACTGCCAGCCAAGGAAGGTCAGCTGCGTGGACTGCAGGTTCTCCAGGACGAAAACCACAACGACGGCGGCCAGGACGACCAACGCCAGAATCAGCAGGAAACGCTTTGCCCGAAGCATGGACACTCCTTCTTGAAGACGGATACCCCGGGATCACTCGGGTTCGTTGACGCGGTCGCGCAGCTCCTTGCCGGGCTTGAAGTGCGGGACGAACTTGCCGTCCAGGCGCACGGACTCGCCGGTTTTCGGATTGCGGCCGGTACGCGGCGCACGGTAATGCAGCGAGAAGCTACCGAAACCCCGGATTTCGATGCGATCCCCAGTGGCCAGAGCCTGGGACATTTGCTCAAGCATGGTCTTGATCGCCAGCTCCACATCCTTTGCGGAAAGCTGCCCCTGATGGGTGACGATTCTCTCGATCAACTCCGACTTGGTCATGGTTTTCCCTTCTTTTTCAAGCGGCTAGATCAGCTCTAGGTTCTTTTAGCATGCTGATCATGCTTTGAACAGCCCGAACGGAAAGGATGTGTTTTCTGCCGGTCAAGTAGCCGGCGAATAAAAAATGGCCGACTCCCAGGCAGGGAATCGACCACGGTCGCGTCCAGGAGCGGGAGGACGCGCAAGCAAGAAGCGGATCAGGCGATAGCGGCGAGCTGCGCCTTGGCCTTGGCCAGACCTTTCTCGGCGAATTCACCGCCCATGTTCAGGCCTTCGGCGTGGATGAAGGTCACATCATGGATACCGACGAAGCCCAGGGCCTGGCGCAGGTAGGGTTCCTGGTGATCCAGCGCACCGCCGGCGTACACGCCGCCACGGCTGGTCAGGACGAAGGCGCGCTTGCCAGTGAGCAGACCCTGCGGGCCGGTCTCGGTGTATTTGAAGGTGACGCCGGCGCGCAGCACATGGTCGAGCCAGGACTTCAGCGTGCTGGGGATGGCGAAGTTGTACATCGGCGCGGCCAGCACCAGCACATCGGCGGCTTGCAGTTCGGCCGTCAGCTGGTTGGAGCGATCCAGCGCGACGCGCTCGATCTCGCTGTGCTCCTGGGCCGGCTTCATCCAGCCACCCAGCAGGTTGGCATCCAGGTGCGGCACCTGCTCGATGGCCAGGTCGCGAACCCGGATCTCGTCCGACGGGTGCGCCGCCTGCCACTGCGCGATGAAATCGCGGGTCAGCTGGCGGGAAACGGAACCTTCCTGACGGGCACTGCTTTCGATGACGAGAACGCGGGACATGGACTGGACCTCCATCGGTCATTGAATGTGTCGATGGAGGTCATCCTAAAGATCAACAAATCGATAAAAAAGCGCAAATAATCGCTTCTAATTATCGAATAAATTGATTTCTCGCAAAACTGCTTCTAGTCTTGTCCGGCAGACTACTCAACCCGGCACGCAGGTGAGCTTGATGCGCAGCTTGATCACCGCACGACTGAAGCTGGAAGTCAGGTTGGCTTCCTTGCCCGGCGCGATGGAAGCCTTGCGAACATGCGGAGTTTCCGGACCATTGACAAAGACTGCGGTGCAGGTCGCCTGTTCCTGACCATTGTTGCGCAGGATGATGGCACCCATCTGGTCGCCTATGTCCTGCGTGTCATAGTCCACCTGGGTGCCCTTGAGGGATTTCTCCACTTCGATGGGATAGGCCAGGGCAGTCAGCGGCAACAGTGCCAGAACGGCACAACAGAATTTTTTCATGGCGGTCTCTTGTTGGTCTTCTGCGGACCGCCAGATTAGACAAGAGGAAGCGAGGATGAAAGCGCCCCGCGTTACCCTGGATCAGTGGAGAACCCTGCAGGCCGTGGTCGATCACGGCGGCTTCGCCCAAGCGGCGGAAGCCCTGCATCGTTCACAGTCGTCGATCAGCTATACCGTGGCGCGCATGCAGGAGCAGCTCGGCGTACCGTTGTTGCGCATCGACGGGCGCAAGGCGGTGCTCACCGAGGCCGGTGAAGTGCTGCTGCGTCGCTCGCGGCAGCTGGTGAAATCCGCCGGCCAGCTGGAGGAACTTGCCCATCACATGGAGCAGGGCTGGGAGCCGGAAGTACGCCTGGTGGTCGACGCCGCCTATCCCACCGTGCGCCTGGTGCGCGCCCTCTCCGCCTTCATGCCGCAGAGCCGTGGCTGCCGCGTGCTGTTGCGCGAGGAAGTGTTGTCCGGCGTGGAAGAAGCGCTGGTGCAGGGCCATGCCGACCTGGCTATCAGCGGCCTGAACATCCCCGGCCACCTGGGCGCCGACCTCTCCATCGTCGACTTCGTCGCCGTCGCCCATCCCGACCACCCGCTGCACCGCCTGCAACGCGAAGTCACCCACCAGGACCTGGAAACCCAGATGCAGGTGGTGATCCGCGATTCCGGTCGCCTGCAGCCGCGAGACGTCGGCTGGCTCGGCGCCGAGCAGCGCTGGACGGTGGGCAGCCTGGCCACCGCCGCCACCTTCGTCAGCAACGGCCTGGGCTTCGCCTGGCTGCCGCGGCACATGATCGAGCGCGAGCTGCGCGACGGCCAGGTCAAGCCACTGCCGATGAAACAGGGCGGCGTGCGCGAGAGCCGCTTCTATCTTTACCCGAACAAGGAAAAGCCCCTGGGCCCCGCCACGCAGATCCTCGTGGAACTGCTGACCACCTTCGCCAACGTGCCACTCGACGCCCATTTCGCCGCCCCGGAAAGCCCGGTCTGAGCCACAGTCCGCCCGAACAAGGAGCCCGTCATGCCGTTCTTCGATCACGCCGGTCACCGCCTGCACTATGAGGAAAGCGGATTCGGCACGCCAGTTCTGCTGGTGCACGGGCTCGGCTCCAGCACCCGCGACTGGGAATACCAGGTGCCGGAACTGGAGAAACGCCACCGGGTGATCGCCCTCGACGTGCGCGGCCACGGCCAGTCCGACAAGCCGCGCCAGCGCTACAGCATCGGCGCCTTCGCCGAGGACGTGATCGCTCTGCTCGACCACTTGAGCCTTGGCCGCGTGCACCTGGTGGGCATCAGCATGGGCGGCATGATCGGCTTCGAACTGGCCACCCGCTGGCCGGAGCGACTGAACAGCCTGACCATCGTCAACAGCGCGCCGGAAGTGAAGCCACGCAGCCCACGCGAGTACCTGGAAGTGGCGCGCCGGCTGTTCCTCGCCCATGTGCTGGGCCTGGATACCGTGGGCAAGGCGCTGGGCAAGATGCTCTTTCCCAAGCCCGAACAGAGCGACCTGCGCCGCAAGATCCAGCAGCGCTGGCCGCAGAACGACAAGCGCGCCTACCTGTCCAGCCTGCACGCCATCATCGGCTGGGGTGTGCAGGAACGCCTGGCGCGCATAACCTGTCCAACCCTGGTGATCAGTGCCGACCGCGACTACACCCCGGTTTCGCTCAAGCAGGCCTATGTCGGGCAGATGCCCAACGCCCGCCTGGTGGTGATCGAGGATTCGCGCCACGCGACGCCGCTGGACCAGCCCGAACGCTTCAATACCACCCTGCTCGACTTCCTCGATCAGGTCGACCATCCCTAGAACCTCAGGAAACTTCCACCAAATGACCCTGTTCAAACGCTTCCTGCTCGCTGCCTGCTCCCTGGTCCTGGCCGGCTCGGTATTCGCCGCCGACAGCAAGAACCCGCATGTGCTGCTGTCCACCACCTCGGGTGAAATCGAAATCGAGCTGTACGCCGACAAAGCGCCGATTTCCGTGAAGAACTACCTGTCCTACGTCGACAGCGGCTTCTACAACGGAACCGTCTTCCACCGCGTCATCCCCAACTTCATGATTCAGGGCGGCGGCTTCACCGAAGCCATGAAGGAGAAGGACACCCAGGCGCCGATCAAGAACGAGGCCGACAACGGCCTGCTCAACGAGCGCGGCACCCTGGCCATGGCACGCACCAGCGACGTGAACTCCGCCACCAGCCAGTTCTTCATCAACCTGACCGGTAACGACTTCCTCAACCACGGCGCCCGCGACTTCGGCTACGCCGTGTTCGGCAAGGTCGTTCGCGGCATGGGCGTGGTCGACCAGATCGCCGGGGTGAAGACCGGCAACCGCGGCATGTTCCAGGACGTACCGACCACCCCGGTGGTCATCCTCTCCGCCAAGCGTCTGTGATTCTGCGCAATCACGGCTGACGGAGGCCATTCAAGGCGGGGCCAGGACGGCCCCGCCGACAACCCGAGACCTATCATGCTTTACCGTCGTTTCGAGCGTCTGATCGATCCCTTCCGCGACGTCCCCGAGCGCATGCCGCCGTCCGACGTCATCCGCTTTTATGTCTATTATCTGCGCCAGGTCTGGCCGGTCTTCCTCGCCCTGCTCTTCGTCGGCCTGATCGTCGCGCTGATCGAAGTCGCGCTGTTCAGCTACCTGGGGCGCATCGTCGACCTCGCGCAAGGCACCGCGCCCGCGGACTTTTTCACCCTGCACGGCCGCGAGCTGATCTGGATGGCCGTCGTCGCGCTCATCCTGCGCCCGGTGTTCAACGGCCTGCACGACATGCTGGTGCACCAGAGCATCAACCCCAGCATGACCAACCTGATCCGCTGGCAGAACCATCGCTACGTGCTCAAGCAGAGCCTGGGCTTCTTCCAGAACGACTTCGCCGGGCGCATCGCCCAGCGCATCATGCAGACCGGCAACTCCCTGCGCGATTCCGCCGTGCAGGTGGTGGATGCCATCTGGCACGTGGTGATCTACACCGTCAGCGCCCTGGTGCTGTTCGCCGAGGCCGATTGGCGCCTGATGATCCCGCTGCTGCTGTGGGTCGTCGGCTACGTCGGCGCGCTGGGCTACTTCATTCCCCAGGTGAAGCATCGCTCGGTGGTCGCCTCGGACTCGCGCTCCAAGCTGATGGGCCGGATCGTCGACGGCTACACCAACATCACTACCCTCAAGCTGTTCGCCCACACGCGCCAGGAAGAGGACTACGCCCACGAAGCCATCGACGACCAGACCCGCAAGGCCCAGCAGGCCGGACGCGTGGTGACCTCCATGGACGTCACCATCACCGTCTTCAACGGCCTGCTGATCGCCGGTACCACCGGCCTTGCCCTGTGGCTGTGGACCCAGTCGCTGATCTCGGTCGGCGCCATCGCCCTGGCCACCGGATTGGTCATCCGCATCAACAACATGTCCGGCTGGATCATGTGGGTGGTCGGCGGCATCTTCGAGAACGTCGGCCAGGTGCAGGACGGCATGCAGACCATCGCCCTGCCCCGCCAAGTGAACGACCAGCCCGGCGCCAAGCCGCTGGTGGTGAGCCATGGAGAAGTGCGCTTCGACCAGGTGGACTTCAGCTACGGCAAGGGCGGGGGCCTGATCAGCGGGCTGGACCTGACCGTGCGCCCCGGCGAGAAGATCGGCCTGGTCGGGCCGTCCGGCGCCGGTAAGTCGACCCTGGTGAACCTGCTGCTGCGTCTGTACGACCTCGAGGGCGGGCGCATCCTGATCGACGGCCAGGACATCGCCCACGTGACCCAGGAAAGCCTGCGCGCGCAGATCGGCATGGTCACCCAGGACACCTCACTGCTGCACCGTTCGATCCGCGACAACCTGCTCTATGGTCGCCCGGACGCCAGCGAGGCGGATTTGCAGGACGCCATCCAGAAAGCGCGCGCCTCGGAGTTCATTCCGCAACTGAGCGACGCCGAGGGTCGCTTCGGCCTCGACGCCCACGTCGGCGAACGCGGCGTGAAGCTCTCCGGCGGCCAACGCCAGCGCATCGCGATCACCCGCGTGCTACTCAAGGACGCGCCGATCCTGATCCTCGATGAAGCCACTTCGGCGCTGGACTCGGAAGTGGAAGCGGCGATCCAGGAAAGCCTGGAGACCCTGATGCAGGGCAAGACGGTGATCGCCATTGCCCACCGCCTTTCCACCATCGCCCGTATGGACCGCCTGGTGGTGCTGGAGCATGGCCGCGTGGTCGAGAGCGGCAGCCATGCCGAGTTGCTTGCCCATGGCGGGCTCTACGCGCGGCTGTGGCGGCACCAGACGGGTGGGTTCGTCGGGGTGGATTGAAGCCGCCCCCGGCAGGACAAGGGAAACGCCCAGTTCTTGCTCGCGAACAGCCCCGCGCAGGGGTTTGTTCGCGAGCAAGCTCGCTCCTACAGGGAGCAGTCCCGCGCCAGGCTCGCTTTTTTGTAGGAGCGAGCTTGCTCGCGAACCCGCACGGCACTGTGCTCACCCGAAGGAACGCCCATAAAAAAGCCCGGCAAAAGGCCGGGCACGTCCAAATCCAGGACAGCTCAGTGTGTGTCCAGTAACGCCAGCGCCTCGCGGCTCAGGCGTTCGACCGTGGCCCAGTCACCGCCGTCGATGGCGGCCTTGGGCAGCATCCAGCTGCCGCCCACGCACATCACATTGGCAAGGCGGTAATAGTCATTCAGGTTGTCCGGGCCGACGCCGCCGGTAGGGCAGAAACGGATGTCCGGGAACGGTCCGCCGAAAGCCTTGAGCGCTTCCACGCCGCCGGCGACCTTCGCCGGGAACAGCTTGAAACGACGCAGGCCATGACGGTACGCCGCCATGATTTCCGAAGCGGTGGCCACGCCGGGCAGCAGCGGCACCGGGCGAGTCACCGCGTACTGCAGCAGTTCGTCGGTACAGCCGGGGGTGACGATGAACTTCGCCCCCGCCTCTTCCGCCTGGGCGAACGTTTCCGGGTCGAGCACGGTGCCGGCGCCGACGATCAGCTCAGGGCGCTGCTCGCTCAACTGGCGGATCGCGGTCAGGCCCAGCGACGTCCGCAAGGTCACTTCCAGAACGGTGATGCCGCCGGCTGCCAGAGCATCCGCCATGGGCAGGATGTCCGCCTCGCGGTCGATGGTGATCACCGGCAGGATGCGCGCACGCTGCGCCAGGGCATCGATCTGCTGGATGTGTTGTTCAGGCATAGCGGTAACTCCGTGCTTCAGGGGCACCAGTGGATCGAAAGAGGTGAACGCAGGAACGCATTGACCGGCATGCGCTGGTCGTCGTTATCGCTGAGCGCCTGGCTCAGCGTGGCCAGCTTGGACTCGCCCTGGATGGCCAGGATCTGCACCCGCGCACCCTGCAACACGGCTCGGGTGAGGGTCAGGCGCTGGTGCGGCACGGTCGGCGCCCACATCGGCAGGCAACGGCGTGTGCCGGCCGGATCGAGCGCCTCGACCAGGTTGATGCTGCCGGGGAACAGCGAAGCCGTGTGGCCGTCGTCGCCCATGCCCAGCACCAGCACATCGATGGGCAGCGTCAGCTGGTGGAGGAAGCGATCGGTCTTGTCGGCCGCCTCCTCGAGGCTGCTCGCCGGCTGATACAGGCCGATGAACTGCGCCTTGCCCGCCATCCCCTTGAGCAGATGACGACGCAGCAGGCCTGCGTTGCTGTCCGGGTGCGACTCGGGTACCCAGCGCTCGTCGGCAAGGCTGACGGCCACTTTCGACCAGTCCAGTACCGCTCCGCTCAGGGCCTCGAGAAAAGCCACCGGACTGCGCCCGCCGGACACCACCAGCAATGCGCTGCCACGTTCGACCAGCGCCTCGCGCAGCGCGTCGGCTACCGCTTCGGCGAGGCCGCGGGCCTGCTCGGCGGCGTTGTTCCAGGTCTTCCAGGCCATGCCTTCTTTCAGTGTCGGTTCAAAGATCGCCATACCAGTCCCTCCCGTCGCGAGCGATCAGGGCAACCGAGGCCTGTGGTCCCCAGCTTCCGGCCGGGTAGGGCTTGGGCTCCTCGCCCAGTCGGCCCCAGCCGTCGATCAGGCCATCGCACCATGTCCAGGCGGCCTCGATCTCGTCCTTGCGGACAAACAGGTTCTGATTGCCCTGGGTGACTTCCAGCAACAGTCGCTCATAGGCATCCGGCGTACGGGCGGTCTGGAAGGTTTCGGAGAAATTCAGCTGCAGCGGGCCGGTGCGCAGTTGCATGCCCTTGCCCAGGCCCTGGTCCTTGGTCATCACCTGCAGGGAAATGCCCTCGTCCGGTTGCAGGCGAATGATCAGCCGGTTGCTGATCAACGAACGCTGCTCCGGGGCGAAGATGTAGTGCGGCGGTTCCTTGAAGTGGATGACGATCTGCGAATGCTTCTGCGGCATGCGCTTGCCGGTGCGCAGGTAGAACGGCACGCCGGACCAGCGCCAGTTGCGGATATCCACCCGCAGGGCGACGAAGGTCTCGGCGTCGCTGTTGGGGTTGGCATTTTCCTCGGCGAGGTAGCCCGGCACGGGCTTGCCGTCGATGTAGCCGGCGGTGTACTGGCCACGCACCACGCGGGTCGCCAGTTGCTCGGGAGCGATGGGCTCCAGCGCGCGCAGCACCTTCACCTTCTCGTCACGGATACTGTCGGCGGTGAGGTTGGCCGGCGGATCCATGGCGATCAGGCAGAGCAGTTGCAGCAGGTGGTTCTGCACCATGTCACGCAGCTGGCCGGCCTTGTCGAAGTAGCCCCAGCGGCCCTCGATGCCGACCTTCTCGGCCACGGTAATCTCCACGTGGGAGATGTGGTTCTGGTTCCACTGAGTCTCGAACAGGCTGTTGGCGAAGCGCAGCGCAATGAGATTCTGCACCGTCTCCTTGCCCAGGTAGTGGTCGATCCGGTAGATGCGGTTTTCCGGGAAGAAACGCGCCACGGCGTCATTCACCGCGCGGGAGGATTCCAGGTCGTGGCCGATGGGCTTTTCCAGGACCACCCGGGTGCGTTCGGCGAGGCCGGCGGCGGCAAGGTTCTCGCAGATGCCGCCGAACACCGAGGCGGCGGTGGCGAAGTAGGCGACCAGGGTCTTCTCGTCGCCCACCAGCTCGGCCAGCGCCTGGTAGGAACCGGCGTAGAGGAAGTCCATGCTCAGGTGATGCAGGCGCGCCTGGAAGCGGGCCCAGACCTGTTCGTCCCACTCTTTCGCCGGGACATACTGGCGCAGACGGCGCTCGATGGTTGCCAGCGGTGCTTCCGTGGCGCCGTCATCGCGGGCCAGGGCGAGAATGCGGGTATCGCGGTGCAGCAGGTCTTCGCGGTCGAGCTGGTAGAGCGCCGGCAGCAGTTTGCGCAGGGCGAGATCACCCAGGGCGCCGAACAGCGCAAGGGTGCAGGGCAGAACGCGGACTTCAGGCATTTGTTGTTACCAACCAAATTTTGAACGATAGTTAGCCTTCTACGCCGGCATTAAGACAAATATGTAGTAATTAAACAACATATTTCTGCCATCTCGCGCCGTTGTTGGTCGCTTGCCAGCCTGACGTTAGGATAGCGCCGCTGGCCGCACCTACCCGGTCAACCGTCGATTGCCCAAGGAGCACGGATGAAAAACCTGCTGGAGCAGATCCAGAGCCGTCTGGAAGAGCTGAACAAGGCCGAGCGCAAGGTCGCCCAGGTGATCCTGCACGACCCGCAGCAGGCCACGCGCTTCAGCATCGCCGCGCTGGCCCAGGCATCGAGTGTCAGCGAGCCGACGGTGAATCGCTTCTGCCGCTCCTTCGGCATGAGTGGCTACCCGGAGCTGAAGATCCAGCTGGCGCAGAGCCTCGCCAGCGGCGCAGCCTTCGTGACCCAGGCCGTGGCGGCCGACGACGGCCCCGAGGCCTACACGCGCAAGATCTTCAGCAGCACCATCGCCTCGCTGGACAGTGCCCACAAGCTGCTCGACCCGAAGGTGATCGACCGCGCCGTGGATCTGTTGATCCAGGCCCGGCAGATCCACTTCTTCGGCCTTGGCGCGTCCAGCTCGGTGGCCCTCGACGCGCAGCACAAGTTCTTTCGCTTCAACCTGGCGGTGTCAGCGCAGAGCGATGTGCTGATGCAGCGGATGATCGCCTCGGTAGCGCACACCGGCGACCTGTTCGTGGTGATTTCCTACACCGGGCGCACCCGCGAGCTGGTAGACGTGGCACACCTGGCGCGGCAGAACGGCGCCTCGGTACTCGGCCTGACCGCCGCGAACTCGCCACTGGCCCGCGCCAGCACATTGAGCCTGGACATTCCGCTGCCCGAGGACACCGACATCTATATGCCGATGACCTCAAGGATCATCCAGCTCACCGTGCTCGACGTGCTCGCCACCGGCGTGACCCTGCGCCGCGGCGTGGATTTCCAGCCGCACCTGCGCAAGATCAAGGAGAGCCTGGTGCCGACCCGTTACCAGCTCGACGAGGAAAGTTGAGGACGGCGCGGCCCTCTGCTCAGGAAAAAGCCCGCTCCGGCAAACGCGCGCAGAACCAACACCTGCTGTAGGAGCAAGTTCGCTCCTACGGAGAACAGCTCGAGCTGCTGTCAGTCATCCGCGTTCGGATCGAGCCCCGGGAACAGCACCTCGGTAAAGCCGAACTTGCTGAAATCGGTGATGCGCGATGGGTACAGCCGGCCAATCAGGTGGTCGCATTCGTGCTGCACCACCCGCGCATGGAAACCCTCCACCGTACGGTCGATGGGCTGGCCATGGGGGTCGACGCCCTGGTAGCGGATGGCCCGGTAACGGTCCACCGCACCACGCAGGCCGGGGACCGAGAGGCAGCCCTCCCAGCCCTCCTCCAGCTCGTCGCCGATAGGCGTGATCAGCGGGTTGAGCAGGATGGTCGGTGGCACCGCCGGTGCATCCGGGTAGCGCTCGCTGCGCTCGAAACCGAAGATCACCAACTGCAGGTCCACGCCGATCTGCGGCGCGGCCAGGCCAACGCCGCCAACGTGGTGCATGGTCTCGAACATGTCGTCGATCAACTGCTGCAGCTCGGCGCTACCGATCATCGACTCGGGCACTGGCGGGGCGATGCGCAGCAGGCGCTCGTCGCCCATCCTGAGAATCTCGCGGATCATCTTGGCCTCGTCGTCATGGGGTGAGACCGGCATCCTCTGCCCTCCCACGCCGCCTGGCAAGCCCGCGACCGCCCGGCAGTGCCCCGCGAGCCACGCCACCCCGGTGTTAGACTGATCCACGACGACATTCATCGAACACCGGAGATTCGCCGGGAATCGCGGCAGATCACGGTTGAAACCCTGGGGGGATCTTTTATTTCCGAGGGGCGCGAGGTTCGTCATGAACAGGCATTACTACATCAGCGACAACCTGGACGATCTGGAACAGGCCGAGCAGGAACTCTCCGAAAGCGGCATCGGCATCGAGCAGATGCATGTACTCAGCGACAGCGACGCGGAACTGGAAGAACACCGCCTGCATGAAGTGCCCTCGATGATGAAGAAGGACGTGGTGCACTGGGGCAAGATCGGCCTGATGATCGGTGCCGCACTGGCCGTGCTGGTACTGGTGGTCGGCTATCTGAGTGGCTGGACGCAGTCAGCGGCCGGCTGGATCCCCGTGATCTTCCTCGCCGCCGTGCTGTTGGGCTTCAGCCTGTGGGAAAGCAGCTTCTTCGGCCTGCAGCGCCCCAGCGGCGACGTGCGTCGCTTCCAGGACAACCTGCAGGAAGGCCGCCACGTGTTCTTCGTCGACGTGAAGCCTGAGCAGGAACCGGTGCTGGACATGGTGGTGCGCCACCACCCGCGCCTGGAGATCGCCGGCTTCGGCAGCGCCATGCCGGCCTGGTGGCTTTCCGTCGAGCAGGCCTGGAACCGTTTCCGCCACATGATGTAGCGGCAAGCGCCAGCCTCTTCTCCGTGGTTCTGGTGACCCGCGGCCCCCGGTGTGCGCGCCATTGAAGGTTGACACGAGCCGTTCAGGTCGCGTTCAGAAACCGTTAGCTTGCTATTGATATATATCAGCCGAGTGCCTCCGGGCGGATTCGAAAATATGCGAATCCATTCACATCCAGGAGGCTGGGAAATGCCCACATCGCCCAACCAGAAACTCGGCCTGGCCGCACTCACCGCCCTGGTGGTCGGCTCCATGATCGGCGGCGGCATCTTCTCGCTGCCGCAGAACGTCGCTAAAAGCGCCAGCCCCGGCGCCGTCCTCATCGGCTGGGCGATCAGCGGTATCGGCATGCTGATGCTCGCCTTCGTCTTCCAGAGCCTGTCCAACCGCAAGCCGGAACTCGATGCCGGCGTCTACGCCTACGCCAAGGCCGGCTTCGGCGACTACATCGGCTTCAACTCGGCATGGGGTTACTGGCTCAGCTCCATGCTCGGCAATGTCAGTTACTTCGTGCTGATCTTCAGCGCGCTGGGCTACTTCTTCCCGGTGTTCGGCGAAGGCAACACCGTCATCGCCTTCGCCTGCTCGTCGCTGCTGCTGTGGGGTCTGCACTTCCTGATCCTGCGCGGGATCAAGCAAGCGGCCTTCATCAACCAGATCACCACCGTCGCCAAGGTCGTGCCCATCGTCCTGTTCATCCTGATCGGCCTGGCGGCGTTCGACATGGACCTGTTCACTGCCGATTTCTGGGGCCACGGTCATGTCGATTTCGACAGCGTGATGAGCCAGGTGCGCAACATGATGCTGATCACCGTCTGGGTGTTCATCGGCATCGAGGGCGCCAACCTGTACTCAGGCCACGCGAAGAAGCGCTCGGATGTCGGCACCGCCACGGTGATCGGCTTCGTCTCGGTGATGGCGCTGCTGGTGCTGGTGAACGTGCTGTCCATGGGCATGATGAACCAGGCGCAACTGGCCGGCCTGCCCAACCCGTCCATGGCCTACGTGCTGGAGCACGTGGTCGGTCACTGGGGCGCCGTGCTGATCATTGCCGGGCTGGTCGTCTCGCTGTTCGGCGCACTGCTGGCGTGGATTCTGCTGAGCGCGGAAATCATGTTCGCCGCCGCCCAGGACCACACCATGCCCAGGTTCCTCGCCCGGGAGAGCAAAGCGGACGTGCCGGTCAACGCGCTGTGGCTGAGCAACGCCACGGTGCAGGTATTCCTGATCGTCACCCTGTTCGCCGCCAGCACCTACACCAGCCTGGTGTACCTGGCCGCATCCATGGCGCTGCTGCCTTACCTGTTCTCCGCCGGCTACGCCGTGCTGCTGTGCCTGCGCGGGGAAAGCTATGAAGGGCTGCTGCGCGAGCGCCGCAAGGACCTGGTAATCGGCGCCATCGCACTCATCTACAGTCTGTGGCTGGTGTATGCCGGCGGCATGGATCACCTGCTGCTCTCGGCGCTGCTCTACACCCCGGGCGTGGTGCTGTTCATCATGGCCAAGCGCGAGCGTGGCGAGCGCGTGTTCAGCAAGGCGGAAGGGCTGATATTCGCCGTCCTGCTGGCCGCGACGCTGGGCGCCGGCTACGGTCTCTATTCCGGACAGCTGAGCCTCTGAGCCCAATATCGAACGCCCGCGGCTTTGGTCGCGGGCTTGCGTTACCAGGAGAAAAAATGACCGTTCCCGCTCAGGTCACCATCCACTCCACCGCCGGCCTCGACCGGCAGCAGTACCGTATTCGCATGAGCTACGTCGTGGAAAATGCCGCCAGCCGTGATGCGACAGTGAAATTCGAGCTGGATGGCGAGATCGACGGCCAGCCCTTCAAGGACGGTTTCGAATTGCCCGGCGATATCGCCTTCAACTTCGCCGGCAGCGCCACGCGCATCCTGCGCCGCCATGGCCTGCGGGTCTGCAGCGGGCCGGTGCTGCGCTTTCGCAGGGAGCATGACCGGGTGTTCGACGACCTGCGTCGCCAGTTGAAGGCCGAGCCGGGCACGCCGGTCGACCTGCAACGCATGGGCTCGCTGGCCCCGGCCGAGCCGCGTTGCGCGGTGGCCGAATCCATCGTCCGCGGGCGCGGCTGAGCCGTCAGGCCAGTTCGATGCGATCGTCGTGGATGACGATCAGGCCCTGTTTGAACAGGCCGCCGATGGCCTTCTTGAAGTTGCCCTTGCTGACGCCGAACTGCTGCGCGATCAGTTCCGGCGGGCTCTTGTCGCTGATCGCCAGCTTGCCGCCGGCATCGCGCAGAGCCTGGAGGATCTTCTCGCTCAGGGCATCCGAGAGCCCCGCGCCGGCCGGTTGCAGGCTCAGGCTGATCTTGCCGTCGGCGCGCATTTCCTTGATGTAGCCCTTCTCACGCAGGCCGCCACGCAGGAACTTGAACGCTTCGTTCTTGTGGATCAGCCCCCAGTGCTTGCCTTCGATGATCGCCTTGTAGCCCAGGTCGGTGCGCTCGACGACCAGCAGGTCGACTTCCTGGCCGGCCTTGTAGTTCGCCGGGGTGTTGTCCAGGTAGCGGTCCAGGCGCGCGGTGGCGGTGATGCGGCGGCTGCGCTCGTCGAGATAGACGTAGACCACGCAGTAATCGCCAACCTGCAGCGGGCGTTTCTCTTCCGAGTGCGGCAGCAACAGGTCCTTGGGCAGCCCCCAGTCGAGGAACAGGCCGATGCGATTGACCTCCACCACCTTGAGGCTGGCAAAACCGCCGACCTGCACCTTGGGCTTCTGGGTGGTGGCGATCAGGCGGTCTTCGCTGTCCAGGTAGATGAACACGTTCAGCCAGTCGCCCACCTCGGTGGGTTCGTTCTTGGGCACGTAGCGCTTGGGCAGCAGGATTTCGCCGTGGCTTTCGCCATCCAGGTAGAGACCGAAATCGGTGTGCTTGGCCACCTGCAACGAATTGAACCGACCTATGACTGCCATGACGCTTACCTCGTGAACGGGGCGGGCATTCTACGCGCATTGGCGCAAGGATGCGCCTCAAGCCGCCGAACGCCCGGCTTTTTGTAGGACCGAGGGGGGCGCCCAGCCCTTGCTCGCGAACCCTGCTTTGCGGCAGCTCCGGAGTTAAGCAGTTCGCGAGCAAGCTCGCTCCTACAGGTTCTGCTCGGCCTGGCCGAACTGAAGCTCCGCCAGGCGCGCGTACAGCGGGCTCGTGGTCACCAGTTCGGTATGCCGCCCCAACGCCACCAGGCGACCGTGCTCGATCACCGCTATACGGTCGGCATTGAGTACCGTGGCCAGGCGGTGGGCGATCACCAGCGTGGTGCGATCACGCATCAGCCCCGGCAGCGCCTGCTGGATCAGGTGTTCGCTCTCGGCGTCCAGCGCGCTGGTGGCTTCGTCGAGCAACAGGATAGGCGCGTCCACCAGCAGCGCGCGGGCAATCGCCAGGCGCTGGCGCTGGCCGCCGGAAAGCCCCTGGCCGCTCTCCCCCAGATGAGTCCGATAACCCTCGGGCAGGCGCAGGATGAACTCGTGGGCGTGAGCTGCACGGGCGGCAGCCTCCACTTCGGCATCGCTGGCGCCGGGGCGGCCGTAGCGGATGTTCTCCTCCACCGTGCCAAAGAACAGCGCCGGGTTCTGCGAAACCAGTGCGAAGCTGCGGCGCAGGTCCGCCGGATCGAGCCGGGCGATGGGCTGCCCGTCGATCAGGATGCGCCCCTGCTGCGGGTCGTAGAAGCGCAGCAGCAGGTCGAACAGGGTGGACTTGCCCGCGCCCGACGGCCCCACCAGCGCCAGGGTTTCGCCCGGTTCCACACGCAAGTCGATGCCATCGATGGCCCATTGATCCGGGCGCGACGGATAGGCGAAATGCACGCCCTGCAGATCGATGCTGCCGACAATGCGCTCGGGCAAACGCAGCAGGTCGCTGGACGGTGCATGGATTTCACTGCGCGCCCGCAATAGCTCGGCGATACGTTCGGCCGCGCCGGCGGCGCGCTGCAGCTCCCCTATTACCTCGCTCAGCGTGCCGAAGGCCATGCCGACGATCAGGCTGTAGAACACGAAAGCCGCCAGGTCGCCGGGGCTGATGCGCCCGGCGATCACGTCCATGCCGCCGACCCAGAGCATCACACCGACGGCGCCCAGCACCAGCAGGATCACCACGCTGACCAGCCAGGAGCGCTGCATGATGCGCTTGCGCGCGGTGTCGAAGGCGTCTTCCACCGTGCGCCCGAAGCGCGCGCGGTCCTGCGCCTGGTGGTTGTAGGCCTGTACCGTCTTGATCTGGCCGAGGGATTCGCCGACGTAGCTGCCGACGTCCGCCACACGATCCTGGCTGAGCCGCGACAGACTGCGCACGCGACGGCCGAACAGCAGGATCGGCGCGATCACCAGCGGCAGCGAAGCGACCACGATGCTGGTCAGCTTGGCGTTGGTGAAGAACATCAGGATCACCCCGCCCAGCAGCATCAGCACATTGCGCAGCGCCATGGACAGCGAGGAGCCGATCACCGACTGCAGCAGCGTGGTGTCGGCGGTCAGGCGCGACTGGATTTCCGAAGCGCGGTTGTTCTCGTAGAAGCCGGGGTGCAGTTCGATCAGGTGGTCGAACACGCGCTGGCGGATATCGGCGACGAAGCGTTCGCCAATCCACGACACCAGGTAGAAGCGCACGAAGGTCCCCACCGCCAGGCACAACACCAGGGCGAAGAAGATGCCGATGGCGCGGGTGAGCAACTGTTCGGACTGGGTGATGAAGCCCTGGTCCACCAGCAGGCGGATGCCCTGCCCCAGGGACAGGGTGATGGCCGCGGTGAACAGCAGCGCCAGCAACGCGCCAAGGGCACGCCAGCGGTAGGGTGCGAGGAACGAGCGAGCCAGGCGCAAGGCATTGCGCTGGCGGGACGACAGCAGGGACATGGCAGGCTCTGAAAGGCCGGAGTGCGCAGAGGGTAGCACTGCCGCCACACCGCGCGCGAAGGACGATTCAGGCAGCCGAATGGGGCCGTTCGTTCCATGACCGCCCCGAAAGCTGCTCGTTTGATGTACAATGGGCGGCCAATTTGCGCAGACAGGTATGGCAGATATGACTACCAAGCCCTCCACCCGCCAGAAAGCCGCCCCCAAGGCTCCCGCCGCTACCGCGACCAGCGAAGCTCTGGAAGCCCAGATCGCCGCCTTCCTGAACTCCGGCGGTGAGATCCAGCAGATCGCCAAGGGCGTGACCGGTCAGAACTACGGCGCACCGAGCCGCCATATCAGCCTCGGCAAGAAGTAATACCCCGCCGGCAGGCCTGCCGAACTTCGGCAGGCTGCCCGCCTCCCCCGCTGTTTCCCCTCCCGCTTTTCTCGATCGCCGCGCAATACCGAACTTCCTTTATTGCCTGAACACCTTGCACTCGGGCAGAGTCCGCCGATAGTTAAGGACTGGGCCACGTCGCGCCCGCTGCAAGGAGCACCCCATGCTGCCCTCCCCGGAAAAGCTGCTGTCGCGCAACCTGCTCGATGTGCTGATCCGCGCCGGCCTGATCCTGTTGCTGGCCCTGTTCTGCTTCCGCATCTTCCACCCCTTCCTCGACCTCATGCTCTGGTCGGTGATCCTCGCCATCACCCTCTACCCACTGCATCAGTTGCTCAGTGGCTGGCTGGGCGGACGGACCAACAGCGCGGCGACGCTGATCGTGATCCTCGGCCTGGTGATCCTGCTGGTGCCGGTGGTGGTGATCGGCATGTCGATGGCCGATTCGGTGCGCGACCTGGTACACGCCATCCAGAACCGCACCCTGCAGATTCCGCTGCCGCCCGACTCGGTACAGGCCTGGCCAGTGATCGGGCAGTACGTCTATCCCTTCTGGACACGTGTGGCCACCGACTTCATGGGTGTGGTCCACCAGATGGCCCCGCACCTGCAGGGCGTCGCCAAGACCCTGGCGGGTCAGGCGGCGGGTGCGGGCATGGGCCTGATGCAGTTCCTCGCGGCATTCGTCATCGCCGGCATCATCATGGCCTACGGCGAACTGGGCAGCCGAACCTCCTGCGACATCGCCATCCGTATCTCCGGCCCGGACCGCGGACCGGGGCTGGCCGAGTTGTGCACCGGCACCATCCGAGCGGTAGCCCAGGGTGTGGTCGGCGTGGCCTTCATCCAGACCATGATCCTCGGCCTGGGCTTCGTCGTCATGGGCATCCCCGGCGCCGGCCTGCTGGCCCTGGGCGTCCTGTTGCTGGGCATCACCCAGTTGCCGGTGGTGCTGATCACCATCCCGGCGATCATCTATGTGTTCATGACCAACGATTCGCTGCTGGTCGCCATCCTGTTCACGATCTGGACCATGGCCGGCGGCCTCTCCGACAACGTCCTCAAGCCGCTGATGTTCGGCCGCGGCGGCAAGGTGCCGATGCCGGTGATCCTGATCGGCGCGCTGGGCGGCATGCTCAGCAATGGCATCATCGGCCTGTTCGTCGGCCCGGTGGTACTGGCGCTGGGCTACGAGCTGTTCATGTCGTGGGTCCACGAGCGCGAGGCGCCCGTCGCTCCGCCCATCGAGCCACCAGCCCCCTGACCCCCTCGCCCGCGGCTTACACCACGGGATTTCCCCTGCAATGGAATGCACAAGATGTCGAAACGCTGCTCCCTCACCGCCGCCCTGCTCGCCGCCGGCCTGCTGCTCTCCCCGTTGGCCTTCGCCGACGACACCACGATCGTCTGGCCCGCCGTGGTCAACGCTGCCGACCAGCAGCGCCTGACGACCCTCGATGGCGAGGTCAAGCATCTGCTCGACCAGCTCCAGCAGAGTGAAGACGAGACCACCCGCAACGAAGCGCTGAATCTGTACCGCATCGTGCTGGAAGATCCCGAACCACTGGCCGACACGGCCCTGACCGGGAACTGGAAATGCCGCTCGGTACAGATCGAAACGGAAGCG
Organism: Pseudomonas multiresinivorans; assembly: GCF_012971725.1. Classification (NCBI taxonomy): domain Bacteria; kingdom Pseudomonadati; phylum Pseudomonadota; class Gammaproteobacteria; order Pseudomonadales; family Pseudomonadaceae; genus Pseudomonas; species Pseudomonas multiresinivorans. The sequence continues at coordinate 4,640,733 of NZ_CP048833.1, forward strand.
CTGTACGGCTACCCGAACTTCAAGTGCTCGGTGCGGCAAACGCCCAAGGGCCTGTACCTGGAGAAGACCAGCGGTTCGCAGCGCATCAGCGGCTATCTGCAACGCCTGGACGACAAGCAGCTGGTATTCGTCGGCGGCGCTTCGGTGAACGACGACCCGCAGGTGGGCTACAGCGGCCTGGAGCAGACGGCGGCGCGCGAGAGCGACGTGGTCGGCGTGGTGCGCAACTCGCACGACGGTTTCGTGCTGCTGGTGCCCGAGCAACTGGGTGGCTACAACCTGTTCCGCTTCACTCGCTGAGCCCTGCCACACCAGCAAAGGCCTAGAGCAGCGCCACCATTTCCTTGAGCGTCACCGCCCAGGTACCTTTCGCGTTGAGGTAGCGATAACCGAAGCGCGAGCCATTGGCCTGGGTGGTGAGCACCGCGTTCCAGGCCAGCCCGCGCTGCAGGTCGTGCGCCGGGTCGAGAAGGAAGAAGGCGTCGTCGCTCATCCCCACCGCCAGGCACCAGTGGCGGATATCGCTGTCCTTGCGGCCGTGGAAGCCCAGCACCACCGGGATATTCTCGTCCAGATGGCGCCGGGTCAGCTCGACCATCCGCGTACCGTTGCCACGCTCGACGCGGTATTCCTTGTCACTGATGACCTTGAGCAGCTCCAGCAGGTCAGCGCCGGTGGTGCCAACGCGCACCAGCGTCTCGTGCGCGTTCAACGCCTCCATCAGCCGCCCGTAGCGGGTGCGCGAATCCACCGGCGCCAGGCCCTTGGCCGCGCGCCGGCCGAGCTGGTTGCGCGCCAGCATCGCCATCACCAGGCAGTACGGGCCGCACGCGCCGTCCATGTCGCCCTGGCGCAGGTGCACCTTCTCGCCACGCCTGTTGATCAGGCCGCCGCTGCCGTGTTCGTCCAGGTCCCAGCCCAGGCCGTCAATCAGGGTGATCCGCATCGCGCTTCCTCTTTGATTGCTCTGGAGTTGTGACCGGAAGCCGCGCGGATCATTCCGCCGGCTTGCGGTTACAATGGATGCTTTCCCCTGCCTGGTTACCCGAAATGTCCGAAGCCATCCGCCTGTCCAAGCGCCTCGCCGAGCTGCTGCCCTGTTCGCGCCGCGAAGCCGAGCTGTACATCGAGGGCGGCTGGGTCACGGTGGACGGCCAGCGCGTGGAAGAGCCGCAATTCAAGGTCGACGCCCAGCGCATCGAACTGCTGCCGGGCGCCTCCGCCGACCCGATTCCGCCGGTGACCATCCTGGTGCACAAGCCGGTCGGCCTGGGCAGCGGCAACGGCGCCAACTCCGCCCAGCAACTGCTGACGCCGGACAAGCGCTGGGCCGAGGACAACCTGCAGCAACGCCTGCTGCGCAAGCACTTCGGCCACCAGTTCAACACCACGGTGCTGGAGACCGACGCCAGCGGCCTGCTCGTCTACACCCAGAGCCGCGGCGTGCAGCGCCGGCTGGTGGACGAGGCGGACAACATCGAGCACGAGTACGTGGTCGAGGTCAGCGGGCAGATCGCCGACAATGGCCTGAAGCGCCTGTGCCGTGGCCTGGTCATCGACGGCCGCGAGCTGCCGCCGCTGAAGGTCAGCTGGCAGAGCGAGAACCGCCTGCGCTTCGCCGGCAAGCAGTTCCGCCCCGGGCAGATCGGCGCCATGTGCCGCGCCGTCGGTCTGCATGCCCTGTCGATCCGCCGCCTGCGCCTGGGCGGCGTGGCCATGGGCAAGCTGCCCGCCGGCCAGTGGCGCTTCCTGCAGCCGGGCGAGAAGTTCTGAGCCGGCTTCTGCAAAAGGAGCAAGTACCGCCGTCCTCCGATCGTCCCTGCCTGGGCTCCCTCTCCCCCGCCCTGGCTCCGCGCCCCGCTCCGAAGGGAGAGGGAGCAGATCGTACCGACTGACATCATAGTTTCGTCCTGTTCCGAACGGTCCCCTCTCTCTTCAGGGAGAGGGTTAGGGAGAGGGCCAGCCTCAGAGCAGGACTTTCCCTAAAGGGGCAGACCGCTTTTTTAGAAAAGCGTTGTGGGCGCGCTCCTGCACGAACCACCGCCCCACATCCAGCAAAGAGCCTCTCTGCCACGCGGCTTCCAGCCGTTATCGATAACGTCGATAGTCACCAGTCGACGCATTCAGTTCTCTTGATAGTCCGCGCGCGGCATCTTTGCCCCATCAACTCGCTGGCAGGAGATTCGCCGGCCCCGCAGTCGGGCCGCAGGGGCGAACGAGCTACTCGCGAGACACCCCCAACGGATCGTCAAGAGGACACCACCATGCAAGTCATTCTCGATTTCCTGCTGCTCGTTGGCTCCCTGGTGGAGCTGCTGCTTTACGTCGCCCTGGCCAGCATCGTGCTCGCCGCCGTAGTGCTGCTCAGCGTCATTGCCGTGCTGACCCTGCGCTCGCCGGGCTCGGCCGTGGTCATCCCCGACCGTCGCCCCTCGGTCAGCCGCCAGCCGCGTCCGGCAGTCAGGCATCAGCTGGCCCGGCCGGTACTGGTCGCCGTGGCGAACGAGTCGATCCTGGCGAAGACCGCGTGACGCCGTCCTCGCCAGCGATTCAGCCCGGGTAGCGCCCGAGCGCAGCCCCCAGGTCGCGTTCGAGCTCCCCGTCCCGCTGGCCACCGTTGTCCATCATCCAGCGCACCCGCTCCACCGTTCCGGGTGCAGACATGTCACCGACGAAGCGCTGCGATTCCTCCGCCAGCGCCGCCTGATCCGCCACCGTTACCTGATCCACCACCGCCTTCACATGGGCGATGCCCGCCGCCGGGAAGGCCGCAATGCGTCGTGCCAGAGCCTCGCAGAATCCTTCCAGTTCCGAGTCCGCCAGTGCCCGGTTGATCCAGCCATAGCGCTCTGCGGTATCTGCATCGAAATCCTCGCCGCCCAGGCAGACCTCCAGCGCCCTGCCCCGGCCGAGCATCTGCGCCAGGCGCACCGTACCGCCCGCGCCAGGCAACAAGCCAACCGCGACCTCCGGCTGACCGAGCAGCGCGCGTTCCCGGGAGGCGAAGCGCATATCCAGCGCCAGCAGGAATTCGCTGCCGGCACCGCGAGCACGGCCGCGCAGCTCACCAATGGTCACCTGCGGCAACCGGCTGAAACGGCTGAACAGCGCGCTGAGCGGGCTGGCCATGCCGGCGGGCAGCTTCATCGGCGGCGCGTCCAGCTGGCTGCCGAGGTCGTAGTGGGCAAGGAAGAAGTCCGGGTTGCTGCTGCGGAACAACACCACGCGGATATCGGCATCGCGCTCGAGCTCATCGGCCAGGTGCAGCAGGTCGATGACCATGGCGCGGTCGATCAGGTTGATCGGCGGGTGACGGAAGCTCACCACGGCTACGCCGTTGCGGTCTTCACGGGTGAAAGTGCGGTAGTCGCTCATCGATGGGGCCTCCGTTGCGAAGGCCTGAGGATGCGCCGGGGCGAGCGGCCCGCCCCAGCACTATCGATGCGCGGAATGGCCCATCAGTGGTGGCCGATACCCTGGTCTTCCAGGTGGTCCGCCTCGAACAGGGTTTCCAGTTCCTTGCGTGCCTCGCGGGCCGTCTGAACGACGGCTTTCTCGTCGTCGTAGACGCGGTACTGGGCCATCAGCACCGCCTCGTCGTGACGCTTGAAGCGGCGGATGCGCGCGCCGACCTGCTCCTCGTTCAGGCCCAGGCCGGTGAGCAGCAGTCGGCTCATTTCCAGGCTCGAGTGGAAGGTTTCGCGCACCGGCGTCGCGTCGACGTCCAGCAGGTGATAGACGTGCTGGCGGTTACGCGCCCGGCCGATGACCTTGATGTGCGGGTAGAGCTTGCGCACCAGCCGCGCGGTCTCGATGTTGGTCTGCGGGTCGTCGGTAGCGACGACGAAGAACTCGGCTTTCTCCACCTGGGCGGCACGGAGGATTTCCGGGCGCAGCGGGTCGCCGTAGAAGATCGGGATATTGCCGTAGCTGCGGGTCAGCTCGATGGTGTCCACCGAGGTGTCCAGCGCGACGAAGGGCACGCCCTGGGCGCGCATGATACGGGCGACCACCTGGCCCATCCGGCCCATGCCGGCGATCACCACGCGCGGCGCGTCGTCCGGCAGCTGGCTGTACTCCGGCGGCGGCTCGCGCAGTACCGCGGGCTTGGGTTTGATGCTGCGTGCCAGGGCCAGCACCATCAGCGGCGTCATCGCCATGGACAGGGTGATGCCCAGCACCAGCAGCGAATGCATGTCGGCGTCCATCAGTCCCTGCGCCGCCGCCAGCTTGAACACCACGAAGGCGAATTCGCCACCCGCGCCGAGCAGCACGCCCAGGCGCAGCGCCGATACCTTGTCCAGACCACCGGCCAGACGGCCGATGACGAACAGCAGCGGCAGCTTGATCGCCACCAGCAGCAGGGTCAGGCCGATGACCCGGAACGGCTCGTTCTTGAGCAGGCCGAGGTCGGCACTCATGCCCACGCTGATGAAGAACAGCCCCAGCAACAGGCCCTTGAAGGGTTCGATCTGCGCTTCCAGTTCATGGCGGTACTCGGAATCCGCCAGCAGCAGGCCGGCGAGGAAGGCGCCCAGCCCCATGGATACGCCGGCCTCCTCCATCAACCACGCCGTACCGACCACCACCAGCAAGGCGGTGGCGGTGGACAGGTCCGCCTGACCGGTACGCGCCACCGAGCGGAATACCGGGCGCAGCAGGAAGCGCCCGCCGATCACGACCACGGCAATGCTGCCCACCACCTCGATCACATGGGCGACATCGCCACCGGGAGCCAGGCTGTCGGCGCGCGCGCCCAGCAGCGGGATCATGGCGATCAGCGGGATTGCGGCGATGTCCTGGAACAACAGGATGGCGAACGCCAGGCGTCCATAGGGACTATTGAGCTCCTTGCGCTCCGCGAGGATCTGCAGACCGAAGGCGGTGGACGACAGCGCCAGGCCGCCCCCGATCACCACGGCGGTATTCACCGGCAACTCGAACACCAGCACGGCGAGGCTACCCAGTGCCAGGGCGGTCAGCAGCACCTGCGCCAGGCCCACGCCGAATACCTGCTTGCGCATCACCCAGAGGCGCTTGGGCGACAGCTCCAGGCCGATGATGAAGAGCAGCAGCACCACGCCCAGCTCGGAAAGGCTGGCGACGCTTTCCGGGTTGTCGATCAGGCCCAGCAGGTACGGCCCGATGATCACCCCGGCGAGCAGGTAGCCCAGCACAGCACCGAGCTGCAGGCGCTTGGCCAACGGCACCATGAACACCGCGGCGATCAGGAAGACCACCGTGGATTGCAGGTAATTCGTCCCATGTTCCATGTATCAAGACTCCTTGGAAGGGTTGGGGCGAAGCGAAGATCCACCCACGTCGTTCGTATCACACATCCAGCGCCACGCCCTCGGCCAGCAAGTGCCGCTGGAACTGCCCGGCCAGGGCGTCCACCTGGTCCCAGGGCTGTTCGTACCGCTCATCCAGCGCCACGTGGCTAGTGGCGCGCACGCGGGCGTCGAGCCCACAATTCTCGTAGAAGGCGTTCACCGCATCGACCATCGGCTCGCGCTGGTTTTCCATCAGGATGGCGCCATGGGCCAGTACCACATAGCGCCCGTCGCTCGGCCGGCGACGCCAGCGCTGGGCGGTGCCCACCAGCTTGCGACCACCCAGGTTGACGTTGTAGCGGCCATCGCAGAAGGCGCCCTCCACTTCCCCCAGGCCCGGATCGAGGCCGAGGGCGGCCAGCCAGTCGCAGAGCGGCTGGCACAGGCGCAGGTAGGCGGTTTCGATGCGAGTCTGCTCGTTGTCGCTCGGCGGGATCGCATAGACCAGCGCGACGTTGAGCACCCCGGCAGACTGCGGCACCGGCTCGCCGCCGGTATCACGCAGGGCGATCGGCCAGCCGAGCTCTTCGCAGGCGGCTTCGGCGGCGGCGAAGCCCTCCAGGCGGCTTAGTCGGCGGGGCATCACCAGCGACTGCTCCAGCGGGCTCCAGAACAGCAGACCGCTGTCACGCTCACCGACGAAGGTAGCGTCGAGCAGCGTACGCTCGGCGTCCAGACCTTGCTGCGCCGACAGTCGTTGCACTCTTTTCACGACGGCGTCCTTGGGATTCATGACAGCATCCTTGGGGTTGATGATGCGGCTGCATCGGTTTCGCGACAGCTTCCCTGGCGCGGTCCGGGTTGCGGACTATGCCCGCAGAGGGATTATCCGACAATGTTTCAGACCAATTTGCTGCCGAACCCGGAAGTTTCTCGATAGAAGATTGTGACTGTCAGTCCGTCGCATCGGATGACCTCGGGCGCGATCGGCACCGCAGCCCAACGGCTGCGCGTCTATTCTGTTGCTGGCCGGCACTTACGCAGGAGGCCAGAGCCCGTGTCCAGGACGTTGCTTCAGCGGCTGCACCATGCCATTGCCGTCAACGACGCACTGGCGCTGCCGATCGCCCGGGAAAACCTGCGGCGCCTGTACCTATCCGCCCCGCTGGCCGTGCTGTTCGATCTGATCCACATCATCGTGTTCAGGCTCAACCTGCAAGGGGCAAGCCCGGAACACGACGGCTGGAGGATGGATATCATCCGGGTCCACGCCACGGTCGCCGTGCTGTTTTTCCTGCTCGGCCTGCTGGCCTGGCTCGCCTCGCGGCCACGACGCAGCGTCGCACTCTGGTACATGCAACTGCTGACCATCCTGGGCAGCGCCCTGCTGCTGGGGTTTGGCGTCGCCATCACCGGCGCCGATCAGCAAGTAACCAGCAGCATCACCCCTTTCCTCATGGCCTCAGTGGCCACCGCGCTGATTCTGCTGCTGCGGCCACGACTGGCCATCACGCTCTACATTCTCGCCTTCGCCGCCTTTGAGCTGACGATGGCGCTGACCCAGGCCAACCCGCAACTGCGCCTGTCCAACCAGATGGGCGGGCTGACCATCTGCGGCATCGGCGTGGTGTTGTCTTTCATCCTCTGGCATGGCCATGTGCGCAACCTGCGCCAGCGCGAGTTCCTCCGCCAGCAACGGCTCGAGCTGGAGGAAAAGAACCGCCAGCTGGAATACCTCGCCGGCCACGACCCGCTGACGGGACTGTTCAACCGCCGCCAGTTCGACCAACTGGTGAGCATGGAGCTGTCCCGCGTCGCGCGCCAGCCTGCGCCCATCAGCCTGCTCATGGTGGACCTGGATCATTTCAAGTTCATCAACGACCGCTATGGCCATCCACTGGGCGATGAAGTGATCCGCCATACCGCCACGCTCCTGCGCAACTACACACGCACCGGCGACAGCGTGGCGCGCCTGGGTGGCGAAGAGTTCCTGCTGCTGTTGCCCGACACTACCCAGCCCCAGGCTCGGGTCATCGCCGAAAAGGTGCGCCGCCTGCTGGAGGAAACCCCGTTGCCGATGAAGGACGGCCTGCTCTACCTCACCGCCAGCTTCGGCATCGCCTGCCTGGAAGCGGGCGTTCCCGGCACCTACGAGGGACTTTACGCAGCAGCGGACAAGGCGATGTACAAGGCCAAGGCGAGCGGACGGAATCGGGTGGAAGTGATCGAACTGGGGACGGAGATGGGGACGTTCGATTGATGCATCCTGCAGGCGCTCGCGGATGGCGTAGGAGCGGACTCCGTCCGCGATAGATTCACCACCGCTCCGGCCCACCAGAGAGCGCGGCCAGCCGATCGCGGACGGAGTCCGCTCCTACGCACCCGACGAGACCGCAGATGAAGGCAGTTGTTCGTGCGAGGGAGCGTTACTGCGCGTACTTGCGCGTCAGCCCCGGCGGCACGCCGCTGCTGTCGGTCTCGGTCCAGGGGCCTTGCGGGCCGACACCCCAGTACCAGCCGCTGTCCCAGTGGTAGTAGGTGCGCTGGCGATAGTAGAGGTCCTTCTGGCCCTGGATCACATAGACGCCCAGGCTGGCATCCCAGCGCCCCTTGCCACCGGGCGGCGGGGCGAACTGGGTCGGGCGCTTGGCGGCCGGTGCAGCGCTGGGCTGCGGGGTGATAGGCGAGCTGGATGTCTTGGCCGGCGGGATCGGCTTGCTCGGCTGCGAGGGCGGCGGTATCGGCGAAGACGGTTGCTCCGGCTGTTGTGGCTGCACCACGCAACCACCCAGTACCAGCATGGCGCCCAGCGCCAGCACTCTGCCCTTCATCGCTCAACCCTCTCTTGTTCGTCTTACTTCTGATCCGGGCTGTCGATGGTGACGCTCTGCTCGCCCGCGTTGGCAGTAGACAACGCTTCGCTGCGTCCGATCCATTCGCCGGTGATGGCATTGCCGGCACGGGAGATCCGCGCGACGAGCTGCACCTGCGGGTGCTGCGAGAGCTTGAGCTGCGGCATCATCGCGTCGGCATCGCTGAGGGAAACCTCGCTGGGCAGGTCGGACACCTTCAGGCGCTTCACCGCCAGCGGCATCGGCGGGCCGCTCACCGCGCGGGCGAAGACGAACACGCTGTCGTCCGGCTTGACCTGGCCCTTCACGGCGGCGGTCAGGTCGACCTTCACCTTCAGGGTCACACCGGCGGTTTCCACAGCGGCAGGAGCCTCCGGCGGGGTCTCGCCCTTCTCGACCATGCGCTGGCGGGCGCGCTCGATGCCACCGGCAATGGCGCTGCGGGACGGATCGTCCTGCGGCAGCACGGCAACCAGGCGGCCCCAGTAGTCGATGGCGTCGGCGTACTTCTCGTCCTCGAAGGCGGCGATGCCGAGCAGGCCGAGGGTGGTGACTTCCTGCGGGTCCTTCTTCAGCGCTTCGTCGGCCAGCTCGCGGACCTGCTGGGTCAGCGCCTTGTCACCGGCGAAGTACAGCGCCTGGGCCCACTGGCCGAGCACTTCCGGCTGGCGCCCGGAGAGGCGCGCGGCCTGCTCGAAGGCCTTGGCAGCATCGCCGGCGCGGTTCTGGGTCATGTAGGTGCGGCCGAGGAAGTACCAGCCCTCGGCGGAATCCGGCTGGGCCTGGACCGCGCGCTCCAGGCGAGTGGTCATTTCTTCCATGGAATGCGGAGCGGTGGCGAATTCGCGGGCCAGGGCGACCTTGTCGCTGGCGCCCCAGTGCAGATACAGCCCCAGGGCGAGGAATGGCAGGACCAGTGCGACGACCATCGGCGCCGCACGGCCCAGGCGCGAGCGACGGTCCTCGCTGGCACCTTCGGTATCGGAGAGCAGCTCGCGGGCCGCTTCGGCGCGGCCGGCTTCGAGCTGGGTGTCGTCGAGGGTCCCGGCGTCACGCTGGGCAGTCAGCTCTGCCAGGCGTTCCTGGTACAGGGCGACGTTGAGGGCGGTGCGGTCTTCCTCGGCCTGGGCCTTGCGGCCACGCAGCAGAGGGACGAGGAGAAATGCCAGGGCTACCAGCAACAGCAGGCCGGCGGCGAGCCAGAAATCGATCATTTGTCTTGGTTATCCAGCAATTGGTCGAGACGCGCCTGCTCCTCGGCGGACAGCGTGGTGGAAGTGGCAGCGGCCGGGCGACGGCGGCGCACGACGATGGCGCCGATGACGATCACGCCCAGGCCCAGCAGTGCGGCGGGGCCGAACCAGAGCAGCCAGGTGCGCTCGCTGACTTCGGGCTTGTAGCGCACGAACTCGCCGTAGCGGTCGACCATGTAGTCGACGATCTGCTGGTTGCTCTTGCCAGCCGCCATCTGTGTGTAGATCTGCTTGCGCAGGTCGGCGGCGATCGGCGCGTTGGAGTCGGCGATGTCCTGGTTCTGGCACTTGGGGCAGCGCAGCTCGGTGGTCAGGTCACGGAAGCGTGCGCGCTCGGCGTCATTGGCGAATTCGTAGGTATCGATGGCGGCGTGGGCGATGCCGGTAAGGGCCAGGCCCAAGGCTGCAACAGCGAGAAGGCGCTTCATTTGCCCTCCGCTTCGTCGACCAGGCCCTGATAGATCGGCGCCAGCTGTTCACGCCAGACCTTCTCGTCGACGGCGCCTACCAGCTTGTGGCGGATGATGCCGTCCTTGTCGATGATATAGGTCTCGGGCGCGCCATAGACGCCCAGGTCAAGGCCCAGGGTGCCCTGTGCGTCGGCGATGTTCAGCAGGTAGGGGTTGTGCAGCTCCTTGAGCCACTTCTGCGCGGCGGCGCCGTCATCCTTGTAGTTGATGCCGTAGATCACCACGCCCTTGGCGGCAAGGTCGGTCAGCACCGGATGCTCGAAGCGGCAGGTCGGGCACCAGGTGCCCCAGACGTTGACCAGCGCCGGCTTGCCCTTGATATCGGCCTCGGTGTAGGTCTTGCCCGGCTCGGTGACGCTGGGCAGGGAGAACGCCGGGAACGGCTTGCCGATCAGCGCCGAGGGCAACTCGCTGGGGTCCAGCCACAGGCCACGGAAGAGGAATACCGCGACGACCAGGAAGATCGCCAGGGGCAACAGCAGAATCGCACGCTTCACACTCAAGCTCCCTGTCCGGCGAGGCCCAGGGCCTCGCGTACACGCGTTTTCACTTTCAGCCGGTAGCGACGGTCGAGCGCCGCCAGCACGCCCCCCAGGGCCATCAGCAGGCCGCCGAGCCAGATGAAGCGCACGAAGGGCTTGATGTGCACGCGCACCGCCCAGGCACCGTCGTCCAGCGGCTCGCCCAGGGCGACGTAGAGGTCGCGGGTCAGGCTGCCGTGGATCCCGGCCTCGGTCATCATCGAGTTCTGCACGCTGTACAGACGCTTCTCCGGGTGCAGCACGGCCACTTCCGAGCCCTTGCGGGTGACGCGGATGGTGCCCTTGTCGGAGGTGAAGTTCGGCCCTTCGAAGTGATGGGTGCCTTCGAAGCGGAACTGGTAACCCGCCAGCTCGACCGACTCGCCCGGCGCCATGCGCAGGTCGCGCTGGGCGCTGAACTGGCTGGTGAGCACCACGCCGATGGCGCAGATGGCGATACCGAAGTGCGCCAGCTGCATGCCCCAGTAGCTGCGGTTCAGGCCCGCGGCACCGGCGATCACGCCCTTGTGGCGGACCTTGTCGAAGAAGTCACGCACGCCGGCCAGCACCACCCAGGCCGCCAGCATGAACACGGTCAGCACTTCCCAGTGCAGCTCGCCATACAGGAAGCTGCCGAGGCCGCCCAGCACCACGGTGCCGATCAGCACCGGGGTGAGCATGTTGCGCAGCCAGCGGGTCGGAGTGTCCTTCCAGCGCACCAGCACACCGACCGCCAGGGCCAGCATGAGGATGGCGATCAGCGGCACGAACAGCGCGTTGAAGTACGGCGGGCCGACCGACAGCTTGGCGCCGCTGATGGCGTCGAGTACCAGCGGGTAGAGGGTGCCCAGCAGGATCATCGAGGCGGTGACCACCAGGATCAGATTGTTCAGCAGCAGCAGGGTCTCGCGGGACCACAGGGCGAAGCCGACCTGGCTCTTGACCACCGGCGCGCGCAGGGCGAACAGCGTCAGCGAGCCACCGACCACCACCAGCAGGAAGGCCAGGATGAATACGCCACGCTCAGGGTCCGAGGCGAAGGCGTGTACCGAGGTCAGCACGCCGGAGCGAACCAGGAAGGTGCCCAGCAGGCTCAGCGAGAAGGCGGCGATGGCCAGCAGCACGGTCCAGCTCTTGAACACGCCGCGCTTCTCGGTCACCGCCAGCGAGTGGATCAGTGCGGTGCCCACCAGCCACGGCATGAACGAGGCGTTTTCCACCGGGTCCCAGAACCACCAGCCGCCCCAGCCCAGTTCGTAGTAGGCCCACCAGGAGCCCAGCACGATACCAACGCCGAGGAAGGTCCAGGCCACCAGCGTCCAGGGCCGCGACCAGCGCGCCCAGGCGGCGTCGAGGCGGCCGCCGAGCAGCGCGGCGATGGCGAAGGCGAAGGCCACCGAGAAGCCCACGTAGCCCATGTAGAGCATCGGCGGGTGGAAGATCAGGCCGGGGTCCTGCAGCAACGGGTTGAGGTCGTTGCCGTCGGCCGGCACTTGCGGCAGCAGGCGGCTGAAGGGGTTGGAGGTGATGATCAGGAACAGCAGGAAGCCAGTGCTGATCATGCCCATCACGGCCAGCACGCGGGCCAGCATCACTTCCGGCAACTGGCGGGAGAACACCGACACGGCGAAGGTCCAGCCGCCGAGGATCAGTGCCCAGAGCAGCAGCGAACCTTCGTGGGCGCCCCACACGGCGCTGAACTTGTAGAACCACGGCAGCGCGCTGTTGGAGTTGCTGGCGACGTAGGCCACCGAGAAATCATCGTGGAGGAAGGCCCAGGTCAGGCAGCCGAAGGAGAACAGCAGGAAGGCGAACTGTCCCCAGGCTGCCGGGCGCGCCAGGCTCATCCACTGGCGATCGCCGCGCCAGGCGCCGACCAGCGGGAAGAACGACATCACCAGCGCCATGCACAGCGCGAGGATCAGCGAGAGGTGGCCGAGTTCGGGAACCATGTCAGTTGCTCCCCTGTTGCGGCGCTGCGTTGCCGCTCTGGCTGGCTTCGTAATGCTCCAGCTTGCCGCTGTCCTTGAGCGCCTTGGTGACTTCCGGCGGCATGTATTTCTCGTCGTGCTTGGCCAGCACTTCATCGGCGGTCAGCACGCCAGCCTCGTTGATCTTGCCCAAGGCGACGATGCCCTGCCCTTCGCGGAACAGGTCCGGGAGGATGCCGCGGTACTTCACCGTCACCTCCTTGGCGAAGTCGGTGACCACGAACTCCACGTCCAGCGAATCCGCCGAGCGCTTGAGCGACCCCTTCTCCACCATGCCACCGGCGCGGATACGCGTGTCGTGCGGGGCTTCGCCGTTGGCGATCTGGGTCGGGGTGTAGAACAGGTTGATGTTTTCCTGCAGGGCCGACAGCGCCAGGCTGACGGCGACGCCAACGCCGGCGACGATGGCGAGGACGATGTACAGACGCTTCTTGCGGACCGGATTCACTTGCTGGCCTCCCGGCGCAGACGACGCGCCTCTTCTTGCAGGTAACGCCGGCGCGCCACGATCGGCGAGACGACGTTGATCGCCAGGACCACCAGGCAGATCGCGTAGGCGGACCACACGTAAGGGCCATGGTGTCCCATGGCGACGAAATCGGAGAAAGACTGGAAACTCATAGCGCGCGCTCCACCTCGGCCTTGACCCAGCTCGTGCGCGCTTCGCGCTTGAGCACTTCCAGGCGCATGCGCATCAGCAGCACCACGGTGAAGAAGCAGTAGAAGCCGGCGACCATCATCAGCAGCGGAATCCACATCTCCGGCGGCATCGGCGGCTTTTCGGTCAGGGTGAAGGTGGCCGGCTGGTGCAGGGTGTTCCACCAGTCCACCGAGTACTTGATGATCGGGATGTTCACCACGCCGACGATGGCCAGCACGGCGCAGGCCTTGGCGGCGCTGTCACGGTTGGTGATGGCCTGGCCCAGGGCGATGATGCCGAAATACAGGAACAGCAGGATCAGCATCGAGGTCAGGCGCGCGTCCCAGACCCACCAGGCGCCCCAGGTTGGCTTGCCCCAGATAGCCCCGGTGACCAGCGCGACGAAGGTCATCCAGGCGCCGATGGGCGCGGCGCACTGCACGGCGACATCGGCGATCTTCATCTTCCAGATCAGGCCGATGGCGCCGGCCACGGCGAGCATGACGTAGCAGGACTGGGCGAGGAACGCTGCCGGCACGTGGATATAGATGATCCGGAAGCTGTTGCCCTGCTGGTAGTCCGGCGGCGCGAAGGCCAGGCCCCAGACGGTGCCGGCGACCATCAGCAGGATCGCGGCGACGGCGAACCACGGCAGCCAGCGTCCGCTGATCTCGTAGAACCACTTGGGCGAGCCAAGTTTGTGAAACCAAGTCCAGTTCATCATCAGGCTCTGTATTTCAAAGCTCTAGTCTGCCGCCGGTGCCGCTTCCCAGCCCGGCGATCGTTCGTTCACTCGCCGACGCTGATCTTCAGCCCGGCGGCGATGGCAAAGGGCGTCAGCGTCAATGCTAACGCCGTCAGGCTGGCCAGCCACAACAGGTGCCCGGCGGTGGGCAGCCCCTGCAGCGACGCCTGAAGCGCTCCGCTGCCCAGGATCAGCACCGGAATGTAGAGCGGCAGGATCAGCAAGGCCAGCAGCAGGCCGCCACGCTTGAGCCCGACGGTGAGTGCGGCGCCCACGGCGCCCAGCAGGCTCAGCACCGGCGTACCCAGCAGCAGCGACAGCAGCAGGTCCGGCAGGCAGCGCGCCGGCAGGCCCAGCATCAGGGCGAACAGCGGCGAAAGCAGCACCAGGGCCAGCCCTGAAACCAGCCAGTGTGCCAGTACTTTGGCCAGGACCAGTAGTGGCAGGGGGTGCGGCGAAAGGACCCACTGCTCCAGGGAACCATCCTCGAAATCGCTGCGGAACAGGCCGTCCAGCGACAGCAGTACCGCCAGCAATGCCGCGACCCAGACGAGGCCGGGCGAGAGGTTCTTGAGCATTTCCGATTCGGGGCCGACCGCCAGCGGGAACAGCGCAATGACGATGGCGAAGAACACCAAAGGATTGGCCAGCTCCGCCGGACGGCGGAACAGCAGGCGCGCTTCGCGGGCGAGCAACAGGGTGAAGACGTTGCTCATCGCGCCGCCTCCCGTGCGTGCTGGCCCAGGTCGAGGGCGCGATAGCCTGAAGGCATACGCTCCAGGGTGTGGTGGGTGGTCAGCACCACCAGGCCTCCGCGCTCGCAATGGCCGGCGAGGTGCTCTTCGAGCTGCGCCACGCCCTGCTTGTCCAGGGCGGTGAAGGGTTCGTCGAGGATCCACAGCGGCGGCGCCTCGAGGTACAGGCGCGCCAGGGCCACGCGGCGCT